>CAYNQM010000037.1:14143-16881 GCA_964399275.1 uncultured Haladaptatus sp.
GTAGCCGGCCGCGTACGCGGCGGCGATCTCTTGAAGGATCAGATCGAGTACGCCGACGACCTGGTCTTCGCCGAGCCGAATCCGGTCTAGTTCCGTTCCGTCGAATTTGTCCATCACGATCGCGTGACGGTTGTGGTCGATTGGCCGAGGAACGCTCACCTTCGGATAGAGCGTTTCGAGGACTTCGTGCTCGCGCTCGGCCGCTTTTCGAGCGGTGTAGAGCCACGAAACATGCTCTCGGTCGGAGGTGTAATCGCGCTCCTTCATCACTTCGCGGAAGTTCGTGTACCCTTCGCGGTGGTATTTCAGCGCGAGCGGGCGGAACGACTGCACTTCGTACACGTCGCTTTCCTTGCCGACGCCGAGGGGCGAGCCGACGCCTTGAATCGTATCTCGTTCTGCGAACGTCCGAAGCGCAAGCGCGTCGTACCCCTCGAACGTCAGGGTGTATCCTTCGTACTGAATCGTCTTGCGCTGGAGGAGTTCGCGGTCGAGACAGCGGTCGATTCGGTAGTCCACTTCCTCGGCTGTCAGTCGCGAGAAGTTCGGGATTTTCTCCTTCTGAACCCACTCGCTGAAGCGCATGCCCTGTTCGACGCCGGAGAGCAGGTAGAAGTCCGATTGCTCCAACTCGGCCATCTCGGGCGCGACGTTCCGAACCATCGACTCCGACTACTCGTCGGGAGCGTAAGGGGCTTGCGCCACAGATTGGGTTCGTGATTGGCTGTCGGGAAAAGCGCGTTTCGGCAGCCCATAAATCAAATACCGCGATATAAAATCTACACTTCAACGACGAGACGTTAGACGACACGAAAGGCCGTTTCGGAGTGTCTCTCGGTCAAAATAGGCGGTTTGAACGTCAGTCGAAACTGAAATCGGTGATATGAAACGGACGAGAGTATCGAGGGAGAAGTACGAGGGTGAGATTTAAAACCACACGAGGACATCTACAAACGCCAACACACTCATTGATATGGACAAAATCGATCCCGGTTCCCACACCTCTCGTTGGGAGAAGAGATCGAGGACTACCTCTAACCCACCTTCGACACTTTAGCTTTCAAATCAATTTTTCGCCACGTTACGTGCGCAACTTCGTGCTCTTTGCACGTCTGAATAACTATTCAGCAATCACCAATAATCGATGCCGTAGTGTATCACGGAGGGTGTTGGACAAAGTGACAACTATGAAAATTGTGTCACCGTGGATATTTGTAGATGGAGAACAGGACGACGCCGATAACTACGGCACCACCTGCGAAAAGTCCACCAATAATCGCCTGTTCGGATGTTGACTCCACGATATGCGGAACCACGATATTTGCAATCAGCGCACCAAACCCAGCAGAAATACCACAGACCAATGCCACTACCCACTTTTCTTGCTCATCCCAGGTTTTGGAGACTACCGTACCGATTGAGGCCATACGATGTGTTACTGCCCTAAATATAAATATTCTACATTATTCTACGATAATCTACACTTTCATCTTTTGCATCTTTCATGACATTTAAATGCCATATGCGGTCAGATTCTTGTACCCACCGACCGCAGGACAACTCATGAATCCGAAACGGGAACTGCTGAACGCCCTGCTTTCGAACGCCCGCGAGAGCAAGACCGACATCGCGCGCCAGACCGGCCTCTCGGAATCGGACGTCGAATCGCTCCTCAGCGAACTCGAATCCGAGGGCGTCGTCCGTGGGTATCAGGCGGTCGTGGACTGGAGCCAACTTTCGGACGAACACGTCGAAGCGAAAGTCGAGTTGAACGTCGAACTCGACCGCGAAACCGGCTACGAGCAAATCGCCCGCCGCATCGCCAAGTTCCCGCAGGTGGCGTCGCTGAGGCTCGTCAGCGGCGACTACGATCTCGCACTCGACGTGCAAGGCGAGTCGATGCACGACGTATCGAACTTCATCGCGGAACAGATTGCACCGATCCCGGAAGTCACCCAGACGGTGACGCATTTCGTGATGGACACGTACAAGAAGCGCGGCATCCAGTTCGACGACCGCGACGAAGACGACCGCCTTTCCGTCTCACCATGAAACCGGCAGATCGCGTCGAACGAGTTCCGCCGTCGGGGATTCGCCGCTTCTTCGAACTCGCGGAGGAGCGAGACGACATCATCTCGCTGGGCGTCGGAGAGCCGGATTTCTCCGCGCCGTGGGCCGCCCGCACCGCCGCAATCGACGCGCTGGAGCGCGGGAAAACGTCCTACACCGCCAATCGAGGGCGGCGAGACCTCCGAGAGGCGATTACCGACCACGTCCAGCGATACGATTTGGAGTACGATGCGGATAGCGAGATTCTGGTGACTGCCGGAGCGAGCGAGGCCATCGACCTCGCCATGCGCGCGCTTGTCAATCCCGGCGACGCAGTTGCGGTTCCGCAACCGTCGTACATCTCTTACGTTCCGGGCGTCTCGTTTGCGGGCGGCGACCCGCTTGCGGTTCCGACCACCGCGGACGACGAGTTCGTACTGACCCGTGACGCGCTCGAAGCGGCGGGGGCGGCGGACGCCGAGGTGCTCGTGCTGTGTTACCCTAACAACCCGACCGGCGCGACGATGACCCGCGACGAACTCGCGGAGGTCGCGGCGTTCGTCCGCGAAAACGATTTGCTCGTCCTCTCGGACGAAATTTACGCCGCGCTGACCTACGAGGGAGACCACACCTCGATTGCCACCCTGCCGGGAATGCGCGAGCGAACCATCGTGTTCAACGGCTTCTCG
>CAYNQM010000037.1:16891-20277 GCA_964399275.1 uncultured Haladaptatus sp.
ATGACGGGACTGCGACTCGGCTACGCGCTCGGCCCGTCGGAGGCCATCGACGCGATGAACCGCATTCACCAGTATTCGATGCTCTCAGCGCCTGTCACTGCTCAGCACGCCGCACTGGAGGCCCTGCGAAGTTGCGACGACGAAGTCGAGTCCATGCGCGAGGAGTACAACCGTCGCCGGAATTTCGTCCTCTCTCGGTTCGACGAGATGGGTCTGGACTGTTTCGACGCCAACGGCGCGTTCTACGCCTTCCCGAACTGTGGCGGCGACGACGAAGCGTTCGCCGAAACCCTCCTCCACGAACAAGGCGTCGCAGTCGTCCCCGGAAGCGTCTTCGGCGACGGTGGCACAGGCCATCTGCGCGTCTCCTACGCGACTGGAATGGCCGACCTCCGGGAGGCTATGAACAGAATGGAGACGTTCGTTCGGGAGCGATAGCGTCTCGCACTCGCGTCTCGCCTGTCTCGCATTTGTCCTACGTCTCGCCTATCTCTCGCCGGGTTCGCTCTCCGGTTCCGGCGGTGCGGCATCTCCGCCGGGGTGACGACGGTGTCGCCGGGATCGATTTCCCGTGATTCGCCATCGACGCTCCACTCCATCCTCCCACCGCGGATGAAGATGATATGCGTTTCGTGGGTGTGCGGTTCCCGCTCAGTTCCGGGTTCGTGATGGACGCGTTACATCCCTCGAACTTCATTCGCTCCCCCGGACTCTCCCGCGTGACGAAAGCGCTGTACTCCGGTGTCGATGAATCGCTCATGCTGTTCCCACCCACGGCTCGTGACTCGACCAGTCGTGTTAACTTTTGCCGAGGTTTGGGGCCGAGTCTTGCGTTGCCAAGAGCCTACTCCGGCGCGACGAGTTCGACTTTGATTCGCTCGGGATCTTCGAAGTAGACCGCGTAGTGGTCGTCGCCGCCAGCGTAGGGATGGTCGTCCTCGTACAGAATCTGAACGTCGCGCTCCCGCAGTTCGTCGGTCAGGTCGTCCACCTGCTGGCGGGAGTCGGCGTGAAACGCGAGGTGATTCAGTCCCGGCCGACGGCGATGATACGGTTCGTCTAGATGTTCCTCGTCTGCCTGCACGAGCACGATGTACGTCGGCCCGCGCTTCCACGACCGACCGCCCTCCCAGTCCTGATACACCGAATAGCCGAGTTCGCCGAGCAACCATCCCCAGAACGAGGCAGACGCCTCGAAATCCGAAGCGTACAGTTCGACGTGGTGGAGCAGGCCGGATTGCGAGTCGGGGCGAGAGTCCGGAGCCATAACTCGAATCGTTCGGTCACCGAAAAACGACTGTCGAATCGCGAACGCCGTCGAACGACGAACTGCTGTCGAACCGCGACTACCGACTGCGGATGGTTAGTCAGTCCACGACGACGACTCCTGTGACTGGACGAAGACCACCTCGACGGACGTTTCCGTCCCCGTTCGCTGTGTGATGCGGTCGTCTACCTGCTGTGCGAGGTTCGGCGGTGGCGTACCCCGCGGGTCAACTACGACGCGCACCCGAGCAGGGTGCTTCCGGTAGAAATCCAGCGTCCGGTACGTAACCGTCGTGTCGATGAGTTCGTAGTTCTGATACTCGGGTTGCGGGCCGACGAACAACTCCCTGACCTCGCTGTTCGCTTCGTGGTGGTAAACGGTCGTCTGGTTCGTCGCGTATGTGACGAGGCCGAGACCGACCGACAGCACTGCGATGCCGAGGACGATGACTGCGATGCGCGAGAGCGTTCTGGCTCTGGCGGTTCCGGTAGACCGCATCGTTTCGGGGCGATAGCCCGCGACCCAGAGCAGTGCCAGCGCAGTGAGATTGATGGACAGCAGGTTCACGAGCACGTTTACGCTCCCACCGAGTGCGACGCCGAATTCACCCCATGCGATGCCGAGTCCGACGGTCGCGGCAGGTGGAACCAGCGCGACGGCAATCATCACACCGACGAGTACCGACCCCGAACCACGCATGAGGCTGATGACGCCCGCCGCGCCCGCGCCGAGCGCCAGCAGTAACGACAGGAAGTTCGGCGTGAATCGCTCGGTAATCGCGGGAATCGTCCGGATGTCGAGGCCGGGCGGGATGAGCACCGACTGCTGGATGAGCAGGCCGAACAGCGCGGCGCTGACGATGGCGACGGACAACCCGACGATTTGGTATCTCACTCCTCGCGAAGCCAGTTCGGGGTCGTCAACCACGGTTCCGACGCTGGCCGCCATCGCCGGGCCCATCAGCGGCGCGATGACCATCGCACCGATGATGACGGCGGACGAATCCAACAGCAGTCCGGTCGCGGCGATGACCGTGCTGATGACGGTCATCCAGAGGAACGTCGAGAGTTCTGGAGCCATCTCCTCCGCTCGCTCTTGCAGTTCCTCGCGGGCGATGTTTATCCCCGTGTACTGGTGTTTGAGATCTCCGATTCGTTTCGAGACGACCGTTTCCGGTTGGAGAACGATAGTGAACGCATCTTCTTCGACGCCGACTCTACGCAGTCGGTCGAGAATCGGTTCTACGGCGCTCGGCGGCACTGGGAACGTCACCAATGCTGAATACGTTTCCCTCCCCGTCTCGTCGAACACGGCGTAATCTACCCCCTCCTCGTCCAGCGCGTCGAGGACGGCGTCTCGTTTGCCGCGTGGGACGAGCACCTGCACGAGACGCATAGAAAATGTTACGACGGCGAAATACTTAGCTGGTTGTACTAATTGTCTCGGATACACCTTCACGACGAGGGTGTTCGCCACCAAATCTCCGACTCACTGTCTCCGGTTCGTCAACACCATCAGCAGAAAACCGAACACGTAGAACGGAGAGGACGAAGTAAACGCCGTTCCGACGAGGGCGAGCGGATTTTTCACCAGCGCGAATGCAATCGTCCGAATCGACAAATCTCGCGGATATTCGACGAACAGCACGTCAGGGGTGCCGGATTCGTCCGCGAAATCGACGAGTTCGTCCGCGACCTTGCTCGGTCTGTCGATGTGGACCGAACAGCGACAGGTCGAGTTGCTCCGCTGATTCGTCGTGTTCCTGCTGTCTCGCTGTGGGATTTCCTCTCTAAATACTTATCATTTCATCGTTACTCTCTCGTCCGCAATCGCTTTGCCCCGGCCCTCCCAACGGTGAGCCATGACGCTGGCGGATAGGGACTGGCGGCTGATTCGAGAAGAGTCGTGGGACGGCCCGCTGAACATGGCACTGGACGAAATCGCGGCGGAAACAGCGGCAACGGGCGGCCCGCGAACCCTCCGCGTCTATCGCTGGGAACCGAGCACGCTGTCGCTCGGCTATCGTCAGGAACCCGAAACTGTGGACTGGCAGTTCTGCGAGGACGAAGGAATCACCGTCACCCGGCGGCCGACCGGCGGCGGCGGCATCTATCACGAC
>CAYNQM010000037.1:20287-20623 GCA_964399275.1 uncultured Haladaptatus sp.
AACTACGGTGACATCTCCTACTCCATCGTCGCACCTGCCGACGAACTGCCCGGTAGTCTGATGGAAACCTACGAACTGCTCTGTACGCCCGTTTTCGACGCGTTCGAGCGCATGGGTGTCGATGCGCAGTTCACGGAGGAGAAACTACCAGTCATCCACCACCCGGCGTGTTATCTCCGCGAACTCCATCCGGCCCACGACGTGGTGTCGAGAGGGCGAAAAATCAGCGGCAACGCCCAGTATCGGCGAAAAGACGCCGTCATTCAGCACGGGTCGCTGAAGTTCGCCCTCGACGCGGAGCGCCACCTCTCGACGTTTTCGAATCCGGAAACCACT
>CAYNQM010000037.1:20633-25509 GCA_964399275.1 uncultured Haladaptatus sp.
CACTCCGGAGACGTTCCACGAGCGCGTGACGACGATAAACGAACAGGTCAGCATCGACCGCGGGGACGCCGTCAGTGCGGTCGAATCCGCGCTCGGTGACTGGGGTGACGCGGACGACGGGTCGTGGACGGACGACGAATTCTCTCGTGCGCGCGACCACGCACGGGAAAAGTTCGAGAGCGATTCGTGGACGAGACAGCGCGAAGACCCGACTGCCTGAATTTTAGAACCCGAACGTTTCCGGTTCGGTGCCGAACGGGTTCAGCACTGTTTTGTGAATTTTGCCGAGTGGGGCGTGTCCATCGTCGTGCTGATGCCGACGACTTGCACTTGGTCGCTACTGGAGAACCAGTCGTAATCCCGGAACGAGCACCATTCGCTGATGCAGTCCGAACCAAAATCGCTCGTGTAAAACGACAACAGCACGGGACTGTCCGCGAGCAGTGACGAGAGCGACGTTCCCTCGACTTTCCACTTCGGAGTGACGAGTGGCGCGCTGAACTCGGGATCGTCGTCACCGACCGATAAGCCACCTGAATCCGGCATGCGAGAATCGCCCACGGAATTGGAATAAGAATTCGGACACGCTTCGAAGTACATTTGACTCCAGGTTACGAGTCGGCGAATATGCGAGTCGGAGCACACGTTTCCATCTCCAGTTCGAAGGTTTCGAGCGACGATTCGAAACCACCGCACGACAACATCGCCAACGCCGTCTGTCGGCAGGTCGCCTTCGGCGGCAACTGTGGGCAGATATTCACGACCTCGCCGCAGGTGTGGCAACATCCGGACATCAGCGACGAGGAAGCCGACCTGTTCAAAGCCGAAACCGACGAGAAACTCGACGGTCCGTGGGTCATACACTCATCGTATCTCGTCAACCTCTGTACGCCGAAAGACGACCTTCGCGAGAAGTCCATCGAGAGCATGCAGAAGGAAGTCGATGCCGCCGACAAACTCGACATCGAATACGTCAACGTCCATCTCGGTGCCCACACCGGCGCGGGCGTCGAAGGCGGCCTCGAAAACGCCGCCAGCGCGCTGGACGAACTAGACATTCCGGACGGCGTCACGGTGCTCATCGAGAGCGACGCCGGAAGCGGGACGAAACTCGGCGGCGACTTCGAACACCTCGCGCAGGTGCTCGCCGACTCCGACCAAGACCTCGACGTTTGCATCGACACGGCCCACGCGTTCGCCGCGGGCTACGACCTCTCGACACGCGAAGGCGTCGAGGGTGCCATCGACGAGTTCGACGAGATCGTCGGCTTGGAACACCTCCAGTGCATCCACCTGAACGACTCGAAACACGAGTGCGGCACGAACAAGGACGAACACGCTCACATCGGCAAAGGTCTCATCGGCGAGGAAGGGATGGAGACGCTCATCAACCATCCCGAACTCGAAGACGTGCCACTCGTCCTCGAAACCCCGACCGAGAACGGAAAAGGCTTCGCGTGGAACATCGACCGCGTCAGAGAACTGCGCGAGGAGTAAGCGACGAATCGTCTCGCCCCCAACATTTTTGTAGCCATACGAACAATTCTCGACTATGCGTTCCCAATCCAAAGCCCTCCAACTCGTCGGCTTGCTGGCGTTCGTCGTCGGTTTCGTCGGCTTCACCGTCTTCGACTGGCGGTTCGAATCGACGGGGAATCCCGCCGTCGCGGTCGTTGCGGGCATCTGTATCGTCGTCGCAATCGCCGTGACGATTCGACGCTCGCTACAGGGACAGTAACGACAACCGCGAACGACGAGGATTCGACTCAGGCGAAGAGAAAACTCAACAGCCACAGCGCGCCCATTCCGGCGACCAACGTCGCCAGAATGTCCTCGGTCTTCCACGCCACGGCCACCGCTACCGCCCCCGAAAACAACCGGAGGTTGTCCACCGAGAGCGCGATGGCACCGTCGCTGTAGACGAACTGCGGGACGACCAGCGCCGACAGCACCGCCGCGGGAACGAACCGAAGCGCCTGCTCGACGCGCTCCGGAACGTCCTCCAGTCGCCCGAAAAAGGCGATGAATGACAGTCGAATCGCGTAGGTTCCGACGCCCGCGGCGAGAATGATGAGCCACAGCATCGCCGGGCCGAACTCGGTTTGGGGCATTCAGGCCACCTCCTCGACCAGCAGGCCAGCGGCGATTCCGACGACTGCGGCCGTCAGCAGTCCGAGGTTGAACGGCAGTCCGTTGGCCGCGACGGCAGTCACTCCACCGACGACTGCCGCGACTGTTGTCGCGCGGTCGGTGATGCTCGGGACGAGCACCGCGAGGAAGACGAGCGGAACCGCAAATTCGAGTCGCCACCCTCCGGGAACGCTTGCGCCGAGGACGATTCCGGCGACGGTGGCTATCTGCCACGTCACCCAGAGGGAGAGACCGACGCCGAGGTAGTACCAGCGCCGACTCGTCGCCTCGTTCTGTTCGAACTCTATCAGCGAGACCGCGTAGGCTTGGTCGGTGAGCAGATACGCCAGCCCCGCCCGCCACCGCGCGGATTGGCGTCTGAAGTACGGCGCGATGGACGCGCTGTACATCATCATCCGGAGATTGACGACGAGGACGGTCAGCACGACGACGACGGCGGGTGCACTCCGCCCGATGAGGTCTGCGGCGACGAGTTGTGACGCTCCTGCGAAGATGAAGACGGACATCGCAACCGCCTGCATCGCCGGTATTCCGGCGTTTATTGCGGCGACGCCTGCGACCATGCCGAACGGAACGACACCGAGCAGAATCGGAAGGGAGACTCTGATTCCGGAGCGGAAATCTGCACGTGGAGAGGACACTGTTTCACCGTAGGCCTGTTTTCGGCTATCAACCTTGGTATCGCGGTAACTGACCGCCCCGACCGAAGACCGCCCCGTTTTTCCCGTTCCCGTCCGAATCTCGACCCGAGGAATCAGGTGTGCGAGAGTTCTCCGCCGACTATCTACGACGAACGAGGGAGGGGATGTGGGAGTCCCGCGAAGCCCTCGCCGACCTCGAACTCGACATCCGTCAGCGCGTGCTAGATGTTGGCTGTGGTACCGGCGAACTCGCCCGCGTTCTGGCCGAAGAAACGCCGGGCGACGTGGTCGGGACGGACGCCGACCCGCGACTGCTGGAGGTCGCAGGGGAACACATTTCCGTGGTCGGCGGCGACGCCCACCGTCTTCCGTTTCCGGACGACAGTTTCGACCTCGTCGTCTGTCAGGCACTGCTCATCAACCTGCCCGACCCGGAGCGTGCGGTGCGGGAGTTCGCTCGCGTCTCGTCCGACCTCGTGGCGGCCATCGAACCCGACAACTCGGAGGTCGCAGTGGAATCGACGGTTTCGGCGGAGCGCGAACTGTCGCGCTCTGCCCGCGAGGCCTACGTCGAAGGCGTGGACACGAACGTCGCTCTCGGTGGCGAGGGAACCCGCGAAGCGTTTCGCGCGGTCGGTCTCGGCGAAACCTCGACTCGCGCTCACCACCACGCGAAGACGGTCGAACCGCCGTACTCGGCAACCGACCTCGAAACCGCGAAGCGAAAAGCGACCGCGGACGCGCTGGCGGACAGACGCGAGACGCTGGTCAGTTCGCTCGACTCGGACGAGTACGAGGCGCTTCGGGCGGACTGGCGCGAGATGGGGCGGTCGGTCATCGAACAGATGCAGGCCGGGGAGTATCGGCGCGCTGAGGTCGTTCCGTTCTACGTGACGACGGGTCGAGTCTAAACGACGACAATCTGAAAACTGTTATCAGCCAACCAGCTCACAGCTTGGGTATGGATCCACGAATCCGTAATCATGCGGAAGTCATCGTTGACCATTCGGTCTCGGTCGAGAACGGCGACACGGTCAAAATTTCCGCTCCGTCACTGGCGGAAGACCTCGTCGTCGCGCTCTACGAGAAACTCGGCGAACGGGGGGCGAACCCCTCGATCTCGATGCGAAGCGCGCGGGCGGAACGCGCCTTCTTGCGAGCGTGTGACGAGGACGATTTCGACCTCCCGAATCACTCGCTCGCGGAGATGGAGGAGACCGATGCGGTCATCATCGTCAAAGGAGCGCGGAATACGGCGGAGACCAGCGACGTCCCGCCAGAAAAGGCCGCCGCGCAGGCCACCGCCAACGCCCCGATTCATCAGGAACGGATGGGCAAGCGATGGGTCGGCACGCAGTTCCCCGCACCCGGCGAGGCACAACTGGCCGAGATGAGCACCGAGGCGTACGAAGAGTTCGTCTACGGCGCGGTGAACAAGGACTGGGACGAACAGCGCGAGTTCCAACAGCAGATGGTCGAAATCTTAGACCCTGCAGACGAGGTTCGCATCGTCTCGGGCGACACCACCGACATCACGATGAGCGTCGATGGCATGAAGACCGTCAACGACTACGGCGAGAAGAATCTGCCCGGTGGCGAGGTGTTCACCGCGCCCATGCCCGATTCGGTCGAAGGGGAAGTGCTGTTCGACAATCCGCTCGTGCGAAAGGGTCGGGAAATCGAGGGCGCGTGGCTCCGATTCGAAGACGGTGAAGTAGTGGAACACAGTGCCGAGAAGAACGAAGACGTGCTTACCGGCGTCCTCGACACAGACGAGGGTGCACGCCGACTCGGTGAACTCGGCATCGGCATGAACCGCGACATCGACCGCTTCACCTACAACATGCTGTTCGACGAGAAGATGGGGGACACCATCCACCTCGCCATCGGGAAAGCCATTCGCCAGACCGTGCCGGAGGGCCAACCGTTCAACGAGAGCGCGACGCACCTCGACATGATTGTCGATATGAGCGAAGAGTCGTTCATCGAAGTCGATGGCGAAGTTGTGCAGCGAGACGGCACGTTTCGATTCGAAGAGGGATTCGAGGGATAGTCTGACGAGTTCACGAGATTTTAAATACCAA
>CAYNQM010000038.1:0-17572 GCA_964399275.1 uncultured Haladaptatus sp.
CGATGGACATCTCCATGAACACCGGCGCGGCGTAGGTGATGTTGCGGAGGCGCGCCTCCTGCGGGTAGAGGAGCTCCTCGCTCCCGTCCGCTTCACGTACGCGCGGAGTGACCACGCGAACGTCGCCGAGTTCCACGAACACCGGTTCTTCGCCCTCTTTGTCGCCGATGTCCGTGTCGATAGTGCCCTTCTCGGTCACAACTTCCTGCATGCCGCGAGTCAGGAAGGAGTTGAACGAGCGGTAGTGATGCTCTGCGAGTCGTTCTTTCGAGAAATACTGTCTCGATAGTGCGCGTCTGTCTTCCCGTTGCATTATTCCACCACGAGTCGATAAACGACTGCCCTGTCAGTCGTTCGTGAGTCTCGGACGATTTTGATGACGTCGCCGACTTCTGCGTCGTCGGGCAACGCGGGGTCCGTTCGCTTGATTTTTGGCAAGTCTGTGCTCTTGATTTCGTACTCCGTAAGCACTTCGTCGAGTTCGCCCTCGTCAACGACGGAGTGCTCCGGAACCATCTTGTGTTGGCTTACGTCTACCATGTGTGCGCGATTTTCTGACCAGCGGGAGAAATGGCTATCACGAGATACTACAGGGTATTACTGGCGGCACTCATTTAAGACTTGCTAAGTAGCGCGCACACGCCCGGCTATCGCACCCCGCACCACCGTGCGGGCAATTCTCTAACACCAGTATCTACTCCGTTCTGGTATAAATGATTTGGGCCGATGAGAAGAGTTAACACAACACAATCCCATAGAGGCTGCTTGCGTTTGGAAAGCCTTAAGCGTACAAGCCAGAAAGGAGGAAACGCGTTCGAAAGCCCGGGTGGTGTAGTGGCCCATCATACAACCCTGTCACGGTTGTGACGCGGGTTCAAATCCCGCCTCGGGCGCTTTTTCAAATTTGAATCCACGAGCGAGTCGCTTCTGTATCGAGTTCTATCTTCGGCGAGGCGTACATTCAAAAGGGAAGCCGACGCAAGACCGGCAGTATCGGTATGAACGCATCAAGAAAAGGAGACGAAACGGAGGCAGTAATTCTGAGCAGACTGATGACGTTCGGCGTGTCGGTTTCGGTTCCGTTCGGAGACAGTGACCGTTACGACCTCGTCGTTGACGATGACGACCTCTATCGACCAATGTAAAACCGGAAGTTGGGTGAATAGCTCGGTTCGATTCAATCTCTACATCTCAACAGTGGTGCAGATGGGCGCGTCAATGCGGAGTACACTGCGGAGTAAATCGACACCGATGCGATCAATTCCCGGAAAACTGATGTGGTTTACTGGATTCCTATCGAGGAAACTGGAAACGGGGAGATGCGGTTGCGAGTGGAAGAAACCCATCCGAAAGCACCTACGTCGAACATCAACTGGGCGAGCGAGTACACGATTTCGCGGATGTTCGGGTGAATTTCTGCATCCCGTCACGTCACCCTCTATCAAAGAACGACGAAATCGACACCCCTTAATAATGGCGGGCAGAAGATGTAGTTGCGTTCAAGGCCCGGGTGGTGTAGTGGCCCATCATACAACCCTGTCACGGTTGTGACGCGGGTTCAAATCCCGCCTCGGGCGTCTTTTACGCGAACAATTCTGGCGAGCACCGCGTAGCGTGTGCTCGTCATCGTGTACCCCTCAGGGATTTGAATCCTGCAAGGCACAGCCCGCGCAACGCAGTGAGCAGGAATGTCTTGCTCCGGTTCAAATCCCGAAAGACGCGGAGCGTCTTTCGGCCCTCGCAAACGAACCGCCGTTTGCTCAGTCCCGCCTCGGGCGCTTTTTCAACTTCTAACTCACGAACGAAGCGTTTCCATCGTTCTGACCCCATGATTAATACCAACAGAGTCGGTCGGTTCGTCTATGTCAGATCGTCTCTCTGCACAGGAAATGGAGCATCTAGATGCAGTTATACGTGATTTCGAGACGATTTCTGCTATTGACGCTATCGAAATTGGGGAGGTAAACAGCGTTGCGGAGCAGTTGGAGAGCGACGAAGTGGCTCAATACCTCCGAAATCTGCGCGACGGTGAGGCACCCGAAAGCGTGCTCCGAGAGGAACTAATGGCGGGGGCGTCGTCGGTGTTGGCCAACTTCTTTTTCGGGCGAATCAACCCGGCGGTGACGACGAGCCAAAACGGCTACCTCGACTACGAAATCACGGGGGCGCCGCCAATGCTCTTGGAGTTGAAGTCCCTGTTCGAGCAGAGGCAGGACGGCGACGGCGAAATCGTCAGCTTGGTTCAGCGGGAGTTAGAGTGGAGAGACCACCGAGAGCGAATCGAGAAGTACCGGACGGACAACGAGTTTCTGATAGTCACGAACCTCAAGACGTGGTACTGTTTCAGCCGCAAGTCTCCGGAGCCGATTCACGACGAGCCGATAGCGTTCGAGGAGTTCGTTTCGGAGTTCGGGCAGGGAACCAACCTCCGAGATTATCTGCGACGATTGCAGGAGCGAAACAGCCGAAGCGACTTGGACGAGAAGTTTTTCGGCAGTCTGAACGACTGGGTGTCCAAGCTCGGCGACATCGAGTTCGAGAGCGATGAGAGCGAGACAACCGAGCGCATCGTCAACCTCGTCAACAAATGCATCTTCATACAGACGTTGGACGACCACTCAGTCGTCGATTTTCAGTGGCTTCAGGAGACGTGGAACTCCACCGAGCGGAGATGGAAACACGTCGGAAAGGAGCGCGTCTTGGACGAGTTCTGCTCCGAGGTCAACGAGTTGTTCCACACCTACACCGGCACGGAACTGTTCGAAAGGAACATCTACGATAGCATCGAGACGACGCACGAAAACGTCGAGCGATTTTACGACGCGTTGGGTATCGTCCTCGGGCTGGAAGAGTGGCAGAAGGAGACGACCCAAAAGGGAATCACGAACTACGACTACAAGCAGATAGACGAGGACATTTTCGGCAAGGCGTACGAGACATATCTGGCGGAAATCAGGAAAGAGCAAGGAATCTACTACACCCCAAGATACGTCTCCCAGAGCATCGTGGAGGAGGTCGTCAGCGAGCGATTCGCCGACGTGGCCGACCGACTGCTGGACGCTATCGAGGACGAGGAGTGGGAACAAGCGCACGAACTCGCCGAGGAGTTCGTCACGATTCGGGTGCTCGACCCGGCGTGTGGGGCGGGTTCCTTCTTAGTCAAGGCGTTCAGTGCGATTTACGACGAGTACGACGCGCTCTTCGATCGATTGTCGGAGCGGAAAGATTTCGTACAGCAGTTCGAAGACGGGACGCTGAGTACGAATGAAGTGGGAAGAGGGGAAAAGGGAAGAGAGACCGTCAAGAAGTTGACGGAGATACAGCGGACGCTCGGCTATTCGGAGGACGACCGAGGAACGCTCTCGCGGAACGAGCGCGAACTGACCTCGAAAATCGTCGTCCGCCACGTTCACGGCGTGGACTTGGACGGGCGCGCATTGGACGTGGCAAAGCTCAACGTCTGGCTCGAAGCGATAAAGCGGAATCCGGAGGCGTATCGATACAGCGAGATACCGGAGTACAGTCTCCCGAGTCTGGAGTTGAATCTCGGACACGGCGATTCGCTCGTCGGCCTCCCGGAAGCACGAACGAGCGACGTTCTCCGGAAGCGGTTCGCCGACGAATTGGACGAGATACTGCGACTTCGGGCGGAGTATCTGGATGACCCCACGAGCGAGACGAGTTTGCCGGAAGCAACCGCGCTGGTGTCGGACGTGCGCGCGGGACTCGACCGCGAGTTCGAAGCGACCATCGCGGACGAGACCTTTCCGGAGGACGTAACGGACGCGACGAAGCCGTTTTACTGGCCGTTGCAGTTCTGGCACGTCTTCGAGGACGGTGGCGGCTTCGACTGCATCGTCGGCAATCCGCCGTGGAAAATAGAGGGTAAAGAAGGTATCAAAGCGTGCCTCGACGAGACCTACGAACTGCAGTCCGGCCAGCCCGATTTGTACCGCTTTTTCATCGAGAAGTGTGTCGCACTGTGCGACGGAACGATGGGGATGGTGACGCCGAACACGTGGTTTTTGATTCCGGGTGCGGCGTCGCTCCGCGACGAGATTCTCCACACCACCAGCGTCGAGCAGGTCGCGTTCGTTCCCGATTCCGCCTTCGAGGGCGTGTCACAGAACATCGTCACGTTCCGACTCGACACGCGAGCAAAGCCGAGCCTGAGCGAGGAAGCGAACGACGAGACGGAGGATGCCGAGATTCCGGTGGGGAATCTGGGCACGGACGGGAACTTCTCCCGGTTGCGAACGGTTTCGACGGACGACATCGAAGCGGACGAATATCGCGTCAATCTCTACGTCGGGCAGGAAGAGAAAGCGATCAGTGCCAAGATGGAGCGAAGTTCGGCGGTGCTCAGCGACATCGCGGACGTGACTGTCGGCTATCAACTCTATCACAAGGGTGTCCACACCGAAGACGAAATCGAGAACGAGGTGTTTCACTCGAACCGGAGGGAAAACGAAGACTACGTGCTCGACACGCGCTCCGCCGCGCTCAGTCGATACTATCTGGACACGAGCGAGGGGAACTACGTGGACACGTCGCCGGAGTTTTTCAGAATCCCGCCCGCGGAGTTCCTGAACGGACGCAAGATACTGCTCCGGGAGGTGCCGTCGGAGGCGAAAATCGGTTTGGTGGCGACGATGTCCGAGACGGAACTGCTGTTTCCGAAGTCGGTCATCTCGATACGGCTGACCGACGGGACGAGCGACGAAATCAGCTACGAGCAGTTGCTCGGCCTACTGAACAGTCGTCTGCTCTACCTCCAATCGTTGGTCAAAGGAGAGAAGATGGGACAGAACTTGTTCCCCCGCGTTTCGCTTACGCAACTGCGAGGGCTGTCGGTGACGGCATCGGACGCGCTCACGCCTCACGTCGAGCAGCTGCAACTGCTCTCGGAGGCGAAACACGAGTTCCGAAAGACGTGGCGGAAGAAAAGCGAGAATCGACAGACAAGAGAGCGAAGCCTCGCAACAATCCTCGAAAACGACAGAGAGCGGATTCAGCGCGGAGAGCACACCAAGACGTGGTCGGACGACGTGTCGTGTTACCCCGACAGTGACGAAGAAGTGCTAAAACGGGAGTTTTCCGAGTTTTCGGTGGAAGGAGATTCGGACGCACCGGTGCTCAGAATCTACGGCATCGACGCGCGCGTCGAAGAGGAAATCTACCGGATACGGTTCCAGAACAGGGCACTACTTCAGATGGTGTATCTTGCGGTGAAGGAGTTGTTCGACTCGCGGGCGCGAGTCGAGCGATTGGACGACATTCTCCAGAAGACCACGGTGTCGATACTGCGTCCGGACACGGCGGAGCGAGCGGCGAACGTCGTTAGCGAAGTCGAGCACGAATTCGAAACGCGAGACGAAAAAGAGCGAGCGTACCCCGGCCCAATCGACATCGTGACGATAGAAAACGCGCTCCGGGAACGGCAGGCCAAACTAGACGCCGCGGTCTTCGACTGCTACGACCTCAGCGCGGACGAGGCGAGGACGGTGCTGACCGTCCTCGGACTCCGAAAGCAGGTGGTCGAACAGACGCTCCGCGAGTACGCTGACGACTGAGGTCACGAAATTCGGCAGTGGAGCGTCACGAGCGAGCGCCCGAGCAAAGACACGCGTGGCGGGCGAACACCTCGTCTTCCGTCCCCCGACTGAAATGGAGTTTGAACTTCGACGCCGGAGTCGTTTCGAGTCGTGAGCCAAAGACCGTCCGGATTTGTGCGTCCGCTCCATCGCTCCCCGCTTCGGCGATATTTCGGATTTCGTGATTCTTTTTCTGAGACTGCCGGTTCAGATACCGCAACCGCATGCGGGCGGGCGACCGGAACCGCACGGTCGCCCGCCCGCGGCGTCCCCGTTCCTCCCCGGTGCTCGGCCACCTTCGCCGACCGCTGGCTCAGGTGGCCTCGCCGCGTCCTGTGGATTGGTTGACTTGCTGATTCCCGAATTTTCGCACGCGATGGCGGGCATCTTGCTCTAGCAATCGAAGTCGAAAAACCAGAAGAGACGGCGATACACCGTTAGTGTAGAGCTCAATTCTGAAGTGCGAGAAATCGGCGAAACTGAGAGTAACCTATACGACACATGCTACCGTGACAGGATTGGGGGAAGAGGGAAATGACGCCAATCGTCGGGCGAAGGGTATCGAATTGCTACGTACTCACGCCGAACCGAGAACGACGGGTGACGGGATACTGATGAACCGCCAGTCACACGTTTGGGTTCTCGTCGCGGTGTTGCTCGTCGCACAAGGGTCGGCCGTCGGCGGGAACTACGCCGATACAGCCAACCAGCAGACGCAAACGACCACCGCGGGAGCGACTGCCGATTTCCAACTCGTCTCCGCGACATCGAACGTTCCGGTCGATGGAACCGGCGACCTCTCGCTCACGTTCGAAAACACGGGCGAGGACGTGACGAACGCACGTATTGCGGTGCAGTCGCCGAACGAGAGCATCAGGTTCGGTGACTCGCAGAACGCCAGTCAGTCGGTCGGCAACTGGTCTGCTGGCGAACGGCGAACCGTCACGTACAACCTGCTCGCGGAGGAGTTCGCGGAGATTCGGAGCTATCCGTTTCAGGCGTTCATCTCGTACACCACCGAAGACGGCTCTCGGGAACGGGCCGGACCATACACGTTCGACATCCGACCGACGGAGGAAATCCGGTTAGAGCGATTCGAGGTGACGGACACCTCTTCGAACGTGCAGGCGGGGGACACCGGAACGATTTCGCTCACCCTCGAAAATACGGGGCGGGACGTGAGCGACGCCGTCATATCCTTGCAATCGCAGAACGACCAACTTCGACTCGGAGAGGGTCGAAACGCTAGCCAGTTCGTCAACGAATGGGCGACCGACGAGGACGTGCGGGTCGAGTATCAGGTGACGGCGAGCAACGACACCGTCGGCGGGAGCTATCCGTTCAGCATTTCCATATCGTATCGGGAAAATGGGTCGCGGAGCCGAACCGAGTCCAAACTCATCGGCATCATTCCCGCCCCGGAGCAGTCGTTCGCGCTGAGCGACGTGAACAGCACGCTCCGCGTCAGCGACGAGGGAGTGGTGACGGGGACGGTCACGAACGAAGGGCCGCAATCCGCGCCGAATGCGGTGCTCGTGCTTCAATCGCAGGGAGAGAACGTCTTTCCGCGAGAAACGGAGTACGCCCTCGGAACCCTCGACTCGGGCGAGTCGGAGCGCGTTCGATACCGAATCGACGTGAGCGACAGCGCAGACAGCGGGCCGCGCCAGTTTTCGTTCGTCGTCCGCTACCAAAATCAGGACGGCGACTCGCGGCAGAGCAAGCCGCTGGAAACCGCGGTGCGCGTCGCACCGCAGAAAGACGAGTTCGTCGTCAGGCAACAGCAGGCAACTGTGGAAACCGGGTCGAGCGCGACCGTCAGCCTCGTCATCACGAACAACGACGACCGGACGCTCCGAAATATCGACGCGCAGGGGTTCGTGGACAGTCCGCTCACGCTCGACGACAACCAAGCGTTCGTCCCGAAACTGGAGCCGAACGAATCGGCGACCATCTCGTTCCGCGTCAGCGCGGACGGCGGGACGCTAACCGGAACCTATCCGATGTCGCTCGACTTCCAGTACGAAACGCCGGACGGTGAGAGCAAACTGTCCGACACCTACGAGGTACCCGTTCGAGTCGGCGAACCGGAAGGGAACGGCATTCTCTCGGTCGTGAGTAGCAGTCTCACTCTCCTTCTCGTCGTCGGTCTCCTGCTCGGCGTCGGCGGCGTCGTGGTGTTCCGGAGGTGGCGGGGTGGTTGATTACCAAGCGCTCATCGACCGCGCCGACGAATGGATTGTCGGGCGCTCAAAGACCGTACTCCTTGTCTTTCTCGTCTCGACGCTCGTCTTCGCTGGCGGACTGACACAGGTTTCAACCGAGGCCGGAACGAGCGAGTTCACGGAGGACAGTCCGGAACAGGAGGCGTTCGACGCCGTGAACCGGGACTTCACACAGCCGTTCGAACCGGAAAACGGGAGCACGCAACTTATTCAAAGCGGTCGAAACGTGCTCTCGAAGCCGGAATTGGTGGCGATGCTGACGGCGCAATATCGGCTCGAAGAGCGGGAGGAACTGCGCGTCGCATCGACGGTGAGCGCCGCGGGCATCGTCGCGCAGACGCTCGACCCGAACGCGACGACGCTGGAAGCCCAGATCCGCACGCTAGAGCGGGCGACCCCGACCGAAGTAGAGAACGCAGTTCGCCGGTCGGCGACGAATCCGCAGTTTCGCGCACTGCTCAGCAAGGATTTCAATCGGCGGTCTGCCTCTGCCTCGGCGACCATCGGGATTGTGGAACACGCCATTCCGCGGGGGATTTCGCAGGAAGCAGGGGCGGAAGCAGACGCCGAAACCGACCCGATCGCGAGGATGCAGATTCGTTCCCAATCGGTCGTCCAGTCGGTGGATAGCGACATTCGGCTGTTCGGGAGCGGTATCATCACGGCGGAGTTGTCCAGCGTCACCTTCGATTCGCTCATCATCGTCGTTCCCGCCGCCGGGGTTTTGATATTCGTCTTCCTGCTGTTCGCCTACCGCGACCCTATCGACCTCGTTCTGGGAGTCGTTTCGCTGGTGATGACCATCATCTGGACGCTGGGATTCATGGGAATCGTCGGTATTCCGTTCACGCAACTGCTGGTCGCCGTCCCGCCCCTCCTGCTCGCGGTCGGCATCGATTACGGTATTCACACCATCAACCGCTATCGCGAGGAGCGAGTCGCCGGTTGGGGAGTAAGATCGTCGATGCGGCGCACGACCGACCAACTGCTCGTCGCGTTCTTCATCGTGACCGGAACCACGGTGCTCGGGTTCGGGTCGAACGTGACGAGTCGCCTCCAACCGATTCGGGAGTTCGGGGTGGTTGCGGCCATCGGCATCGTCTTCACGTTCCTCATCTTCGGCATCTTCCTTCCCTCGGCGAAGGTCGCCAGCGACGACCTTCGCGTTCGACTCGACCTGCCGACGTTCGGGGAACGACCGCTCGGCGAGGAAGGGTCTCTGTTGGGGCGGGCCTTGTCCAGCAGTGTTACCATCGCGCGCAGAGGTGCCACCGTCGTCGTCGCGCTCGCACTCGTCCTGACGGTCGTTTCGGGCGTCTACGCGACCGGCATCGACACGTCGTTCTCCAACGAGGATTTCTTGCCACCCGAAGAGACGCCCGCATATCTCGAAGTACTTCCCGAACCGTTCGCGCCGGAGACGTACACCGTCACCGAACTCACGAACTTTCTGGAGGCGAAGTTCGCCTCCGCCGAGGAAGATACCGTGACGGTGTACGTCGAAGGTCCGTTACGCGAGGATTACGCCCTCGAATCGATTCAGCACGCCAACCGAAATCCGCCCGACTCCTTCCTCGCGTCCGACCGGCAGGCGGAGAACGAGAGCATCATCACGGTCATTCAAGCCTACAGCCAACAGTCGGAGTCGTTTCGCCGACTCGTCGAGCGAAACGACATCGACGACGACGGCGTTCCCGACGACAACTTAGAGCTAATCTACGACCGACTGCTCTCCTCACCTGCCCGCGACCGCGCACTCGAATTCATCTCGGAAGACGAGCGAAGCACGCAGGTTATCTACTCAACCAAGAGCGGAGCCGCACAGGACGCGATTACCAGAGACGCCCGAACCGTCGCCGACCGCTATCGTTTCGACGCCGTCGCAACCGGCGAAATCATCGTCTTCCAAGCCATCGCCGACACCATCTTCGCCTCCGCAATTCGAAGTCTCGTGACGGCGCTGGCGGCGACCGCGATTTTCCTCGTGATTCTCTATCGTATCCTCGTCGGGCGTGCCGCATTCGGTCTCGTTAACCTCTTTCCAATCGTCGTGGCGGTGTCCCTGCTCGCCGGGACGATGCGACTGCTCGGGATTCCGTTCAACGCGCTGACCGCGACCGTCCTCGCAATCGCGCTCGGGCTAGGCGTGGACTACTCCGCCCACGTCGTCCACCGATTCACGGACGAGTACGAAATTCACGGAAACGGAAAAGGCGACGGAGACCTGTTCGACGCGCTCACCCGAACCGTTCGCGGAACCGGTGGCGCGCTGACGGGAAGCATGCTCACGACGACCGCCGGAACCGGGATTCTCGTCCTCGCAATCACGCCAGTGCTCGGGCAGTTCGGCCTCGTGACGGCACTGAGCATCTTCTACTCGTACCTCACTGCAATCTTCCTGACTCCTTCAGCCATCGTGCTGTGGCGACGATACTCACCCCGAGATAACCGCCGCCGCGAGCCCGCCTAACGCGACCGCGACGAGCGCTCCGACGAGATGTATCGTCGCGTTGCCGACCGCCTCCCGGCGGTCGCCGCGCTCGTACAACCGAACCGTCTCGAAGGCGAAGCTCGAAAACGTGGTAAATGCGCCGCAAAATCCGGTGCCGAACATCGTGAGCAGTGCGGCGTTTTTCGTCATACCAGCGGTCAGCGCGCCGAGCGCGAAACTTCCGAGGACGTTCACCGCAAGGGTGTCCCGGCGCTCGCCCGGAAGCATCTGTCCGACGAAGTGGCGACTCAGCGCGCCGAGCATCCCGCCGACGCCGACGAGAACGGCGGGGTTCAGGAGACGACACCTCCCACGACTCGGCGACCCAAAAGCACGGCCAGAATTCCGAGAACGTAGTTCGCACCGACGTTCGCGACGGCGACCATCGGCGACAGACTCGCGGTCTGCACCGCGAAGGTGCTGTAGGTCGTGAACGACGAGAGAAAGCCGGTTCCGACGACCAGTCGGGTTTCGGGCGCGAGCAGGTCGGTCAGATGCGCTTCGTAGAGGAGCACCCCGAGCGCGAAACTCCCGGCGACGTTAACGGTGAGCGTCCCCCACGGGAATCCAACGGGAAGCGCACCGCTCACCACGTGACGCAGGACTGCCCCGACGAAGCCGCCGACGCCGACGAGCAGAACTGGTTCGAATCGTTTCAGCGCGTGCGAATTTCCTCTCGACATCGTGTCCGAAGCGTTGCTGTTGGCGTCCCTGCGAATCCCCGAGACGCTTTCGCTCGTGTCCGATTTCAGTCGGTAGCGGAACCTATCCCTTTCGGAGTTCGGTCGCATTCGAACTGGGATTACTCGCAGTCGAATCGCCATCGCTCGCGCTCGGACTACCTCCCCCGTGTTCGACTCGGCGTTCCCGGATCTGCACCGCGTGAACGCTCTCTGTCGCGTCGTCCACGACGACTGCCGAACCGGGCGTCTCCGGCATTCGGTCGGCGAACGACCCCTGCACGTAGGCTGGACGAGCGTGTGAGAGTGCGTCGCGGTCTCGCCCCGACGTGAGCCGATGAGCGACGAGCAGGTCGGACTGGGAAATCGCCACTTCAGGGAGGACAGCAGGGCGCTGTGTCGCGGCGACCAAGCTAACACCCGGATGCCGCCCTCTGGTGATAATCGTCCTGAGCGCAGGGTCGGCGATGCCACCGAAGAAGGCGTGGGCTTCGTCAACCACTAACCACGGAAGCGATTCGACGGACTCGGAGATCCGGGCGCGATACAGGTCGTCCGCGACCGCTCGAATCACGGCATTCATCGGCGCGCTGCCGTAGCCCGAGCAGTCGAGAACCGTGCCGGAGTCCGGTTCTCCACACTTCTTCGCGGTGAGACCGTCGGGCGAAAAGACGCCCCACGATTCCGCCAGAGTGAGGTGGTTTCGTGCGGAGCGACGGGTCGCTTGCTTTGCACCCGCATCCGAGACGAACGCCATCATTTTTGCGAGCGTCGCGGCTTCGGTTGCGGCGCGCCAGACCAGCGACCCAGTCGAACTCTCGTGGTCGAGACCGAGCAAATCGCACCACGCCCGGGGCGCGAGCGCGTCGGCGGAGACGCGCGGAGAATCGACAACTTCGAAGCCCGAAACCCCAGAGAAAGTCGTGAACGCCCCCATCGGGTCGGCGACGACCGGTGTGACGCCCTCGGCATCCGCGAGTTCTTCGACCAACACGCCGAGGGTGTAGGATTTTCCGTAGCCTCGTTTTCCGACGACGAGCGCGACGTGCGGACTGTCGAGGTCGATTTTCACGGACGCGCCAGAACTCCCGTCTCTGGCGCGGTACCTGCCGAGGTCGCCCGCAACTCCGGACTCGTCGGTTCGGCCCAGCACTTCGGTCATGGCGGGAAGTGGCTTCGGTTTCCCGTATAAACTCTCGGACGAAGGTTTATAACCGAAACCGGAACCACTCCGGGGCATGTCCATACGTCAGCGATTTCGCTCGGACAATCGCGCAATCGAAGGTCTGCCAATTCGACTCGTCATCGCGCTCGTCGTCGGCGTCGCCAGCCTCTCGGTCATGATGAACATGCTGTCCGGTCTCAACGGCTTAGCCGTGAGCGAACTCGACGCGAAACCCGAACCCGAGGTCATCGAACCGGGACAGCAAACGGTTGAAATCGCCGTCATCGATTCGGACGCAACGCCGGTTTCGGATGCGACGGTCGTGGTAAAAAGCGATTCCGCGAGATTGGAGCGCGTCGAAACCGCGACGACAGGAGAGCAGGGGAGGGTGAGCCTCTCGATAGATCCGAGTCTCGGTGCGAATCAGGACGACGGAACGTTGAAAATCGACATCAAACCGCCTGCTGGAAGCGAGTTCGCGGACAAGCGCGAGAACACCCGAATACTGGTCGTCGGCGATGGATGAGATGGATCCGGATACGAGTTAGCTGTAGCCGTCCCAGTCTATCCACTCGTGTTCCCAACCGCGCCGGGTTTGGGCGTGGCGTTCAGCAAACTCCCGGTCTTCCCGGTCGGTTCGGTTGCGCTCTACGGTGTCGGACTGCTCGCCGTCCACGAGAAGTGGCGCGAACGCGGTAGTACCGAACTCCTCAGCGATTTCGGGCGTACCTGAGTCGGTCGGTTCAACGGCGACGAGTCGCTGAGTGCCACTTCCCAGTGGCAAGACGAGTCGGCCGTCGGGCGAGAGTTGCGAGACGAGCGTTCTCGGCGGGTCGATGGCCGCCGCCTCCACGAGAATTCGGTCGAATGGTGCGTACTCCGGCAGGCCGTCCGCGCCGTCGCCGCAATCGACGAGGACGCCGCCGTAGCCCGCCGATTCGAGGTTTTGTCGGGCTTCGTAGACGATGGTTCGCGCGATGTCGATGGCGTGGACGTTGTGCTCGCCGACGATTTCCGCCAGCACTGCCGAGGTGTAGCCGACGCCCGCCCCGACGACGAGAACGGAATCGTCCTCGCGCACGTCGAGCACTTCAAGCAGTCGGGCGACGATGCTCGGGGCGAGAATTCGCGTTCCACGGTGGTCGAACGACTGGTCGGAGTACGCCCCTTCGTCGGCGTCTATCGGCACGAACTCGTGGCGGGGCACCGTCCGGAGCGCGAGACCGACGTGGTCACTGCGCACCAGACCTTTCATTTCGTGCTCCAAACTGGCGACCATATCGTCGCGCAGTACCGCCGGTTCCATACCCTGCGTTGGGTTCCAACGGTCTTCAATTGCGCGGCCTGTAGCCGACGACTGCTTGCTGATTCGTGCCCGGAACGTCGCGGATTTCGAAGCCCACGAAACCCGCGTCCGCGAACCATCCCTCGAACTGGTTCGCGGTGTACGTGTCGCCGTTTTCCGTCTGGGCGAGCATGTGCGCACCCATCACCGCCGCATCCTCGGCACGTCCCCGGACTTGGTCGGTGAAGACGGCGACGCCGCCGGGTTCGAGCGCGTTGAAGACGTTTTCGAGGAGCGTTCGATTTTCCTCGGGAGCGAGGGCGTGGGCGACGCGAGAGCAGAACGCAAGGTCGAAACCGGTCGGGAGGTCGTCGGTCGCGTCCCCGGAGACGAGTTCGATGGGGTCGCGTTCGAGAAATCGCTCGTCGATGTCGATTACGTCGGGTTGGTCGAACAGCGTCACCTCGAATCCCCGGCGGGCGAACTCCTTGGCGAAGACACCGGGGCCGCCGCCGATGTCCAGAACGCGCTCCGCATTGGGGCGTTCGTGCACTGCCTCGGTGACGCACGACCGAACCGTCGTCTCGTCCACGGTGGCCATTGCACCCATCAAGTTCGTCGTCCAATTCTCGGGCGTCTCGGGTAGTTCGCCGGTTCGCATGGTTTCCGGCAGTTCGAACCAGCGGGCGAGACAGTCGAGATGGTGCGGGACGCTTCCAATCGAGCGAACGTCCCTCTTGGCGAACAGACCGAGCGCGCGATTCGTAGCTTCGTATTCGTCGCCAACTCGTTCGAGGAATCCAAGTTCGGCCATCGCTTCGAGCGTGATTCTGGCGGCGCGCTCGGTGACGCCGGTTTCTTCGGCGACCGCCTCGACCGTTCCGGCGTCGAACATGACCGTCTCGACGATGCCCGTTTCGCGGGCGGCCCACAGCAGACAGAGTTCGCGGTAGTCCATACCGATTCGTCGGGAGGAGACCGAAAAAAGCTAGGCGTCTTGCATGGGGACGAAACTGACGCGTCCGCGTTCCTCGCGGTCGATCGTTCCGTCGTCGCGCTTCGTGGCGAGGACGAGTGTCTGGTGGTCGTCCCCGAGCGGTGCGAGAAGACGCCCCCCGGGACGAACCTGCTCGACCACAGCGGTCGGGAAGTCGGGGGCGGCGCAGGTCAGGTAGACAGCGTCGTAAGGCGAGTGTTCGGGCCATCCCTCGTTTCCGTCGTCGACGCGAATCGAGATGCCGTCGTAGTCGAACTGGCCGGATTGTGCGAGTCGGTGGAATCGATTTCGGGTTCTCTCGGCCAGTGACTGGTGGTACTCCACGCTGTAGACGTTTTCCGAGCAGACGACTTCGGCGGTGACGGCGGCGTGGTAGCCACAACCGGTTCCGATTTCGAGCACGCGGTCGCCCGGCGAGAGGTCGAGCAGGTCGGTCATGATGGCGACCATGTGCGGGGCGCTGATGGTTTGTCCTTCACCGATAGGAAGCGGTCTGTCGGCGTACGCTTCGCGTCGCCTGTTTTCGGGAACGAACTCGTGTCGGGGAACCGCTTGGAGTGCGTTTACGGTCGTCTCGTGCTGGATTCGGTCGCGGTCGGCGAGTCGTTGGACGAGGGCGTTTCGTTCGTCCTCGAAGTCGTCGCGTCCGCGTCCGAACATGCTACCACGCAGACCACGCAGTCGAACTCTCGTCGTCGGCGTAGATGCGCTTTACGTCCTTGGCGATGACCGCGTCGCCGTCGAAGTCGAGGCGGTCGTGGTCGTAGCCGCTGGCGTCGTCGGTGACGAGAATACCGTCGATGGTGAACTCCTCGTCGGCGAGCTCCTCGGTTTCGCCGACCACGAACTCGTAGTCGCCGGGGACGTTCACTTTGATGCCTCGGGAGTCGTCCCTGCGCCCGTCTTGCGGGTGGAGGGTGACGTTCACCGAGACGTTGTCTACGGCGCGCGTCCAGATGGTTTCCACGTCTTCTGCCACCGACTCCTCGACGCGACGGTCGCTGTCTTGTTCGAGACTCGTGATTCGGACGACGAAGATGGCCTCCTCGGTTTCGAGGACGAACTCCTCGCCGACGGCCAGCGTCTCCTCGACCGGCACGTCGGCCCTCGAAGAGAACGATTCGCCGTCTTGGGAGACGATAACGTCTATTTTATCGGTCTGGACGGTTTCGATTTTCGTCTTGTGGACGTGACTGCATTCGGTACATCGAACGGTCGTCTGTCCGCCCGGTTTGAGTACCTCGTGGACGGTTTCGACCTCGGGAGAACAGGATGGGCAGACAACTGCCACACGTTCCGCAGTATCGCTCATAACCCGGTGTACGGACTCGGGGCGTAAAAGTGCGTGGAGTTCGCGGAGTTGCGTGTAGACTCAGTTCTGTCGGGTGAACGACTCCTCGTAGGCGACACCGTCGCCGTCTTTGACGTGCTTGACGACGACGCGCGATGGAAGGTTCGATTCGAAGTCCACATCAACGGCATACAGGACGGGGCCTAATTCTAATGTGCAAGCATTATGGTGAATATAGTCATCGAAAACGGTGACGATGAGAGTATCGGACGATTCGTCGTACCGAAGTGTCTTGAGTTCAGTTTCCTTGCAAGAGCGACTACCGCTTGGAATCCGACCTGTGATTCGGAACACCATCGTTGGATGGGTCAAATTCGACCTCGGAGTGATTGGAAAGGGAGTCCTCCGGCATGTTTCCGGGGCGGTAGCGCTCATCGAAGTCAATTAGTTCGAACCTGTGGCTTACTATCGGCGGCGCGGTTCGGATGGAGAACTCCTTATCGCGGCGATAATCAAGCCGCTGAGCGACGACAGCGGTTCCGCCGACGAGTGGAACGGCGAGTCCGGCGAGGAGGGCGCGACGATTCATACCAACCATTCAGTCAGCACGAATTAATGCTTTTGTGGTGAGTGAAACGGTTACTGTACCCTTCGAGCATCTGGCGCGGCGGATTCGACCCGAACTCAACCCTCGAAGTACAGATGGTAGTGGTTCGCACACCCCGGATTGAACTCCGCGTCGCAGTCGGGACACTGCGAATCAGAATCGAGATACGCCGCAATCATCAGTTCCGTCCCGCAGACGCCGCACAGCACCGCCTCCGCACTTCGGCGATTTTCGGGCCACGTTTCGCGGGGATGATCGGCGACTGCATCGTGACACCGAAAGCAGGGAAAGTAGGTGTCACAGCAGGGGAACCGAATCGCAATCACGTCACGCTCGCTGTCGTAATGCGAACAGCGCGTCTCGGCATCGACTTCGACGCCGCGGACTTCGATTCCGTGGACGGTTTGCATGCTGTAAGTCGGATTTTACGGACGTGGCAGTTCGACTTCCTCACCATCCGCGTAGACGGTGGGTTCACGGATGATACCGTCGAGGTGAAGCGGCGCGTCGGTGTCGCCGCCGATGCCCGCGTCGTCGCCGATTGCGATGTGAACCGTGCCGCCAGCTTTCTCGTCCAGCAGCACCGAACCGACGAGTTCGGTGACGGCGACGTTCGTTCCGATGCCGAGTTCGGCGAGGTTGTAGGCGTCCTGCCCGACTTCCTCGGCGGCGGTCTCGACTTGGTCACGGATTTCGTCGTCGCTAATGCTCGTCACGTAGCCGTCTTCGACTTCGAATTCGAGCGTCTGGCCGTCGTCGAGGAGGCCGTGGGGGCGCATCGTGCCGTCCACCACGTAGCGTCCGTTCACGTTCTCGGGGCTGACGAACACCTCGCCTGCGGGGAGATTGGTAAAATCGCCGGGGTCGTGGCAGAGGCCGGTGTCGTCGTACCACTCGCGGTCGCCGGGTTCGAACGTTATGTCGGTGCCTTTCTCGGTCGTGACGCGGATTTCCTGTGCACCTTCGACCTGCGCGAGCACGTCCTGACAGTGCTGGTCGATAGTCTCGTAGTCGGCGGCGAGTCCGGCCACCATCACTTCCTCGGTGATGCCGGGGAGGGTGGCGGCGCGTGTGCCTGCCTCGTTCGCCCTGCCTCGTGCGCGCGTGTGACTCAGACTTTTGGTGGTGGGAGCGAGCACTACGTCCGCGCCAGCCATCGCGGCGGCGACGGGAGCGGGCGGTTCCTCGCCGTGCTGGTCGCCGACCGGGTAGCGCGCGATGACGGTGTCGTTCGTAA
>CAYNQM010000038.1:17582-18265 GCA_964399275.1 uncultured Haladaptatus sp.
ATCTCGGAAGCCACGTCGTACAGCGCCTTGCCGATGTCCCAGCGCTTGTCGTCGGTGATGACCGCGCACGATTCGTCGGACTGGAGGTTCATGCACTGCTCGACGGCGGTCGTCGCCGCGTCGTCCAAACTCATGGTATAGGCCAGACTTTCAGAGTGGTTAGATGTTCCCTTTCGGCCTTACTCGTCACCGAGTTACTTTCCGGACGAAACGGCTCGAAACCGTTTTAATGGCGGACGTTGGAGCGGCAAACGTACATGCTACAGGTCGGCATTAACGGGTACGGGACTATCGGGAAACGAGTCGCTGACGCCGTCCGGGCGCAACCGGACATGAAGGTCGTCGGTGTCGCAAAAACCCGGCCCAACTTCGAGGCCGAAGGCGCAGTCGAGAAGGGGTATCCCCTCTACGCCGCCATCGAGGAACGCGCAGGGCAGTTCGACGACGCGGGAATCGAACTCGCGGGAATGGTCGAGGAGATGGTCGAGAAGGCGGACGTCGTCGTGGACGCCTGTCCCTCCGGAATCGGCGCGGACAACAAGTCGCTGTACGACGAATACGACACGCCCGCACTGTATCAAGGCGGCGAGGACGCGGACGTGGCCGACGTGAGCTTCAATGCCCGCGCTAACTACGAAAAGTCCGTGAATGCCGAGCACGTCCGCGTATTCTGGCTGCAACCT
>CAYNQM010000038.1:18275-25458 GCA_964399275.1 uncultured Haladaptatus sp.
TCTCCTGCAACACGACCGGGCTCTCGCGTCTCGTCGCGCCACTTCGCGAGGAGTACGGCGTCGAAAAGGTTCGCGCGACCCTCGTCCGACGCGGTGGCGACCCGGCCCAGACCGGTCGCGGCCCCATCAACGACATCGTTCCGAACCCGGTGAGTCTGCCGTCGCACCACGGACCCGACGTGATGACCATCTTCCCCGACCTCTCCATCGACACGCTCGGACTGAAGGTTCCGGCGACGCTGATGCACATGCACAGCGTCAACGTCTCGCTCGAATCCGAACCCGACGCCGAGGAAGTTCGCGACCTGCTCGAAAGCCAGTCGCGTATTTTCGTCGTTCCGGAAGGGATGGATATCGACGGCGCTGGCAAACTCAAGGAGTACGCCATGGACAGAGGTCGCCCACGCGCGGACATCTGGGAGAACTGCCTCTGGGGCGAGTCGATTTCGATGGAAGGAAACGACCTCTACCTCTTCCAGGCCATCCACCAAGAGAGCGACGTAGTGCCGGAGAACGTCGATGCGATTCGTGCAGTGACGAACAGCGCAGATGTCCGCGAGAGCATCGAGACGACGAACGACGCACTCGAAATCGGATTCTAAATCGAATCCTACGGCTGTCGTGGCGTTTTAACGTCATTTTTCGCCGACAGTGAGCCATCGAGTACCGATGATAGGCTCGTTCTTCGAAGCAGTATTCAACAATACGAGCAGAGAGAGGTAATAACATTCGTCACGGGAATCCATCGTTACCGTTAAACAGCAACGGATTGGGCCGTTCGAAGGATGAAACAATACTACTGGTTTGGTCATCGTATTTCTGTTGGTGATTACCTGCGTCCTCGATTCTCTTCGTTACTCCGAATTAAGGAGGAATTTGGTCAACCGTAAAATGGGCGAACGGACTCAACGGTCGTGTGCATTCATTTACACCTCCCCCGATATCGTGAGATGGGTGGGGCGAACAGTACGGTGTCGGCGAATGATGCGCCGTGCGTGTTCGACAGCGTCTCTCCCGCCCGGAGAGATACGACAATGAAGAAAATACTTCGAATATCGCTCGCGACCGCGCTGATTGCCAGCGTGCTCGTAGGCGGCCTCACAGGTAGCGTAGCAGCATGGGACGAGCAAGAAATCGAGCAGGAAGCCGAAGCAGAAGTCGAGCAAGCGCAGAGCGTTGAGCAGGTCAACGTGAACGAGCAAGACGACAACTTCGCGGTGTCGGCGGCAGTCGGATGGAACGGCGGCGAAGCCGAGTCCGGTGACGCTATTGCTGTTCAGTACAGCGACCAGACGAACGCCAACGCACAGGTTGGCATCGCTAACGCCGAGAACGAAGCAGAGCAAGACGACTAAAAACGTCCGCTCAGCGGGCGCCAAACCAGCAAAAACATAGCGGTTTTTTTCAGACGGTAGATAAAATCCCTTTGGATACATAGAAGAATCGCGCACCCAGCGTGCGTCCAAAACCTTTTGCCCGGGAGGGGCTTACTCTCGGGTATGCGACGAGACGACCGCGACGACCCCTTCGACGACCTCTTCCGCGAAATTGAACGAATGATGAACGATATGATGGGCGGAAACGTCGATATGCAGGTTGATACTGGCACGCCGGGCTTCGGCGCGGACACGCACGTCGATATTCACGAAGACGATGAGCACGTTCGCGTCATCGCCGACCTCCCTGGCGTCGAAAAGGGAGACATCAACCTCAAATGCGACGGCGAGACGATGACCATCAGCGCCGTCAGCGACCACCGTGAGTACGACGAACGCATCTCCCTCCCCGCGCGCGTGGACGAACGTTCCGCGAAAGCCACCTACAACAACGGCGTCCTCGAAGTGACGCTCGAAAAGACCGACGAATCCGCGAACATCAGCGTCGAATAAATCGACCGTATCAGCGGCGAGTGGTTCGAACGAGTTCCGCGAGACGGTCGTAAAATCCGGCTTCGTACTTCGTTTCCGCATCGATGGTCGGACGGGCGTTCGTTTCGTTCACTACGATCCTGTCGCCCGTATCGAGTAAATCGACGCCGCAGAACGGAACGCCGAGCGCGTCCGCCGTTCGCTCCGCGATTTCTTGCTGTGTTTTCGAGAGGGTGACGCCGTTCGCTTCCGCTCCTCGATGGACGTTGTGTTTCCACCGACCCTCGGCGAGCGCCTCGTCCGACAGTTGGCGTTCGACCGCGCCGACGTACTCGCCATCGACGACCATCGCGCGGTAGTCGGTCGCGTCCGGCAGGAACTCCTGCACGAGAAACGATTTGTCCCCCGTGGCGCGGTAGTCGTGGACGAGGTCGAGGTAGTCCACGACGCCCAAAAACGAATCGACATCGCCGACCTTGGCGATGCCCGTCCCGCGCGTCGTCGAGTTGGGTTTGACGACGACCGGCGGGTCGAACCGTGCGAAGATTTCGCGCAGGTCGCGCTCCTCGACCGGATTCGAAACCATCGCCGTCTTCGGTACCGGAACCCCTGCCTGCCCGAGTTGGGCGATGACACCAGCCTTGTTCCGCGATGTCAGCACCGCCTCGCGGTCGTTCACCCACGGAACCGCAAGCAGGGCATCGACCACGCCGCCCTCCATCGTCCGTGAGGGGTAGACGAAGCCCACGTCGAACTCGCCGGGTTCCCACGGCGGATTCAGGAGGTCGAAGGTTCGTGCCTCGCTCGGGACGTGACGAACCTCGATTCCGCGCTCAGCCAGCGGGTCGGCCATTCGCTCGAACGTCTCCTTTCGGTACGCGACCGCCAACGTCAGCATTCGACTGGAGTTTCGTCGTGGGGCGTAAAAGGTGTACGAGATTCGGGATGGTATCGGGACAGAACTCGAAAAGTGCTAGCTACTCCCGGCTCCACTATTTTCGTTGGAATCAGTGTCTCTACCGAGTCGCTAGCTCCCACGAAGCAAAATATTCAGTATCACGTTCACCTTTTCGAGAGACAATACTCGACCTCACGAGAACGCAGTTTGTCCAGAGTCACGCACTCACTTCCGAACGCGAATCCCAACATTCCCATACCTTCGGCTCCTACCCACAACCAATGACCGAGACCAGCGAGCCGAAACCGACGGACGAGACGGACGACCTCAAATCGCGGGTCGAGCGCTGGCTCTCCGCCCAGATGCCCATCATCCAGATGCACGGTGGGACGAGCGCGGTTCGCAAGGCAGACCCCGAGGACGGCGAAGTCGTCATCGAACTCGGCGGCACCTGTAGCGGCTGTGCCATCAGCTCCGTCACCTCGCAAAACATCCAGATGGATCTCCTCCAGAAGTTCGAGGAAATCGACGACGTAACCGTGCGCGTCCCGGACGACGGAACCGGCGAGTGGAACGTTGACCAAGCCGAGAGCGTCATGGGCATCGACCGAAGCGAGGGTGGCAGAGGCGGAACGATTAACCAGCCGTCGGACGACGAACATTTCTAAAACGACCTTTGATGACGGTCGAGAGCCATCGATTGTGCGATTTGCGCAGTCGCTGGCCGTCTCCCTGTGAAAGCTCGACCAGAAGCACCGTCAGAAACCAGCGCCGACGAGCCATTCGCTGGTCGTGTCACCTACCAAAATCCGTGGTCCCTTCGTCTTTCGTCTCTCTACTTCAGCACTTTCTCGACGCTCGCCGCCACGCTCCGGGCTTTGTCGGCCAGTTCCTCGGCGATGTGGCCCGCCTCGACTGCCGAATCCAGTTCGTCGTCGTCCACTCGCTCGACGGTTCCGTCGGGGCGCTTGATAACGTCAACGTGCAAATCCACGTAGCGCACGGAGCGCGGGAACAGTTCGACCGGCGTACAGATGTTGACGTAGGTTCCCTTCGATTCGCCGCCCTCGCTCCGGTACGCCGTCGGATACCACCAACGACCCTCGCGGAACTTCGTGATGGCCACGTCGCCCGCCTCGCGGTCGGTGCCGAGGGCGTCGTATGTGCCTGACCCGCCCATCTCCCGGTGAACGGTGTATTTCCCCTTCTCGGGGTCGCGCTCGGCCACCTCTCCTTTTCCGAGCGAGAAACAGCGACCGTCGGGCTTGCCGTGGTCGATGAACACCTCGCCGTCTTCCTCCGGGCCGAACTGTCGGAGGGTGGCCCCAATCGGAACCTCCGAGGGGGGTTCGTAGAGGTCTTCCGCGAAATCGACCGCCGTGCTGGCGGAGTCGTCCGCGGCCTTGATTCGGTGGTGGCCGGGAAGCGTCGTCGTCACGTCTCGACGAACCGAATCCAGTTCGAGCCGCGATTCCCGTCCGAACCAGAGCCACGTCGTGTCTTCGGGTTCCGCGATAGGTTCCGGGGCGTCCGACTCGCTCGCGCTGTTCGGGGCATCTCCGAGCGCGCCGTCGATGGCTTCGGCGCGTTCGACCACGCTGGAAAGCGCCGAATCCATCTCGCCGATTCCGGCGTCGTTCGCGCCGTACTCCCAGCGAACGCCCCACTCGTCGGGCACGTCTGTCGAGAGCATCTCGGTTGTTCGGGCGAGTTCGCGCCTGCTGGCGTCGTCCGGCGCACTGGCGACGACGCGACTCACGCCTTTCGAGAGGCTGGCCACGCCGCCAAACACCTGCACGTCAGTTCCGAGGAGCGGTCGGTCGCGCGACCACGGCGGCGCAGGGTCGTGAACTTGCACGCGGACGCGGTCGTCCTCGTCGACTCGGCGGTCGATGTTCCGGAACGGGAGAAAGCCGTCGCGGTCGCCGAGGTTCACGACCGCGCCGCTTCCGAGGGTTTCGTTGACGACGCCGTCGAAGAGCGCACCGCGGGGTGATCCGTCGTCCCAGTGGAAGGTGTCGATACCGACATCTGCCAATCGCTCGCCGACCGCCTCGACGGCGTCCGAATTGCCGAAAATGCCGACGCCCTGCCTGTCGTCGGTCGTCTCGACCGTCGCGTCGTACTCGCCGGTTTCGAACTCGGTATCGAATCGTCGCCGAATCGGCGGCGACGCCTGCACGACGTCGAACTCGTTGCCGAGCAGGTGCGTCAGCGCGGTGGTGTAGATGCCGCGAATGCGGATTCTGCTCGTCGAACTCATCGGTTATGGGCGAAAAATCGGGCGGTAGTCGGGACGTGAATGGTCGTCACGCTGGGGGAGGTCGTCGCGCGCTGAGTGGTCATGCCCCCCGGTTGGGGCGGAGGGGATTTCAGCGTGACGAGGTCAGGATGGAGTGGGGTCTCAGTCGTCCGCCGGGACGTTCCCTGTCCAGTTCGTGTCCGTGCCGGGGGTGATTTGGTTGTCTTTCGATTCCGTCTCCGTGGTCTCCAGTTCGACTTCGACGGTCGTCTTCTCGTCTTCTTCTGTTGTTTCGTTCTCCGGATTCTCTTCCCGTTTCCGTGTCGATTCTTTCGGCGGTACCGAGTACATAAGCCCTCGGCTGTGGCTTGTGGGTGTCATCGTGTATCACGAATGGCGAGTCCTCGGTAATAAACGCAACCCTACATTTGTTTATGGTATGGATATGCATATAAGGTATTAAAATATGGCTTCTCCGAACGATTTACTCCCCGTCCGCACGAAAATTCGCCATGGACGAGAATCGAGACCCGGTTGCGCAGGGGACGGACGACTCGGTCGATTTGTACGACATTGCGACGTGGGACGAGCGCTCTCGTCTCGACTGGTTCGCCACGAAACTCTACGGAACAATCGTTGTCTCTGCGCGGGCGTTCATCATCCTGCTGGCAGTGGCGATTCTCGTCTTGCAGTTCGCATTGGGCGGATTGGCCGCGATAACCGACCCGTTGGTCGGCCTGTTCGTCCTGCTCTCTGTCGTTCCCGCGTTCGGTCTCGCGGCGTACATCTGGTACGCCGACGTGACGATGTCGGAACCGCTTCCGCTTCTCGTCGGGACGTTTCTGCTCGGCGTGCTGTTCGCCGGATTTGCGGCGATTTTTAACTCGTACGCGCAACCCCTGTTCGAAGAAATTCCGCTCGTCGGGACGGTGCTCTTTTTCTTCATCGTCGTCGGCCCGGTCGAGGAAACCGTGAAATGGCTCGCGGTGCGCCTGTACGCCTTCCGGAGTAGCCGGTTCGACGCCGTCATCGACGGCGCAGTGTACGGCGCGATGGCCGGACTCGGCTTTGCAACCATCGAGAACGCCATTTACATCAGCCAAGGAGTACTCAACCCGTCGGGCACCGACCCGCTCCTGCGAGCCGGACAAACCGCCGTCTTCCGACTGTTCGCCGGACCGGGCCACGTCATCTACTCCGCGTTCGCTGGCTACTATCTCGGCTTGGCGAAATTCAACCGCGAGAACGCCGGCCCGATTATCGTCAAAGGACTGCTCATCGCGACGGCGATTCACGCCACCTACAACACGCTGGTCGGATTCGTGCCGGACTTGGCCGCCTCCGTCTACCCTTCGATGACGCCCACGATAGCGTTCATCGCCTTCGTGTTCGTCTACGACGGCTTTTTCGGCTACCTGCTCTACCGGAAAATCGCCCGGTACCGCGAACTGTACGAAGACGTCGAACACCGCAAACCGGTGTCGTTCGAAAGAAATGACGAATTCGAGGGAGACGACGAGGACGACGAAACCACGGACGAGGAGACTGGTTCGATTGACGACCCGTTCGGATTCGAGTCGGAGTAGCTACTCCGCCAGCAGTTCTTCGGCGTACTTCGCCAACATGTCCACTTCGAGGTGAACGGGGTCGCCGGGTTCCTTCTCCGAGAGGTTCGTCAGGCTGCGCGTCGTCGGAATGATGGCCACCGTAAAGGTCTGCTTGCCTTTTTCGGCGACAGTGAGGCTGATGCCATCCAGCGCGACGGAGCCCTTGTTCACGATGTACTGGCCGAAGGCCTCCGGAATAGCGAACTCGTACTCCCAGTCCTCGCCGACCTGTCGCACGTCCACGACTTCGGTCGTCGTATCGACGTGCCCCTGCACGAAGTGGCCGTCAAGTCTGGCGTCGGCCCGAAGCGCGCGCTCCAAGTTGACGGAATCGCCCTCACCCACCTCGCCGAGGTAGGTCTTCGACAGCGTCTCCTCGGCCAGAAACACCTCGAACGTCTCGTCGTCGAACGCCTCGATGGTCAGGCAGGCCCCGTTCACGCTGATGCTCGCGCCGTGTTCCACGTCCGAGAGTACGTCGTCCGCCGAAATCGTCAGTCGGCGACCGCTCTCCGCCGGTTCGACGCGACGTACCTCGCCAGCCTCTGCAACAATTCCGGTAAACATA
>CAYNQM010000039.1:0-25337 GCA_964399275.1 uncultured Haladaptatus sp.
CGGCTTCCCCATCGACTCCATCACGCTGTGGATTTTCGGTGGCATCGCCCGCCTCACCGACCAACCCGAAGACTGGCTGCAAGAACTGCTCATCGCAATCGCGGGGCCGATCGTCAGCATTCTGCTCGGCGTCGGCTCCTATCTCGCGTTGTTCGCCATCCCCGTCGAACAGGAGGCGATCAGATTCGTCGTGGGGTACCTCGCGCTGATGAACCTCGTGCTCGCCGTGTTTAACCTCATGCCCGGATTCCCGATGGACGGGGGTCGAGTCCTTCGCGCACTGCTCGCACGCACCCGACCGTTCGCCCAAGCGACGCAGACCGCGGCAGAGGTCGGTAAACTGTTCGCTATCTTGCTCGGTCTGTTTGGACTGCTCGGCGGCAACATCATCCTCATCGGTATCGCCTTCTTCATCTACATCGGGGCGAACAGTGAGGCCCAACAGTCCGTCCTCTCGGCGGCGTTTCAGGACGTTCGCGTCCGCGACGTAATGACCCCGGCGGAAGACCTGAAGACGGTCTCGCCGAACACGTCCATCAGCGACCTCTTAGAGATGATGTTCCAACAGCGTCACACGGGCTATCCCGTGGTCGATAACGGCGACCTCGTCGGAATGATAACGCTGGACGACGCACGAAGCGTTCGGCAGGTCGAACGCGATGCGTACCGTATTCAGGAAGTGATGTCCACTGACGTGAAGACGATTCCCGCCGATAGCGACGCCATGGAGGCCCTCGAAACCATTCAACAGCACGGCATCGGTCGCCTACCCGTCATCGACGCGAACGGGAACGTGGTTGGTATCATCTCCCGAACCGACCTGATGACCGCCTTCGACATCATCAAAAGCAGTGGCCGTTCGGAAGAAGATCTAACACCCAGCGAACATCCGTCGTAGTCGGCTTCGGTCGTTTTCTCTACTCGCTCAGCGACACCGTTCCGTCCGGACTCACGAGTCGCGGATTGAGTTGTGAGATGGGATGCGGACGGAACCCGGATACCCGATTTTTCACGCCGAAGCTGTTGTGCAGGGTGTACGCCGGGAGGTGAACGCGCTGTTCGAGAATCGTCGAAATCGCGTCTTCGTACAGCTTCTTTCGCTTCTCGTGGTTCGTTGTCTGGCGCGCCGTCTCGATTCGCTCCATCAGGCTCTCGTCGCGGTAGTAGGTGCCGTTCGTCAGCCCCTCGTTGTTGCTGTGGAACAGGGGATAGAGGAACGTGTCCGGGTCGGGGTACCCCGCCCACGACCCGACGAACATCGCGTAGTTGCTCTGGTCGCCGCTGGTGACGATTTCGCGGAACTTGGGCCACGGATACTTCTGCGTACGGGCCTTTCGGAAGCCCAGTTTCTTCAGGCCGTGAACGACGGTTTCGGCGACTTTCTCGCGCATCTTGTCGCCCGAACTCTTCGTTCCCGGCACCGCGATTTTCGGACTCCACGACGTTATCCCCGCCTCTTCCTTGATGAGTTTCTTCGCCTCGTGATGACTCTTCTTCTTGGGAACCTGTTTCCACTCTTGGACCGGCATGTTCCACGACTTCGCAATCTGGCGGGGGAGCGGGCCGTACTGTCGCCGTCCCGACGGTTCCACGACGTGTTTCACCAGTTCGTCCATCGAGAGCAGAGCGTCGATACCCTCCCGTACTTTGGGCTTCGCGGTCGGTGTCCCACTGCTACAGTTGAACCCGACGAAGTGGTAGTGGTAGCTCTCGGTGGAGACGACGTTTGAGTCCGGGAAGTCCTTCGTCGTCTTCCAGAGTTTCGGCTGGATTCGCTCCACGACGTCGTTCTGTCCCGTCTTCAGGCTCATCGTCCGCGCTAGTCCGGCGTGGTTCGGGACGAACTTCGCCCGCTGAATCGCATCGCCATGTGATCGCCAGTGGTCGCCCCATGCCGTCAGGGTGGCGTATTTTCCGGGCTTGAACCGGTCGAGTCGGTACGGCCCCGAACCGACGGTCGTTCTCTTCCCGAACGCGTTCGGATTCCGCTCGCGCACCGCCTTCGGCACGATTGGACGCGTCAACGCGTGCTCGAATCCCGGATAGGGGTGTTTCAGGACGAACTCGACTTTCGTCTTCGACGGCGTCTTCACCGATTCAATCATGTCCACGTGCCACTTCGTCGGTGGCGGTGTCTCCTCCTGATTCGGCTTCTCGAAGCTGTATTTCACGTCTTCGGCGGTGACGGAGTTTCCGTTCTGGAACCGCGCCCCGTCTCGGAGATCGACGGTGTATCGCTTTCCGCCGTCTCGCTTCGTCGGCTTTTCCGTGGCCAGTACCGGGACGAGGTTCATGTCGTAGTTGTAGGTGTACAGTCCCTCGAAGACGAGCGACTGCACTTGCCCCGACCACGGGTCGTCCACCGCGATGGGGTCGAGCGAGACCGGCGTGAGCACCTGCGCGTAGCGCAATTGCTGGCCGGAACCGCCAGCGATGCCTGTACAGCCAGCGAGTGCCGCCGACCCTGCGACTGCGCCGATTCCTTTGAGGGCGGTACGACGGTCGATTTCGGTCGTGTTCTCGCTCATGGTTACTTGCTCAAACCGGGAACTGCGTCCTCGATTGGCTCTCGTTCGAAGTAGATGAGTTCGACGCCGATGACGACGACTGCGATGAGGAGCACGAGGAAGAACGTGCTCGGACTGTTCAGATACAAGTTGTACAGGAGAAGCGGGAAGAACGCCGCACAGCCGACCATGCCGATAATCGGCACGGTAACTATCATGTCGTCAACCTGGTCGCGCTCGCGGAAGGCCAGATAGCTCATCGCACCGAAGACGGCGATGAATGCCAGCGACGCGAACGACGTGATACTGCGGAGACTGCCGTACACCGCGAACGCCGCCGAGAGGACGCCCAAAACGACGATCAACTTCGAGGGAATCCCTTCGTCGTCACTCGCGCTGAATCGGTTGGGAAGGAGTCCCCTGTTGATGAGGTCGCGGGAGAACTGCGCTCCGCTGAACAGCGTGGCGTTCACCGCACTGGCGGTCGAGAACAGCGCCGAGATGCCGATGATGAACGCGCCAATCGACCCCATGTAGGGAAGTGCAGCGTACAACAGCGACACTTCGGGGGACACCGCGATGACCGACAGTTCGAGCAGGCTGACGGTCGTGAACGCGACCAGAACGTACAGCATGGTCGCTATCGGAATCGAGATGTAAATCGCCTTCCTGATGTTCTCGGTCGGATTCTCGAACTGCGACTGGTCGTACATCAGCAACTGCCAACCTTGGAACGCGACGAACGACATCGCCGCACCGATGACGGGACTGAATCCGAGTTCGGAAAAGCCGAGATTCAGGGTCTGTCCGGTGTAGGCGAACCAGACGCCCCACGCACCGAAGACGGCGATGATACCGACTTTGAAGAAGGAAAGTACGTCCTCGACTTTCCCCGTCTCGGCGGCCCCGAGGAGGTTCAGGCCGACGAACAGGCCGATGAGGAGGACGGAGATCAGGTTCGGAATCGGAACCAAGAGTTCGGTGTTCACGACTGGAATCACGACTGCGAATTGCAGTCGTCCGATGAGTTCCGAGAAAAACGAAGAGAATGCGTAGGCGTACAGCGCCATCGAACCGATGTAGCCGAACAGGAGCGTCCACCCCGTCATCCCCGCGGCGGTCGAGTTGTTCACGATTTCCTCGATGTAGGTCGGCGCGCCGCCCTTGTCGTCGGTCAGTTTGTTCAATTGGACGTAGCTGTAGCCCGCACACATCGCGATGCTTCCGGCGATGGTGAATGCCAGCCACGATACCTTCCCGGAGATGGCGACGACGATACCGAACGCCGAGTAGATGCCCCCGCCAATCATCCCGCCGAGAGCCATGGCTACGGCTTCTTTCAATCCCAGCGTTTCTCCCATGGGTAAAAAGACGGCGCGAACTTACACGTATTTACTGGCTGAATATCCAGCTTCTTTTAGTACAATTCGCAGTCGTGGGTTGAATATTCAGTCCTCCTCTGCTTCTCCTAACTCTGATTTTCTCGGTGCGAGCGTGTTCTGGAGGACGTTCGCGTGTCCCCGTCGGAGGCGCTGAGAGACCGATTGGATGGAGATGTCGAACTCGTCGGCCAGTTCGTCCATCGTGATTTCCCGCGGGATTTCGAAGTAGCCGTTTTCTAGCGCCACGACCAAGGTGTCGCGCTGTTCCGGCGTAACTTCGTACTCGCCGAATGTCGCGGCATTCGAGCGGTTGAACACGCCTCGGAGGTCGTACTCGTACTCGTCGTGACAGTGCCCGTAAAATCCCGAGAGTGCGTTTCGGTCGGGAAACAGCATTCGCAGATGCCACTCGTTTTCGTCGGTTCGAGCGTGCATGATGGTCGCTTCGGCATCCCGAAGTCCCGCCACGAGGTGCTCGACGTTCTGCGTCCAGTGGGCGCGATAAAACCGCTCGTCTTCGACGCGTTCGAGTGTCGTCACGCTGTCTACGGTTTCGTCGTCCGACAAACTGTCTTTGAATGCCTCCAGTTCGTCGCCGATGGCTCTGAAGTAGGGCGTGAGCGTGGACTCGGTTCTGACCACGACTCGCTCGATTTCGATTTCGACGCCCGAACACTCCCGCATCGTGTGTTCGAGGACGAAATCCTCCGGAGGAACCGTGAAATCCGCGATGACGCTCATATTGCTCCGTTCGTGGCGACTGGATTTATGCTTGGTTGCCGTCTCTCCTATCGTGATCGATTGCTTGCTTGCCGTCGCGCTTAACCTCTCTCACGACGAATAACGACTATGTGCGGTCGCATCTCACTGTTCGCTCCCGAGTCCGACCTCGCGGAGCGATTCGACGCTACCCCAACCCGCCCGATTCGACCCCGGTACAACGTCGCTCCGGGCCAAGACCATCCAGTCGTCCGGAACGACGCGCCCGAGGAAATCCACTTTCCGACGTGGGGTCTCGTTCCTCACTGGGCGGACGAGTTCGGCAGTGGGCACATCAACGCCCGCGCCGAGACGCTCGCCGAGAAACCGAGTTTTCGTGACGCCTACCGCGACCGTCGCTGTCTCGTCCTCGCCGACGGCTTCTACGACTGGCAAAAGACCTCGTCCGGCAAACAGCCGTATCGAATGACAAGAGCGGACGGACAACCGTTTGCGCTGGCGGGACTCTGGGAACCGTGGCAGAATGGAGAGCGTACGTCCTTCACGGTCGTCACCACCGAACCGAACGACCTCGTCGGCGAAATCCATCACCGAATGCCCGTGATGTTGGCGGAAGCAGAGGAATCGACGTGGCTCCACGGCGACGCGGACGAACTGGCGTCACTGCTCGACCCCTTCCCCGCTGACGAGATGCGGGCCTATCCCGTGTCGCAGACAGTGAACAGTCCGCAAAACGATTCGTCCGCGGTAATCGAGGAAGTGACGCCCGAGGCGGAGACGCAGACGAAGTTCGACGACTTCGAGTAACCTCGAACGACGGCGGTCTGCGTGCGCCGCGGGCGTCTCTCTCGTCGGTGCCTGCTCCGGGAACGTCGATAGCTCTCGCGGAAGCGTCCTTCTTAATCTCCGATGCTCTCGCACCCAACGACGGTCACGTCGGTTCGTAGATGAGTATCGTGCCCGGACTCCGGACGATTATCAGATACTCTTCGACCGTGAAGCGGACTTCGACGTGACTTCGTTTGTCCGTGCTCGCTTCGACGATTTCGTCGAGTGCGTCGGGTTCCAGATACTCGTAGAGCGTGAGCGTGGTTTGACCCGACGTCCCTGTGACCTCGGTAATCGCGTCGGCGACACAGAGTGCCGGGCTGTGCGTAGCATCCATCGAGAACGTAGCCACCAGCGTGTACTGGTGCACTCTATTGTGGCCAGATTGCCCCGCTTCGGCAGCGAACCAATTGGCTGTCTGGATGGACATAGTTATCCATCGGTTCCCTATCCACTTGAGTAATGGCACGTTATAGTACGATTTTACCCTCATTGGTATGAAATCTGTCACCAATCGCCCGCTCGCGCCACGGCGTGTCAGTAGTCCAAGCAGCGAACGAGCGGCTAACTGCCGTGCATTCTCGCGGGAGGAAGTCAGAGGCAGGTGTGACGAGGAGTGCTCAGGGGTGCACCAGACTCGACTTCCGCTCGGAGTGCAGGACTCCCGTCACAGACGATACGTTTGGTGAGCACGGTAAATGCTTTGTGGGATCATCTCACGTGATGGACGGTAGCACACTGTGACTGCTCGACGCTTACTCGAAAACCACTCTGAGAGGGTGTGTAAGCAATCAACGGTGGACAGTAATACTGGTCACGAACGAATGCTTTTACCTCGTTATTACCCGAACCATAATCGCTGGCTTACGACGTGCATAATAATCCCACCAGGGCGTCACGAGGGAACGTATGGGACGCCGATTCACGACGGTCGCAGTCGTCTGCATCGTCTTGCTCGCTGGCTGTACCGGCTTCGGGCCATCCGACGATTCGACGACAACGGCAGATACGACGACAACAGCAGACACGACGACTGGACAGCCCTCAGACACAACCGAACAGACAACGACGACGACAGAGACGGATACGACTGAACAGACGACGCAGGAAACCGAAACTACCACTTCGACTACCTCTTCGGAGTCGTGGTCGAAACCCGCGTCTCCGAACACGCCGCTCCAGAACAAGATGGGTGAAGAGGACAAAACCCGAATCAAGAGCGTCGAACTCGTGAGCAAAACCGAAGCCAGTGGTGGCGGCTACTCCGACTTCGACCTGAAAATCACGGCCGACACCCGAATGGAAAACATCGACCCGGCCGACCACGGTACCGTGCGAGGCGAACCGTACTTCCTCGTCTACGTCGATGGCTCGCTCTATGCCGATGGTCGTTTCACTCGCACCGAAGGCACGCTCATCGAGCGCTCGGGAGAGGTCTCTCAGGAGGAAAGCGGCGAGTACACCATCAACGTTCGTGCCGAGGGGCTGAAAAACACCGAAACGGAGGACGGCGAAGTCACGATAATGGTGCTGCTGATGGACGAAGACAAGGACTTCGATGACATCTTCGGTGCCAAAAACGTTACCGTCAACTACTCCGGCAAGTAACGTCTCGGCTTCGACTTCGGTTCGAGACGGAACAACAAATTCAGTACGCTACTGATTTTTCACTCGGCACTCGCCGATTTACTCACGAAAAAGGTCCAGGTGCGAGAATCGAACCCGCGTCCCAGCCTCCACAAGGCTGGAGGATAGTCCACTACCCCAACCCGGACACGCATATCTTGGTTGACGGGTGTGACTCAAATACGTTTCGAAAAGGAAGAGCGCCGTGTGGTGATTGCTCCCGTTTCACTCCGATTTCGTCTCCGGGTTCTCCAGTCGAAACCGGCGGGTTCGCTGGCCCTGGAATCGCATCCCGGACTCGACCTCTTCGAAACCGAAATTTTCGGCGACCGCCGCGGTTTCGGCTTCCGGTTTCGGAAGGAGGATTTCGACGGGCATCGACTCGCGCTCGGCGAACCGAATCGGTTCGTCGAGGAGTCGCTCGCAGGCCGATTCCGTCCCGAAGAGGTGCGTGACGTGAACCGCGTTTTCGTCGGCTTCGAAGCCGACGAACCCCTCGATTTTTTCCTCTGACTCAGCTACACAGACGGTTCGGTCGTGTACCACGTCGGCCATCACGTCCGTCGGAGCGTCGGCGAGCGCCGCGAGGCGCCCCCCGTCCGCTTCCACTGCGTCTCTGACGCGCATGATAGGATGGTTCTCCCGCCCCTGCATTAAAAGGAGGAGTAGCTTCATTTCGTTCGAGTACCAATGTTTGGGTATGAGTAACATACCCGGTGACGAAAATCAGAACCGGTGTGATTTCTGTCGTCTTCCCTGTCCCGAGGTGCCCGTGACGCTGGATCACGGGATAGATACCTACGAATTTTGCTCGGAGACGTGTCGGGACGAAATGCGAGAAAACGACCGCGTGTTCACCGAATATCACGGCTTTCGACAGATAACGACGGGCGTCTCGGCGCTGGACGACCATCTCCCGGAAGGCCTCCCGCGAAACTCCTTCGTCCTGCTGTCGGGCGAAGGCGGCACGCGGGACAACGCGATTCAGTCCGAACTCGTCTGGCGGACGCTCCAACGCGGCGAACCCGCGGTCGTTCTCAGCTTTACCGAGCCGCCGGTTTCCATCGTGGAGCGATTTCTCTCTTTGGAGTGGAACGTCCTGCCGTATCTCGAAGCGGGCCAACTGCACATCGTCGATTGTTTCACCTACCGTGTCGGCGACCGCAACCGAATGTTCGCCCGTATGGACGACTGGAACCAGTTCCTCCACAAGGTTGCCAGTTCGGTGACGACGACCGTGCGCGACCCCAGCGACACCAGCGAACTCCAGCACAAACTCGACAACTGCCTCGAAGCGCTGTCGATGAGCGACACGGGTATCGTCGTCATCGACTCGCTGACGGAATTCGGCACGCTCGTGCAACCCGTGCAGGCCTACGATTTCGTGAAAGACGTGCGAGCAGACGTCTGCAAAGGCCGCTTCGTCCCGGTGTTTGCGGGAGCCACCTTCGTCGGGGAAGATGAGGTATTTCCACACGACATGGGCTACGTCATGGACGGTCTCATCGACTTGCAGCTGAACGGTTCGCTCATCGAGGACGTGCTCGTCAAGCGGATACGCATCCGAAAAATGAATGGCGTCCTCACGATTCCCGAGTGGGTCGCCTACGAGTACACCGGCGGGGACGGACTGGTGGCGTTCGACCCGCTCGAAGAACTCGAAAAGTCGGAGGCGATGCTCGACAAGCAGTCCGAATTGGATGACCACCGCCCCACCGCCTCAGACGAATCCGCGGAAATCGATGCACCCGAGCGAAGTTCGTAGCGTTTGGGCAGCGTCCCGGTCGGTTTCAGTTAGAACCCTCGAAGACGGCGTATCCGATTACTTCCGTGGCGTGGGCCGTTTCTTCGTCGGCGCTTTGCTCCTCTTGAACCTGAATATCGACGCCGGTTCCGGTTAGGTTCCGATACCGGGGACTCGCCGTGTCAATCCCGTCGAGCGTCTGCATGTCTGCAACGAACTGCGGATCGTCGTACTGTTGTTCGAACGTGAGACGAGTCCACTCGCCGGTAATCGAGTTTCCGGTTCGCTGCACTTCGAACGGTTGGCCGTTGAGTTCTCCCGTTGCTTGTTGGAGCGCGATGTAACCGACCGATTCAGTCACGTGTCCATTGTTTGCCTCTTCCTCCTGAAGAATCACGTTGAACGACTGGCTCGAGACATTCGAAACTCGCGTGATGATTGGTTCGTTGCCGTTGTACGTCTGTGACTGTGCCATAACCACCGGTTGGCTTTCGAAGAAGGAACCCAACGGAACGGTCGTTCCAACGGTGGATGTCGGTACCAACCCGGATTTCACCCGATACGGCGACCCATCTCCGAGCCGTAGCTGGCGTTCACCCGTTTCCGCGGCGAGCGTATGAAAGATCTCGCTGACGTGCAAACCGTCAAGATACAGCCACTCTTCGAGCTGATACTCGAAGCCACCGTCGGTGACGTCTCGGATGCGAACGTGCACCGGTTGGTTGCCGCTCCAGTTCGGGGGCTTTGCAACGACGACGCCGTTCGGTGGCACGACTCCCTCGGCCCGTCTCCACGGTTCTCTGGTTGGCTGTGAGCCACTGACGATTCTGTTTACCAGCAGTGCTTCCTCGCTTCCCGGCTCGTATACGTCTCCATCGACGGTCCACGTTGCCGGTCCGTCCGCTTCCGTCGAGACGATGCCGCCCGTCACGTAGAAGGCGTACGCTTGCCCCGCCGGAACTGTTCCGGTCGCGACCGCTGAGGTTGGTGGCCGTCTCGGTCCACCGTCCGGCCCCCACTCCATCGTCATCGTTGCGCCATCGTTCGCCGCCGGGAGAGCGTATTCGCCAGCGGTAATCTGGTAGCTCGTCGCTACACTGTTTCCGGTATTGTCGATGCGAACGAGCTGTGCGTCCTGCATCGGAACCTCGCCGAGCGGCGGCGGACTCGGCAGTGGCGGCGTCGTATCCGGTGCGGTCGGATTCCCGTTGATGACCATTCGTTCGCGCACGTAGGCCGAGTCGGTCTGCGCGCCAGTCCCCCCCAGAACTCCCGACACGGTTCCCCACGTGTCTGGGGTTTGCTCGATCGAAATGGCGTACTGCGACGGGTGGTCGTTTCGAACTTGAACGTTCTGGAGCTGGAGGTATTCGAGATTCGGGGTCGTTCCATCGACCATCCTCCCGTTGAGGGTGTAGATGGCGTCGTGACTCTTTCTCGACATATAGCTGATTCGAACGTTTTGAACGTCGATTCGCTGGCACGGCGTGGGTGCCGTAATCGCCCCGCCGCAGCTGTCGTCCGCGTAGCGATGGTAAAAGTCGCTGTCTTCGATGGTGAGCGTCCCGTCGTAGCTGTTGATTCCCTGCTCCGGGTTTGCCGGGTCGGTGGCTTCTGCGTTCGCGCCCCGCTGAAGCGACCCGCTCGACCACGCTTGTATCGGATGTTGTCCGTTTTTAATCGAGACGAAGTTCTGAACGTCGGTGTTGCCACCGAGGCGGAGTCCGTTCTGTGAGTTCCGAACGAAGCTGTTCAGGATCTTGAGCCGCCCCTCCATCTTTTTCGCGTACACCGTGTTTTCCGCCCAGCTTTCGAACCAACAGCGGTTGAACGTGATCGCACCCTTTCCGGATTCGATCAGTATCGCGCGTCGATTGCTCGCTTGGCTCGGACTGCACGACCCCTCGTGGAAGTAGCAGTCCTGCAAGAGCCCGCGCGTACCTGCTGCCGCGGACAACCGGAAATACGTCCGTGCGTCGCTTGAGTTGTTCGACCCGATGTTAGTGTCGGTGGCGGCTCGAACCCGTCCTCGGGTAATGAGTCGTCTGAGTTCCCAGTTGCCCGCGCTGGAGTTCATCCGAACGAACGGGGGAATCGCGGTGTTTCGCATGTCGAGTTCGAAGCCGTCCATGACGAACCCCTGTGAGTAGACGTCTATCCACCGGACGTTGTCGCCCGACCGTCCGGGGACGAGACGTGCCCCATCCGGCGCGATGAGTTCGAGGTCGTTCACACCCGACGGAACGACGAGTTGGTTGAGTCGGTACGTTCCCGGCTCGAAGATGATGGTCGTGTCGCTTCCTACGAGTCTGTTGAGAACGGTGTCGATAGCCGTTCCTCCGGTATTGTCCGCCCCTTGGTTTACGATATTGTACGTCGGCATTTATCTTTCTCCCTCCGATGAATTCTCGACGGGTAGCGGTCTTGCGTACAATGAGTGGCTCGTGTCAGTCGTGTCGTAGCCGCCATTTCGTGGACGGCCTATTTCTCCATGACACATACCTCATTCAAAGCACTGAATAAGATATTGTTATACACCTCCTGAAAAGATACGACAGCGTTCAAGCGCATCATAACAATGCCTCTAACGGCTGATTTTAAGCCGTAACGCATGAGCGAGAAATCACACACATTGAACGTCGGGAGCAACCGACGAACGTTTCTAAAAACTGTCGGTGCTACGATGAGTGTCGCTGGCTACGGAAGCGCTTCCGGTGTTCGAAACGAAAACGACAATCTAGCCGAAAAGGGTTCGAAACCGACCGCGTGGCGTACTTCGTGGATCGGTCCTCGATCGGGACCGCAACGCACGGGTACCGTCGACGAGATTGGTCCGACGCCCTTCCCCACGACCGACTGGAAGATGGACTTGGAGGGGGGAATGTACAACGTTGAACCGATCGTCGTCGACGAAACCTTATTCCTCTCGGTGACGACGAACAACACCCCCGGAGAGAGAGACGGATACGTCGGCGCGTATGACGCCGAAACGGGCAACCGACAGTGGATTCGAACGGATTTCTCCGACTTGAAGACACCAGCAATCGACGACGGAAAGATCTATCTTGTCACGCAACACTTTGAAACGCCGGATTCCGACGCAGACGGCTTCTACGCACTCGACGCCGATACTGGCGAGACGTTGTGGTCGCGCACCGATCACGACGTGTGGTCTCCTCCGGTCGCCACCGACGATCTGGTGTTCACGTCGAATCGCACTGCAACCTTCGCCCTCGACCCTGAGAACGGAGATACCGTCTGGACGGCACCCGGTATCAACGGCTTATCAGAGGATGTCGGCGATGCACTGGGCTACACGAACGGAACCGTCTTCACCAGCGACGGAGCCGCTTTGGACGCAACAGACGGCTCGACGCAATGGCGCGTCGAGCCAGAGGTCAGGACACTCGGCTCCCCTGCGGCGACTGACGATTTGGTATACTACACTCGAACGGATTACATCGTCGGGGACGACGACCGCGTTCTCATCGAAGCGCGGTCGGTAGACTCCGGAGCGACCGAGTGGAAGTACGAATCCGACGGCACTAACCGCTGGGACGGTCGTCCCGCCGTCTCCGACGACCACGTTCTTCTCGTCGATTCCGAGGACGAGTCGGTCGTGAAGGCGCTGGATTCGGAGACGGGAACGACCGTTTGGACGACGTGGGTTCAAGGGAGCTACTTCAGCAGTCCGGTCGTGGCTGACGAAATCGTCTATGTCGGTGGTCAGTACGCCCCGGAAGAGAGTTCGTCGGACGGTGACCCAGTCGTTCACGCTATCGACAGCGAAACCGGCGACAGAAAGTGGTCGTACCTTCTCGACGAGGACAACCTCGAAACGTCGCCGACCGACGTTCCCGCCGCGGGGGTGCCCGTCGCTACGGGCGGAAAGCTGTATACGGCGACGCATCCAGGCGGTGCGACGCTCGATTACAAGTACGTCTACTACTCCAACTTCTTCGTCCTCGGTTCCTGTGGCGACCGACCGGACAGAGGGCGTCGCCTTCCGACGGGCAAAAAGCCGGACGATCCGTCGCAACTCGATGCGTGCATCGAAGTGGAACCGAACCTCGACTCGGACGACCTTTCTGCCGGAGATACCGTCCGATTCGACGCCTCTTGCTCGACTGGCGGTTCGCTCCAGTACGAATGGGATACCGACGGCGACGGTCAGTACGACGATACTGGACGAACGTCCTGCATCACCGTCCCGTCCGACGAGGCGCTGATGGTCGAACTCCGAATAACCGATTCGAACGGCGATACCGATATCACGAGCGTACTAGTTTCAGCGCACTGATTCGCTTCCCGATTCGCCGCGACGCTTTCGCTTTTTCGTCGTGTTGGCACGCGAGCGAGCATTTGGCAACGAATTCGGAATTGGCAGAAATTCCGGACATGAAAGCAGTTATCTGACCACCGTTGCTACTCTCGCGCATGAATCGCCGACCACGGATGGTGGTTCGGTGCGTGTAGTCGCCAAATTCGGAGGCACCAGCCTCGGAAGCGGCGATCGCATCAACCGGGCCGCAGACTCTATCGCCGCCGCAGTAGAAGCGGGACACGAAATCGCCGTCGTCGCCAGCGCGATGGGAAACACGACCGACGAACTGCTCGACGAAATCAAATTCGACGCGGGCGAACCCGACCGCGCGGAAATCGTTAGCATGGGCGAGCGAACCAGCGTCCGAATGCTCAAAGCCGCCCTCTCCGCGCGCGGTGTGAACACCGCCTTCTTCGAACCCGGTTGTGAGGGCTGGCCCGTCGTTACCGACCCGCGGGGAGAAGTGAACGCCGAAGTGACTCGCGAGCGCGCCGCCGAACTCGCCGCCGACTTGGACGATGTTGTTCCGGTCATCACCGGTTTTCTCGCCGAGAGCGAAGATGGAGGCGTCACCACGCTCGGCCGCGGTGGAAGCGACACGACCGCCGTGATGCTCGGCACCTACATGGACGCCGACGAGGTCGTCATCGTTACCGACGTGGAGGGCGTCATGACCGGCGACCCCAGCGTCGTGGAGGGTGCGCGAAACGTCGGCGAAATCACGGTGGACGAACTCCGGAACCTCTCGTTCCGCGGTGCGGAAGTCGTCGCACCCTCGGCGCTCTCGTACAAGGACGACGACCTGCACGTCCGCGTCGTCCACTATCAGCACGGCGACCTGCTCACTGGCGGGACGAGCGTCACCGGAAAGTTCGAAAACCTCATCGACATGCGGGAGTCGCCGCTGTCCTGCCTGACGGTCGCAGGGCGTGCGATTCGAAACAGCCCCGGCATCCTTTCCGAACTCTCAACCGCGCTCGGTGAGAGCAGTATCAACATCGACGCCGTCGCCAGCGGATTGGACAGCATCACGTTCTACGTCGATACCGAGGTTTCCGAACGCGCCGAAAACATCCTGCATCAGGAGGTCATCAGCGAGGAAACGCTGTCGAGCATCACCGTGGACGACCCCGTGGCAGTAATTCGCGTCACGGGTGGCGAACTCCCCAACCAGCCGGGCATCATCCACGAACTCGTCGAACCGATTGCGGACGCCCACATCAACATCCACGACGTGATAACCAGCGCGACGAGCGTCGCGCTGTTCGTGGACTGGGATGACCGCGAGAAGACGCTGAAGATTCTACAGAAGCATTTCCAACAGTAACTTCGCCCGCGTGTTTTACGATTTATTGGGGTTGGAAATGGTGTCGCTCTACGAACAGAATCCACTGCGACCGTAGAAGTGATTGAAGCGAGTGAGTCGGGCGTGGCCTGCGCCTCGCAATTGTAGTCTTTGTCTCATCAGAGAAACCAGTCATTCTACGGAGGCGACACGGCTTCCGTCTCGAACCTCCTTCAAAAATCGCTCTCCTTTTCATCCTCATCCGACCGCGGGTTTCTCGACACTAACTTTACCCACCAGTTCGAACCCGCCGAGTATGAACCACGAGCGCTCTCGAAACCTGTACGACCGCGCGCTGTCCGTGACGCCGGGCGGCGTCAACTCCCCCGTCCGAGCAGTTCGGCCGCACCCGTTCTTCGTGGAACGGGGCGACGGCGCGCACGTTATCGACGCCGACGGAAACCGCTACCTGGACTACGTGGGTGGCTACGGACCGCTTCTGCTGGGTCACGACCTGCCGCAATCCGTTCAGTCCGCGCTTCAGTCCCAACTCGCCGACGGGCCGATGTACGGCGCGCCTGCCGAGATCGAGGTCGAACTCGCTGAGTTCGTCACCCGGCACGTCGCGAGCGTCGAGATGATTCGGTTCGTCAACAGCGGAACCGAGGCGACCTCGTCCGCCGTGCGCCTCGCGCGCGGCTACACCGGACGGGACAAAATCGTCGTCATGCAGGGCGGCTACCACGGCGCGCAGGAATCGACGTTGGTGCAGGGTGCCTCGGGCCGAACCTCGGAACCGAGTTCCAGCGGGATTCCGGCGGCGTTCGCGGAGGAAACCATTACCTTGCCGTTCAACGACGCCGAGGCCGCGCGCGAACTGTTCGAGGAGCGCGGCGACGAAATCGCCTGCGTGATGACCGAGCCGATTTTGGGGAATTACGCCAGCATCCCGCCGGTTGACGGTTATCTGGAGACTCTGCGCGAACTGACTACGGAGTACGGTGCGCTCCTCGTCTTCGACGAGGTGATGACCGGTTTCCGAATCGGCGGCTTGCAGTGCGCGCAGGGCAAGTTCGGCGTCACGCCCGACCTGACGACGTTCGCCAAAATCATCGGTGGCGGCTTCCCGGTCGGTGCAATCGGTGGCAGAGCCGACATCATCGAACAGTTTGCGCCGACCGGAAACGTGTTTCAGGCAGGCACCTACTCCGGCCATCCACTCTCGCTGACCGCTGGCTTGGAGATGCTTCGTTTCGCCGCGAAAAACGACGTGTACGACCACGTCAATAACCTCGGCAACAAACTTCGCTCCGGCCTGACTGACATCCTCGCCGACCGTGCGCCGGAGTACACCGTCATCGGACAGGACAGCATGTTCAAAGTCGTCTTCACGCGCGATGGGCCGCGAGAGTTGGAGGGCCAGTGCGAGGCCGGATGCATGCAAAATCCCGACTGTCCGCGATACGACTACTGCCCGAAGAACAAAGCCGACGTTGACCGCGCGGAGACCGAGCGTTGGGAACGCCTCTTCTGGCCCGCGATGCTGGAGCAGGGTATCTTCCTTACGGCGAACCAGTTCGAATCGCAGTTCATCAGCTACGCGCACACCGAGGAAGACATCGAAGAGACGCTGGAAGCATACAAGAAAGCGTTGTAGAGTCCGTCAAATCACAGACGGAGAACTATCTGTGTTCAAAGAAGTCAGAAGATTAATGACTATGCTTTGAGAATATGGATGTATGGCCGTTATCAGTGCCCTCCGAACTGCCGGTCGAACCGTCGTCCGGAATCCGGTTATCCTGTTGGTGACTGCGCTCTACAGCATCGTGCAGTTGCCACAACTCCTCGCACAGGTCATTAGTCCCCTCCTTGCGAGCGTGATATCGCTGGTCATCAGTCTCCTGATGATATTCATCACCCCCTTCTTCCAAGCCGGTCTCATCGGCATGGCGAACGAAGGAATAGACGGGCGAACGCGCGTTGGAACCCTCGTCTCGGAAGGAAAAGAGCACTACGTGCCGGTACTCGGCGTCTACCTGCTCATCCTGGCCGTGAGCTTCGCCGTCGGTATCGCGGTCGTATTCGTGGCGATCGCTGGTTTCGGGGCGGTGCTCGCTTCGGGCAGCGACCTGGGTCTCGGAGTGCTCGCTATCTTCGCACTCTTGGGTTTGCTCGCGTTTGGTGCGCTCTTGCTCACGTTCTTCTTCTTCCAGTTCTACGTGCAGGCAATCGTCATCGAGAACATCGGTGCAGTCGCCGGACTCAAACACAGCTATCGATGCGTTCGCGCTCACATCCTGAGTACCGTGGGCTACGTGCTTCTGGCCGTCCTCGTCGGTTCGTTCTTCGGCCTTCTCGGTGCGCTTAGCTCGATATTTACGAGTCCGTCTGCCGAGGCTCCCGCGGTGCTTCCGGAGGCGTCGCCAGCCATCGTTCTCGGTGCGGTGATTCTGTTCATCGTGCTCTCCGGCGTTCTCGGTGGCTTCATGGCGACGTACTCGGTCGCGTTCTACCGCGAAATCCGCGTCCCGGTCTCGTCGTAACTCGCGTTCCGCAGGCGACATTCGTTTTATCCCCCCGTCCTAACAGGTGCGTAATGCAACGTCCACGGCTTTCCGGCGACCGGGTGAACTCGCGCTGGTGGTACTGGGTCGCGGCGGTGCCTATCGTCTTCGCCTTCTGGTTAGTGACCGTTGCGTGGGTGGCGTTCGCTATCGAGATGGGGCCGAATCTGCTGTTTGGCCCGGCCAACCCGCTTGAACACGCGGTGCTCGTCTCGCTGACCGCGATGGGAATCCCCTTCGCCGTCCTCATCGCCATCCTCCCGCTGGCCGTGTTTCAGGACGCGGTGGCCATCAACCGCGCCGAAACCGGGTGGGAGCCGCCGACGCGGAACTTCGCTCTCGCCGGTCTTCTCGGCCTGATTTCGACGGGCATCGTTGGTGTCCTCACCATCGACATCTCGCTGGCCATCATCGTCGGCTTCGTCCTGAGCGTTCCCTTCGCGCTGTACTATCTCCGGGAACGACACGAAAATTTGGGGGTTCCGTGAATTCGGCGACTTTGTTGGTTTGTGTAACCCGTCGAGCTTTGCTTTTCGTGTGGTTCTGTTTCGCTGGTAGTGACTGGGTTTCAGAGACTGGCTGTCTCCACAACTACGGCATCGCATTCAGACAACACAGCATCCGCAACTACAGCACGGCAGGGGTTGCTACTTCCAACTCTTTTCCGTAACTGCAACTGCTATTTTCTCCCGTGACTGCAACTGCTAGGGCAAAATACCGCAACTGCATGCGGACGGGCGACCGTGCGGTTCCGGTCGCCCGTCCTTGGCGTCCCCTCTCCTCCCCGGTGATCGGGCACCTTCGCCGACCGCTGGCTCAGGTGCCCTCGCCGCGTCCTGTCGGCTGATTGGTCTCCCGTCACACCGCGGCAGGTGACACAACCACCAGAAATCAGCAGGTGACACAACCACCAGAAATCAGCAGGTGACACAACCGCCAGCGGCCAGCAGTTCCACCGCGAGCGAAGCGGGCGGGCCGACGACTGAGCGGAGTGAACCGAAGCGATGAAGGAGTGTCTTCGTGAGCGAAGCGAACGAATGGCTCGTCAGAGCTGGTCTCTGACGGTGCTTTTGGTCGAGCTTTCACAGGGAATGCGAGAGCGAAGCTCTCGTTCCTTCACGGCCGATGTCCGTGAGGAAGCCAGCAGGCGTGACGACGACAGTCGTCGCGCCTGCCTGCGACCGTCGTAAAAGGTCGTGGTATGTGTCCGAAGGTGGTTTTAATGTGCGGTTCCCAGAGTCGAACATGAGAAATCGCGGAAAGGAGGTTACGCTGGCTACACGGGGGTCGGAGTTAGCCATCCGTCAGTCGGGCGAGGTGGTGGCGGCGCTGGAAGACCGCCGGTTTTCGGTCGAACTGGTCGAGGTGGAGACGACGGGCGACCAGTTGGACGACGCGCTCATTACGGAACTGGGGAAGACGGGCGCGTTCGTTCGTGATTTAGACCGCAAGGTACTGGACGAGGAAGTCGATGGGGCGATTCACTCGATGAAGGACATGCCGACCGACAATCCGGACGACCTCATCGTCGCTGCGGTTCCCGAGCGCGCGAGCGCGAACGACGCTCTCGTGACGCCGGACGGCAAATCCATCGACGCGCTTCGGGAGGGAGCAGTCGTCGGCACGTCTAGTCTCCGCCGGAAGGCGCAACTGCTGAACCACCGCCCCGACCTTACGGTCGAACCCCTGCGCGGAAACGTCGATACGCGAATCGAGAAACTGCTCGCGCCGGGACTGCAGGTGGAACACGAGGAACGAACCGAGGAGGAAAAAGAGCGCAAAGGCCACGTTGGCAAGGACGACAGCTACGAGTTCCCTTACGACCGTTCGGTCGAGGAGTGGTTCGACGGACTCGCCGAAATCGAGCGTCGAGCACTCGAACGCGAGGTCGAAACGGAGTACGACGCAATCGTCCTCGCGGAGGCCGGTCTTCAGCGGAGTGGTCTCGCCCACCACGTCGAGTACGACCGACTGCCCGCGACGGAGTTCGTCCCCGCTCCCGGACAGGGTGCGCTGGCAGTTGCTACCCTCGACAACGAACTGTCTCGGGACATTCACTCCGTTCTCGATCACCCCCGGACGCGCGTCGAGACGACCGTCGAGCGAACCATCCTCCGCGAACTAAACGGTGGCTGTATCGCCCCCATCGGCGTCCACGCCATCATTCAGGGTGAGAACGTCCACGTCGAAGTGCAGGTGTTCAGTCAGGACGGAACAGAGAGCATCTCCACGAAGCGCGACGTGCCGATTCAGACGCACGTTTCGGGTGCGAAGCAGGTCGCCAGCGACCTCGCAGACAAGGGTGCCCGCGACCTCATCGCCGAGGCTCGGAAAGAGGCGGGTGACGACGAATGAACATCGCGGTTTTTCGCCCGGACGACGAACGACTGGAAGACGCGGTTTCCCTGCTCGAATCGCTCAACGCCGACCCCGTCCCCGACCCGATGCTCGCGATTCGGCCGACCGGAGAGACGCCCCACGACGCGGATTTCGTCGTTCTGACGAGCAAAACGGGCGTCGAACTCGCGGACGAGACTGGCTGGAACCCCGGCGATGCCACTGTCTGTGCCATCGGCGACGGAACTGCATCGGCACTCCGCGACCACGGCTATGACGTCGATATCGTCCCCGACCAGTTCTCATCGGAGGGTCTCGTTACCACACTCGCAGACCGCGTGGAAGGCCAGCGCGTCGAAGTCGCCCGAAGCGACCACGGAAGCGACGTTCTTACCGACGGTCTCGCGGATGCCGGTGCAGAGGTTCACGAAACCGTCCTGTACGAACTCGTGCGACCAGAGGAGTCCGGCCGTTCGGCGAAACTCGCCGCCGATGGCGAACTCGATGGCGTCCTGTTCACCTCGTCGCTCACGGTCGAACATTTCTTGGAGGCCGCAGACGAGCGTGGCGTGCGAGACGAAACGATAGACAACCTCGAAACGACGGTCGTCGGCGCGATTGGCGGCCCGACCCACGATACGGCCCGCGACCACGGAATCTTCGTCGATGTAGTTCCGCAAACCGCGGCGTTCGACCGATTGGCACGCGATGCAGTCGAACGCATCTCCGACGAGGCGGAGATTTAAACGAGAGGACGAATCAAGGATGTTCCCATGAGCACCCCGGTTCCGGAACTGAGCGAGCGCGCCGTTTCCTGTGCGGAGAGAGTACGCGATGCGGACGAAATTCTTCTCGCCTCGCACATCGACGCCGACGGATTGACGAGCGCTGCGATTGCCTCCTCCGCGCTCACCCGCGCCGGAATCTCATTCGAGACGGTGTTCAGCAAGCAACTCGACGCGGAGGAAATCGCGTCCATCGCCGAAACGGAGTACGACACCGTCCTGTTCACCGACTTCGGAAGCGGGCAACTCGACATCATCGCGGAACACGAATCTGCTGGCGATTTCACTCCCGTCATCGCCGACCACCACCAGCCAGCGGACGCGGACACCGAATTTCACCTCAACCCCCTTCTCTTCGGTCTCGACGGGTCGTCGGAACTCTCCGGCGCGGGGGCGAGTTACGTCCTCGCGCGAGCACTCGAACCCGACGACGGCGATAATCGGGATCTCGCCGGACTCGCCGTGGTTGGTGCGGTCGGCGACATGCAAACTTCGGACGGCGAACTCGTTGGTGCCAACACGGGCATCGTCGAGGAAGGTATCGAGGTTGGCGTCCTCGAAACCGGAACCGACCTCGCGCTGTACGGAAAGCAGACCAGGCCGCTCCCGAAACTGCTCGAATACGCAACAGACGTGTACATTCCCGGCATTTCGAACGATCAAAACGGCGTCCTCAGGTTCCTCGACGGCGTCGGCATCGACCTGAAGGAGGACGGCGACTGGCGGCGATGGGTCGATTTGACCGACGACGAGCGCCAGACCGTCGCCAGCGCGCTTGTCAAGCGCGCGATGCGGAAAGGCGTCTCCGCCGAGAAAATCGACGGACTGGTCGGCACGTCTTACACGCTCGCCGTCGAAGAGAAGGGAACCGAACTCCGCGACGTGAGCGAATTTTCGACCCTGCTCAACGCCACCGCGCGATACGAACGCGCGGATGTCGGTCTCGCCGTCTGCCTCGGCGACCGTGACGATGCGCTCGAACGAGCGCGAACGCTGTTGACGAACCACCGACGAAACCTCTCGGAAGCCATCAGTTGGGTGCAGTCCGAGGGCGTCACCCGCGAGCAAAACGTCCAGTGGTTCCACGCCGAAGACCGCGTCCGGGAGACCATCGTCGGCATCGTCGCCGGAATGGCGGTCGGTGCGGACGGCATCGACCGCGGGACGCCCATCCTCGCATTTGCTGACAAGAACGACGAGGAAGTGAAAGTCTCCGCGCGCGGTACGCCCGGTCTCACACGCAAGGGGCTCGACCTCTCGGTCGTGATGAAGGAGGCGTCCCGTGCGGTCGGCGGCGACGGCGGTGGTCACAACGTCGCCGCCGGAGCAACGGTGCCAAAAGGCCAAGAATCGGCGTTTATCGCGCGTGCCGACGAACTCGTCGGCGAGCAGTTGGCGTAGTCGGTTTTCTCGCTCGAATCCGTACTCGTCTTCCCCTGCTTCGCCTCAGAAGCTGAGCTTTTGACTCAGTTATGCACGAGCCACAAGCTAACTTGATTACAGAACGACACTGAGCAACGCGAGCACGGCCGTGCTGACGAGGAGGAAACTCACGAGCATGACTGCAATCGGTTCGAAGCCGGTCGAGCGCAGCTCGTCGAATCTGAGTTCGAGTCCCAACCCGGCGAAAGCGAGCATGAACAACCAGTTCGAAGCGTGTTCCAGCGACGTAACCTGGTTCGCGTCGATGATACCGACGTTAGCGAGAATGAGGAAGAACAGAAAGCCGAACACGAACTTCGGGAAGGTTCGCCAGAGATGGCCCGCGGTCGCTACTCTTTCCTCGTCGGAGCGTCGGAGGTAGTACAGCGCGTAGCCAGTCGCGGCGAAACCGATGAGTGCGTTTCGAGCGAGCTTGACGAGCACCGCCCACTCCCCTGCAGTCTCCGAAAACGCGAAACCGACCGCGGTTGCCGGGCCGGTGCTAAACATCGTCAGCCCTGTCCAGATGCCGAACACCCTATCCGAGAGTCCGAGCGCGTGGCCGAGTGGTGGATAGGCGACGAGTGTCAGGGTGTCGAACAGGAGGACGGTCGCCGCAGCGTAGGCGATCTGTCGCTCGTCGGCGTCGATACTACCGGCGACTGCGACGACTGCCGACACGCCGCAGATACTCGACCCGGCGGCGAGTAGCGACCCCGTTTTTTCGCCGATACCGAAACAGTGGCGGGAGAGCAGCTCGACCGAGAGCAGGGCGAGTGCGACCGTTCCCACGATGAGCAGGAGGACGGTCGTCCCGGCTTCGATGACGCGGTCGAAGGCGACGCTCGCGCCCATCACGACGATTCCGGCTTCCAGCCAGAGATTGTGCGTTTCGACGCCGTCTTTCGCCCAGTCCGGACGCCCGACCGTGTTTCCGACGACACTGCCGACGAAAATCGTGGCGATGAGATAATCGATGAACGGAAAAACCGCCGAAATCGCTCGTCCGAGCAGTCCGATTCCGGCGAGGAGCAAAACGCCGAACACCAGTTCCCTTTTCATCGTTTTACCACGGAACCGATCCACCCGACGACACGAAACCGCGAATACACAGCGCAGCCAGTACTCCTTGCCAGTCTCGGTCGAAATCGACGGCCCACTGTACTACTGGTGTCTCCATTGGAATCGTGCATTCTTCCCCCTTGGTCGTTCGTCTGCAAGCTATCGTGTCCCAGTTCGCGCCGATACGAATATATTCTCCTTCGTGACGACCGTCGTGTCACCTTCCTATACATTAAAGATCAGTGTGTGAGTGCATATATCATGGTCTCAAATAACCCCGCTGGGAGTATCGACTGGCGACTTCTCGGCACGGCACTCGGAATCATAGGCGTTACGGCATTTTTCACCGTCGCTACCGTCGTTTTCGGCAGTGCTACCGGCGTCGAGCGTGGACTACTCGCGCTCGTCGCGGCGGGACTCGGCGTCCTGCTCCTCCTTTTCTACTTCGCGGCGACGACCGCCACGCCGGGTGAAAACGCCCACGCCACGGTCGAGATTGGTTACGCCGCGAAAGACGGTCACATGAACGCCGACAGTGCGTTTCACGTCGTCGATTCGGTGTTGTTCCTCGGCGCGGGATTAGTCGCGGGCGGTCTCATCGGTCTCGTCGTGGTCTGGTGATTCCGCGAATAGTCCCATTTTTATCCGCCCCGGTCCACGTTCCGGACATGACCAAGTTCGACCCCGAGAAGTTCGAGGACAAGTACGTACACTACTTCAACGACCTCCAGCGCGCGTACAAAAACGCCTTCAACTACATGAACGAGCGATACGACTCCGAACTGATTCACGCCATCGACCAGCAGATTCTGAACGAGAGCGAACCGTTCTACGACGGCGACGGCGAGTTCCACGTCGAACTTCCGGAGAACCCGACGGGGCGCGTGCGGGGCGTGCTCGTTGACGACGAGAAAATCGAGAAAACGCTGGACATCTACGTCGAACGAATCGAGTCCGAACTCGCTCGCGTGTTCGGACTCGAAACGAGCGATTAGGGTTCGCGGTCGAGTGCCTGTTCTGCGGTTTCTTCCACGCCTTCCGAGAGAGCTTTCTCGACGCCACCGTCTCGAAATCCGTCTATCATTTCCAGTACCAGTTTGACGGGGTTCATCGGCGCACCTATCGACGCAGAAATTCCACATAAATATTTTGTCAAAAATGTATAGAAACGCCTGAAAAACCGTCTTTAACCGGTGAAACTCGCCCGATTTCGTATCGGGAGTAGTGGAAAGGCCTAAGGAGTCTCGAACCATATCCGAGAGTATGAGCACCGAAACTCAGGAAGACGCCGACGACCTCGAAGAGCGGGTCAGCAACTTCCTGCGTCGCAACTTCCCGCAGATTCAGATGCACGGCGGAAGTGCCGCCATCCAGAACATCGACCGCGAAACCGGCGAAGTCACAATCATGCTCGGTGGCGCGTGCAGTGGCTGTGGCATCTCCCCGATGACGATACAGGCGATCAAGAGCCGAATGGTCAAAGAGATTCCCGAAATCGAGAAGGTCAACGCCGACACTGGCATGGATGGCGGCGGCGGTGGCGGAATGAGTCCGTCTTTCCCCGGCGAGACGACCGAGGATGGCGACGACGACGAAGGTCCGCAGGCACCGTTCTAACCGTATTTTTAGTTTTCGGCCGGTTCCACGCACGGAATCACGATATTTATCCCATCGGACGCTGTAGCAGGCGACAGTATGACGAACGACGACGCCACGGCACGGAATGTCGTATTCGTTGTGATGGACACGGTGCGTAAAGACCACCTCTCCGTCTACGGGTACGACAAGCCGACGACGCCGGGCCTCGAACGGTTCGCAGAGGATGCGACCGTCTTCGAGCAGGCAGTCGCCCCCGCTCCTTGGACTTTGCCGGTTCACGCCTCGTTGTTCACTGGAATGTATCCCAGTGAGCACGGTGCGAGTCAGGAAAACCCCTACTTAGAGGGTGCGACCACGCTCGCAGAGACGCTCTCCGCCGCCGGATACGATACGTCCTGTTACTCTTCGAATGCTTGGATTACGCCGTACACCCATCTCACCGACGGGTTTGACGACCAAGACAACTTCTTCGAAGTGATGCCCGGCGACTTCCTCTCCGGACCGATGGCGAAGGCGTGGAAGATGATGAACGACAACGAGCGACTGCGCGCGGTCGCCGACAAACTCGTCAGCCTCGGCAACGTGGCCCACGAGTATCTCGCCAGTGGCGAGGGTGCGGACTCAAAGACGCCGCAGGTCATCGACCAGACCATCGAGTTCATCGACAACTCCGATGGTCCGTACTTCTCGTTCATCAATTTGATGGACGCCCACCTGCCGTATCACCCGCCGAAGGAGTACCGACAGCAGTTCGCGCCGAACGTCGATTCGACCAAAGTGTGCCAGAACTCGAAGGAGTTCAACTGCGGAGCGCGCGACATCAGCGACAAGGAGTGGGACGCGATTCGCGGCCTCTACGACGCCGAAATTCGCCACATAGACGACCAACTCCAGCGACTGTTCTCGTGGATGCAGGAGAACGACGAGTGGGACGACACGATGGTCGTCATCTGTGCCGACCACGGCGAACTCCACGGCGAACACGACCTCTACGGCCACGAGTTCTGCCTGTACGACCCGCTGATCAACGTCCCGCTGCTGGTCAAACACCCCGAGCTGTCCCCCGACCGTCGGTCCCAGCAGGTCGAACTGCTGGATCTGTACCACACGGTCCTGGACGCGACCGGCGTCGAGGGCGGGGACCCGACCGCC
>CAYNQM010000040.1:0-25216 GCA_964399275.1 uncultured Haladaptatus sp.
TACATCGACAACAACTACGGTGACGAATAATGGCAACAGGACCACGATACAAGGTGCCGATGCGCCGCCGCCGCGAGGTCCGAACGGACTACCATCAGAGGTTGCGCCTGCTGAAATCGGGCAAGCCCCGCCTGGTCGCTCGGAAGAGCAACCAGCACGTCAGGGCGCAGCTGGTGACTATGGACCACGACGGCGACAACACGGTTGCGAGTGCGTACTCCGGCGATCTGGAGGAGTACGGCTGGGAAGCCCCGACGGGCAACCTCCCCAGCGCGTACCTCACTGGATATCTGCTCGGCAAACGCGCGCTCGACGCCGACTACGACGAGGCGGTGCTGGACATCGGCCTCAACACGGCGACACCCGGTAGCAAGGCATTCGCAGTACAGGAAGGTGCAATCGACGCTGGCCTCGACATCCCGCACAGCGACAGCGTGCTGGCTGACTGGTCGCGTAACCGTGGCGAGCATATCGCCGAGTACGCAGAGCAGTTAGACGACCCGCTGTACAGCGGCGATTTCGACGCCACAGAACTACCCGAGCACTTCGACGAAGTGCTCTCGAACCTCCAGGAGGACGAATAACATGTGTGCTAACTACAACGACGGCTGGGAACCCCAGACCCGTCTCGGCCGCAAGGTCGTCGAGGGCGACATCGACACGATGGAAGACGCCCTCAACTCCGGTCTCCCGCTGAAGGAGCCGGAACTCGTTGACCAACTCCTTCCGGGGCTGGAAGACGAAGTGCTGGACATCAACATGGTTCAGCGCATGACCGACTCCGGTCGGCGTGTCAAGTTCCGCTGTGTCGTCGCTATCGGCAACCGCGACGGCTACGTGGGCTACGCCGAAGGCCGAGACGACCAGGTCGGCGGTGCCATCCAGAAGGCAATCGAGATTGCAAAGCTGAACATCATCGACGTTCCCCGCGGCGCAGGGTCGTGGGAAGACCGCAGTGACCGACCGCACTCGCTCACCCACCGGACGACCGGCAAGGCTGGCAGTGTGGAAGTCGAACTCATTCCGGCACCCGCCGGACTTGGTCTCGCGGCGACCGACACCGTGCGAAAAATCCTCGAACTCGCCGGTATCGAGAACGCATGGACGAAGAGCCACGGCAACACGCGAACGACACTCAACCTCGCCAAGGCCACATACAACGCCTTGGAGAACGCGTCGCAGGCGCGCGGCCCGCAGAGCCGCCCCGAGGAAGAGCCGGAGGTGGCTGACTGATGAAGGCAGTCGTCCAGCTTCGCGGAGAGGTCGATATGACGCAGGGCGTCCGCGACACCTTGGAGATGCTCAATATCCACAAGGTCAATCACTGTGCGCTGGTTCCGGAGACGGAGACCTACCACGGAATGATTACGAAGGTCAACGACTGGGTCGCCCACGGCGAACCCGAACAGGACGTTCTGGAGACGGTGCTGTCGAAGCGGGCGCAACCGCTCGAAGGCAGCGACGACGTTGACGAGGAATGGCTCGCAGAAAACACGGAGTACGCCGACTTCGCCGAACTCGCAGGGGCACTGCTCGACGAGGAGACGACCCTCCGAGAGCAGGGACTCACTCCCGTCCTCCGACTCCACCCGCCACGCGGTGGCCACGAGGGCATCAAGCACCCCACAAAAGAGGGCGGCCAACTCGGCAAACACACGACTGAGGAAATCAACGAACTCCTCACGTCGATGCGATAACCATGAGTAAGAAACGACGCCAACGTGGCTCGCGCACGCACGGCGGCGGGACGCACAAGAACCGCCGCGGTGCGGGTAACCGCGGTGGACGCGGACGCGCAGGCCGCGCAAAACACGAGTTCCACAACTACGAACCGCTCGGAAAGCACGGGTTCAAACGACCCGAAGACGCAAAGGAGACGGTGCTGACCGTGTCCGTGCAGAAACTCGACGAAGACGCCCTGCTCTTCGCGGCAGAGGGCGTCGCGGAAGAGACCGATGACGGCTACGAAATCGACGCACGCGACGTCGTCGATGATGGCTGGGAGGCCGACGCCGTCAAGGTACTCGGTAGCGGTCAGGTTCGCAACAGCCTCGACGTGACCGCGGACGCCTTCTCGGCGTCCGCCGTCGAACTCATCGAGGAAGCGGACGGCGAAGCCGTCCTCAGCGACCGCGCCGAAGAAGCGGAAGAAGAAGCCGCGGACGACGAAGACGAAGCCGAGTAATCTCCATCGGCCATTCGCTATCGTACGCATTCGTTTTTGCTGTTTGAGAATTCGACTTCGGGTAGATTCTATTTCCAAGTCGCATACCTGTCGGATGAAACGATAGTTGGTGACTCGTAGACAGGTACCGACTCGGCGGTCGTGCTCGACCCCGCGAGGGGGACTGAAACGTTCCCGTGATTCTGATTTGATTTCTCGCCAGCGGTTGAACAACGTTTCCACACCGCGGGAGAGAACGGTGGCAACTCCATCGGCTGTCACATTGCGAAGTCGAAGGAGATACGTGTGATGAAGTCGGAGGCATAGTCAATGGGTTGGAAAGAAACCGCAGAACCGGTTTTGACACGGATGCCCTCCGTCCAGCGCCCAGAGGGGCACGTCCCCTTTAAGCGCAAGCTAACCTGGACGGCAGGCGTCCTCGTGTTGTATTTCTTCTTGACGAACGTCACTTTGTACGGAGTGAATACGAGTACAGACCTCTTCGGTCAGTTCCGCTCGTTACTCGCGGGTGCACAGGGGTCGGTGTTACACCTCGGTATCGGTCCAATCGTCACCGCGAGCATCGTCCTTCAATTGCTCGGCGGTGCCGACCTGCTCGGACTCGACACCGACGACCCGCGCGACCAAGTGCTCTATCAGGGTCTCCAGAAACTGCTGGTGGTCGTGATGGTCTGTCTGACCGGCCTGCCGATGGTGTTCGTCGGCGGGTTCTTCCGGCCGCAGGGCACGCTCGTCGCCGCACTCGGTTCCACGATGGCAGTGCAGTGGCTCATCTTCGCGCAGATATTCGTCGGCGCGATTCTCGTCCTGTTCATGGACGAAATCGTGAGCAAGTGGGGCGTCGGGAGCGGTATCGGCCTGTTCATTATCGCCGGTGTCAGCCAGAGCCTCGTCGGCGGACTGTTCTCGCCGCGAGGCCTCGGTAACACCATAGGTCTCATCCCGCAGTGGTTCGACATCGTCACCGGAAACGCGGGGAACGTCCCGTCGCTACTGACGGGTGAAGGTGTCCAGTACCTCCTGCTCGGTCAGGGGCAACTCATCGCCCTCGTAACGACGGTGCTCATATTCTCCATCGTCGTGTACGCAGAGAGCGTTCGCGTCGAAATTCCGCTCAGCCACGCGCGAGTGAAGGGTGCCCGCGGTCGCTTCCCGGTGAAGCTCATCTACGCCAGCGTCCTGCCGATGATTCTCGTCCGCGCCCTGCAAGCGAACATCCAGTTCCTCGGGCGCATTCTGAACGGTCAACTCGGCGGCCTACCCTCGTGGCTCGGCACCTACAACTCGAACGGACAGGCTATCAGTGGGCTGTTCTACTACCTCGCGCCAATCCAGCGACCGCAGGATTGGATGTGGTGGGCAGGTAGTATCGCACAGGAGCCGTGGCAAGTCCTGCTCCGCGTCGCGATTGACCTCGGATTCATGGTCGTCGGCGGCGCTATCTTCGCCGTCTTCTGGGTCGAGACGACGGACATGGGGCCGGAGGCGACGGCGAAACAGATTCAGAACTCCGGGATGCAGATTCCCGGTTTCCGCCAGAACACCGGCGTCATCGAGAAAGTGATGGAGCGGTACATCCCGCAAGTCACCGTCCTCGGCGGCGCGCTGGTCGGCCTGTTGGCCGTCTTGGCGAACATGCTCGGTACCATCGGGGGCGTCTCCGGAACCGGCCTCCTGCTGACGGTGTCCATCACGTACAAGCTCTACGAGGAAATCGCCGAAGAGCAGTTGATGGAGATGCATCCGATGATGCGCGAGATGTTCGGCGGCTAACGACAGACACCCTCGTCCGTCTTTTCCTGTCGCAATCTCTGTTCGTGCTGACCACACAGTACCGAAAAAGAGCGCTGTTTTCGCGGCCTCAGAACTATCGCTGTTGGCCTGTCGGCTGTCCAACCGCATCCTGACCATACTGTCCCATCGGCTGACGACCGACTGCGACGGTTGTTGCATCTGCGATTGTCGCCGCTGACTCTGTGGCTGTTGCTGTTGGCTCTGCGGTCGTTGCTACTGTGGTGTCATCGTACCCCCCGCAACCCCGGACGAGAGGAATTTATCGCTTTGGTGGCGACCGGTGTCGAGGGTCGGTTTCAGTTACCAAGGTGTCGATTTATACGCACTCGCGTTGTGGTTGTCCTATGAATCGGGAACGTGGGTTCTTGCTCTTCCTCATCGCCGTCTTCGGCTTGCTCTCGGCACTGCTCATCAAACCATTTCTCCAGTTCGTACTGTTGGCGATTCTGCTGAGTTACGTCCTCTACCCTGTCCAAAAGCGACTTGCACCGCGCATCGGGCCGCGAATTTCAGCGCTTACGCTCCTCGTCACGACCACCGTCGCTATTCTCGTTCCTATCACGCTCCTGCTCGTCGTCGCGCTACGACAGGCGAGTACCATCTTCAGGGCGATTCTCCGCGGCGACCCCCAGTTCCTTGAACTGCTTCGACTCGTCGAACGGTACACCGGTTTCCCCATCACGGAACAGAGCATTCGGGAACTCATTCCCGCCAACAGCACGTCGCAGGTGTTGCAAAATGCGATGAGCATCTTCGGCGGCATCTCCGATGCGCTCATCGGGCTGACGGTGCTGGCGTTTCTGCTGTACTATCTGCTCGTGGATGGCGAGATGCTCGTACGCTGGATTCGCCGGAGCACGCCGCTTCCGACGACGATACAGGACGAACTGTACGGCGAGATGAATCAGGTGATGTGGGGCGTGCTGGTCGGCAACGTCCTCGTCGCGGTCGTGCAGGGCGTGCTGACGGGAATCGGTCTCACCATCGCGGGCGTTCCGGGCGTCGTGTTCTGGACCGTCGTGACGACGCTCCTCTCACTGCTGCCACTCATCGGGGCGTCCATCGTGTGGCTTCCGGCGTCGCTGTACCTGTTCCTCGTGAATCGCCCCGTCGCCGCCGGATTTCTGTTCGTCTACGGAACGGTCGTGGTCAGCCTCTCGGACAACTACCTTCGGCCAGTCGTCAGCGGGCGCGAGGCGCGACTGAATCCCGGCCTGCTCGTGGTCGGCATCTTCGGCGGCGTCTACGCCTTCGGTTTCATGGGTCTCTTTTTCGGTCCCATCGTGCTCGGCGTCTTTCGCTCGCTCGTCACCGTCTTCGCCCGAGAATACGCGCCGAGGGTGTAGTTCGACCGCTCAGTTTCCTGCTTCCCCCACCGAGTTGTTTGAGCGGACGTTTCCTCGGGACGACTGCGAGACGACAATCGCCCGTCGGTTGTTCGCGCCGACGTTCCCGACGACTCGGTTTTCGTCGCTCGAAATGAGCAAAATTCCGGTGTCACTGCTGTTCGAGACGCGGTTGCGGAGGACGGTGTTGCGGTCACTCGACCGCAGACGAACCCCGACGGAATTGCCTCGTGCAGTGTTCGACTCGACGGTGTTGTTTCGAGCGCCATCTGCGAGGTAGATCCCGTAAAACCGGTTCGAAACTCGATTCTCTCGGATTCGGTTGTCGCTGACGGCGGAGAGCCAGACGCCCGCGATTTCGTTTTCGGTCGCAACGCTCCCGCGCACTGCGTTCCTGTTTGCCCCGAGCAGGGCGATGCCGAACTCGTTGCCCCGGGCGACGGTGCCGACGACTCTGTTTCCGTGAGCCTCCACGAGTTGCACGCCGACCAGCGCGTTGTCGGTGGCCGTCGTGTTTCGAAGGACGTTGTTCGCGCTCGCGCCGACGAGGAAGACGCCCGCCACCGCGTTCGACCGAGCCGTGTTGTTCGAGACCTTTCCGTCCCGAATCGAGACGAGCGAGAGACCGACGCGGTTTCGGGCGGTCGTCGTGTTTTCGACGACGGCGTTCCGGACGCCCGCGAAGCGGACGCCGTCGTCCCAATCGGTCGCGGTTACGTTCCGAACCGTGACGTTCGACCCGCCAGCGACGAGGACGCCCGCGGAACCGAACGCGCCGACGCCGTCCACGTCGTTTCCGCGTCCGTCGAACACCACGTCGCTCGCCGTGATTCGAACGCAGGTATCGACCGTGCTGTTGGTCACGTCGCTCGCGAGCGCGTAGCGACCCGGATTCGAAATCGTCGTGCAGGAATCGATCGTCTGCTGGTTCGTCTGCTGACCTGTTCGGTGTTCTGCTGTCACTTCGGCACCTCCACCGACTCCGACCCCGAAACCGTGCGCGGCGACGAGGACGAACGAAAGCGCGAGCACCCATGCAGTGCGCATACCTCCTTCTCGCGGGCCTCGCAGTTCGTTATTCGCCCACGGTCGAGTCGGTAATCGACTTTCCAGAACTATAACTTCGCGTTTCTGCTCGATTCCGACTTCGCTCGATTCTCACCGCGTTCGCGGAATTACGGTCGCAATCGCTGGAGAAGCGGAATCTCGGCAATCTTCTCGTCGGGCAGGTCTTCCCAGCGAATCCCCGTCGGCCGCGACAGGTCGCCGTCCGTGCGGACGACTCGCTCCGGAGTGACGACGATGTCCATCGGCACGTCGTGGGTTTCGACCGAAATCGCATCGTCTACGAGTTGACGTTCGTGAACCGTCGTCGCAATCGTCGTCTCCTCGGTTACCAATCCTAACTCGTGGAGAACCGCGTATTCGAGGTCGCTGTAGCCTTCGCCCTTGCCGACTCGCGCGCCGTCCCCCGTCACTGCGACGCTTCCCGAGACGACGAAGTCCACGGCTGGCATCTCGTCCGGGGCGACCGGTTCGGCGTAGTTGTCCATCTTCGACACCGTGGCGGCAGAGTCGGTGTCCTCGATTTCCGCCGGGTCGAGCTTCATGAACGGCTTTTCGTCGCGCAGTCTGGGCTGCGCCATGTAGACGACCGTTCCTTCTCGGAGCGCACGCCGCCGAACCGGCAACTGGGGTGCGTCGGGGTTCGCCTTCACGACGTTCGCGTCCCGCCACTCGGTGAGCTCGGCGAGTCGCTCTGCCGCCTCCTTGGCGCCCGCGAAGTTCGGGATGCGACCGTGGGGCGGGAACGGAAATCGCGCGACACCGTCCTCTTCCAGTCGCGTCCAGATTCGTTCGCGGAGGTCGTCTTTTTCCATACCGGAACTGGTCGCCGGATGGTGAAAAGCGAGTTGATAGCGAAACCAACGTATCGCTCTCACTGCCAAAACGGTTTTTATCGCGCCTCCCGAGCCGTTAACGATGGCAAAATACGTTTCACTGATTGCCCTCCCGGAAAACGGTCGAGACGAAGCGGAGGTGGCCTCGCTGTTTCGAAATCTCGGGACGGACATCCAAGAGTACGACGCCCACATCGACCAGTGCTACGCAGTCCTCGGCGAGTACGACTTCATGGTCGTCGTCGATGCGCCCGACCGAAACGCCGCGTTCCGGGCGTCGATAGCGATAGAGAATCAGGGTCTCGACACGCAGACGATGGAAATCATTCCAATCGAGGAGTTTTCGAGTCTCGTCCCGGGGTAGTCAGTCGGCACTCGGTGGTATTCGGCCGTGCAAACTCCTCGGTATGGTCGGGCTGTTTCGCCGCAAATCGCGGGCAAGCGACGCTTGACGGGGAGCAAGCGGGCGATAACAAAGCCGATACCTCGCGTTTCGCTGGGTCGTGCTCAGGCTCCGCCGATTGCTCGCACGTTCCATCACGGCAATCCTCGTCCTGAGCCTGCTCTTCGTGACGACGATGGGCGTCTGGCCGCCGGCCTACACCGTCATCAGCGGAAGCATGGCTCCGAACGTCGAACAGGCCGACGTCGTCGTGGTGATGGAAGAACACCGGGTGACGCCGCCGGGAAGTCGCGATGGCGTCGTCTCCGCTCGCGCCGCCCGCGACCAGGGGTATCGGTCGCTCGGTGCGTCCGGCGACGTGCTCGTCTTCCAACCGAACGGGAGCGAGTCCGCGATACCGGTGCTCCATCGCGCGCGATTCTGGGTTTCTGCTGGCGAGAACTGGTACGACGAAGCGAATCCCGCCTACCTCGTCGGGGCGGATAGCTGTGCGGAGCTGCGGAACTGTCCGGCACCCCACGCCGGATTCATCACGAAGGGGGATGCCAATCCGTACTACGACCAAGCAGTTCGCATCTCGGAACCGATTCGTCCCGAGTGGATAGTCGGCGTCGCCGTCGCTCGCATTCCCGGACTCGGAAAAGTCACCTCGAAGTTCGGCGTTCACTCGCGAAGCAAGGCGACGTTGAGTAGTTTCCCACCGCCACAGACCGTCGCCTCGCGGGAGAGTGCGTACAGCACTCCCTCGCGGTCGGTTTCGACTTCCTGCAACACCTCGTACGTCGCCGGGTCGTACAGGGTACCGATGCGCTCGCCCGCTTCGACGCGGTCGCCGAGTTCGTGATTCGATTCGACCACGAACAGTCCCGACTCAGTCGCATCGACTCGCCCGAGGTGGTTGCGCGCGAGCATCTGCTCGCCGTTGTCTGCGGGAGACCGCTGGAGCATGTCGAGTTCGCGGCAGACGTTCAGTAGGCCAGCCAGTCCCGTTTCGACCGCGTCCTCAACGATTTCTTTGTTGTGCGCGAGTTCCGGCGTGATTGACGGAATTCCTTCGCGCGTGGCCGAGACGCGGAACTTGCCGCCGAAGTCGCGTTCGCTCCACTCCACGTCGGCGTCGTCACCCGCCTCCTCGGAGAGGAGCAGATCGGTGCCGAACGCTTCCGCGAGTCTGCGCGACTCTTCGTCGCCTTCCATAAACACGACATGGGTCAGCATCTCCGGACTGCCAGTGTGGAGGTCTACGATGGCGTCGGCCTCGCTCGCGTATTTCCAGAGCGTGGCCGCCATGCGCTCGTGGATGGTTCCTTCGTCGTCGCCGGGCCACACCCGGTTCATGTTCGGGTTGATGCTGTCCAACTGCTCGGGAGTGGTGTAGGACACGCGGTCGAAGGTGAGCGGGTTGGCGACCGGTACCGCGACGATTCGCCCGGCGAGTTCGGCGGGGTCGATTTCCTCGTGGAACCGCCGGAGCACTTCGCTACCGTTGACTTCGCGCCCGTGCTGTGCGGCCTGCACGTACAGAGTCGGCCCGTCCCCGACGCCCTCGTAGGTGTGCACCGTCGTTTCGAGTTCGACGCCCGAAGGGAGTCGAGCGAGCGTCACGCGCTCCACGCTGTGTCCTACCATCGAATCAATTGCAGTGTCGGCGAGGGTATGAACGTACCGAATTTCGACGGTTTCGTCGCGTTGTGTTCTTTTTTATTGCTCGTAACAACAGAACGCGAGCACGTTTCCACACACGTCACGAAATTGGAAGAAATCGACATCCGCGGTCTCCTGTATCGAATCTACGTCCACACCTCGATTTTGGAGTTCACGATGCGTTTCCTCGATATCGGCCGTGTAGAAGTTGAACAGTTCTCGTTCGCCGCGATACGGTTCGGTTGATCGGACGAGCGTCAGCGGTGTTTCTCCGATTTCGAGCGCGGCGTAGCCGTTTTCGTCGTTGCGCCAGCGAGTCGGAAATCCGAGCACGTCGGAATACCACGTCACTGCGCTCTCGAAGTCCGTCACCGGAAGAAAGATGGTATCGATTCGAGTGGAAATCGGTTCTCGCTCGGATTCGTCCCCCGTATTAGTCATCTGAACGACTGATTCGAAGGATAGTATATATATCCGAGCCATCTGGTGAAAGTGAATCCGACGACGACAATCGCTTCGGCGCTCGGACGCTACCTTTTACTCTCACCGCCGTGTCGCATTCGACAGATGTACTCGCGGGAACATTTCCTCATCGGCGCGGTGGTGTCGGGCCTCCTACTCGTTCCGCTCTCGGGTCGATTTGCCACCCCACTGCTCGCCGGGTTGTTCGTCTACGGCGTCCTCCTGAGCGTTTTTATCGACTTAGACCACTTCGTCCTCACCCGGTTTCGAACCGGAAGTTGGCGACACCTCCGGGCCTGCCTCGCCGACCCGGCCGCCGCCTTCGGCGACCAAGACTGGGTGTTCGAGGACGTGGACAGCGCCGAACTGGAGCACGAGCGCATCCTCTCGCACGCCCTACTGGGTGGGGTGCTGGTGGGCGTCCTCCTGCTCGTCTCGCCAGCAGTGGCGACGTTTACCGCCATCGTCCTCTACTTCCACATCCTCGCTGACTTGCTCCGCGACAACGGCGTGATGTAGACGCGAGGCCACATTCCAAAGCGAAAGACGAACTAACAAGCAGAAAGACGAACCAATCACTTCGGCGCGCGCTGGCGCAGGCCTGAGGACAGCGGTTGTCCGACGGCCTGTGCCGACAGCGTGCGAGGGACGACCGAAACGACTGGAAGGAGTGGAGGGAGTCGGTTGGGGAGGGTGTGGGCGGTTTGCGGTTGCGGTGTTTGGAGTCGGCAACTGCTAACGATACGGAAGTAACCGAGAAGTAGCTAGCAGTTGCCGACTCCAAACGAAGTCTGCGGAAGAGCAAACTCTTCCGCGGCCGTGAAAATCTTCGATTTTTGCGGTCTGTTTCGTTCGTCTTTCCACTGGCATCTGTTCCGTCTATCATTCACTGCCGTGATTGGCAACAAAATTTTGCTGTTCCCATTTTGCTGTTCCCGATGTCTATTTTGTCGGAACGATGTGAGACATCTACCAGCGACTGGCGAAGGGACTCGAAGAGAAGGGCGAAATCATGGTGAAGACGGCTGGCGGCGAGGAACCCGAACTCCCACAAAATCGCTCGAACTTAGCTCGTGCTCGGTTCGCCCTCTTTTGCACCGTCGCGTCCGATTTTGCTGAACATTCGGTACAGCGGGAACAGCGCGTCCTCCAGCCATCCCGAGACGCCCGTCGGATGGGAGCAGACGATGACGGGGACGCCTGCTCGTTCGGCCTGCTCGACGACGCGGTCGGGCGTGCTTCCGAACACCCAGCGTTTCAGCAGTCGGGTTCGCGACGCGCCGATGACGAGGACGCCACCGCGCTCGGTGGCCGTCGTGACCAAACCGTCCGCCACCGTGTCGGCCTGCGTTTCGTGACTGTGAACCGTCGGAACGTCTTGCAGTTCCGACAGCGTCTCTTCGATGTCCTCCGCCGTGCCGCCACTGCCGCCCGGCGTGACGTTGACGACGTGCACGTCGGATCCACTGCGTCCGAGTTCGTTCACCAGCGAGAGCACGGCCTGATGGTGCGGGCCGCCGCCAGCCCCGACGGTGACGGTGTCGAGGTTCGACTGCTCGGTGAATCCGTCCGCGAACAGCACGTCGCAGGGTGAGTCGTACTCGACCGCCTCGGCGATTTCCTCGTGTTCTTTCGGGTAGCCCATCAGGATGAGGTCGGCGTCGTTCTCGCGGGCGGTGTGGAGGATGTCGAAGGAGACGCTTCGACAGATGTGGCCTTCGACGGTGTACTCCACGTCGAGGTCGGCATCGTCCAGGGTGTCGAGTAGTCGGTCGGCCCGCTCGTTGGCGAGGTCGGTGAAATTCTCGCTGGAGGTCTGCTCGGGAATCTGCGTGACGTTGACTATTTGGACGATGGGATTCTCCCCGCGAAGCGCGCCGATTTTCCCGGCCAGACGGACGTGGTCGGGTGCCCGGTGCATTCGCTCGACTGGCACGAGCACGCGGTATCTGTCTTCGTCGGATTCGCCGCCGTTCGTCAGCGCCCCCGGGGAGCGCGCGGGAACCGCCCGTGAAATCATCTCGTCAACGTCGGGCGCGCCGCCCCACAGGAGATATGCGCCGACGAGAACCGCTTCGATGACCAACCCGACCGCGATGCCGTGGGGCGGCAGGTTGGTGATGAGCGCGAGATTCGCCAGCACGCCGAGGATGGGAACCCACGGAACGAACGGCACTTCCAGCGGACGTTCCATATCGGGGAATCGTCGCCGGGAGAGGATGAGCGCGACGTTGACGACCGCGAGCGGCGCGAGCAGATTCAGGTTGGCGAAGCCGGTGAGCGCTTCCAGACCCAGACTGAGGACTCCCAGTCCCCCCTCCGCCGGAAACAGCGCGATGAACGTCACGATGAGCGCGACGATGGTTCCCGTGCAGGCCATCACGCTCCAGAACGGCGTCCCGTGCTCGGGGTGGATTCGGGCGAATCGCCGCGGTGCCTGTCCCTGTCGGCCCATCAGCGACCCGATTCCGCTGGCCGCGAGAATCGAGGCGTTCGACGCGCTCACCATGCTGAAGATGGCTCCCGCAACGATGAGCCACTTCCCAAAGGCGCCGAGGAAATCGGACGCGACTTTCCCCATCGCGGTTTCGCCCTGCTGAGCGATGATTTGGGGGTCGGTCGGCGAGTTCATCATCGCTACGATGACGAAGATGTAGAGGACGGTGACGGTGATGATACTCGCGCCGATGGCTTTCGGCACGGTCTCTTTCGGGTTGATGATTTCTCCGGCACTCGCCGCGATAGCCGAGAACCCGAAGAACGTGATAAACGCGACTGCGGCGATGGAGACGATTCCTGCCGGGCTACCCTTCGCAAAGCCGCCGACGAACGTATCGACGGTCGCAGAGGGCGCTTTGAACGCCAGCGCGCCGCCGATGAACGCGATAAGGACGGCCACTTTCGCACCCGTCACGAGCACCTGAAAGGTTCCGCTTTCTTCCGTCCCGCGGGCGTTCAACACTCCGAGGAGGATTGCGGTCGCAACCGCCACTACCCCGTGCGGAATCGGAATCCCGTGCGGGATGAGGAACTGGTGGAACCACTCGCCCATCGTGGCGAGGTAGAACGCGGTCGTCGCCGAGTAGCCGATGAACAGCGACGCACCGACCGCGAAGAGGAGGCGGTCGTCTTCGAACGTGCGCGAAGAAAAGAGATAGCCCCCGCCGTTTTCCGCGTAGATGGACGCGAACTCCGAGTAAGACGCGGCCGTCACGCCCGCGATAGCCGCCGCGATGACGAACGAGATAATCGCATTGCTACCGATTTGTGCGACGGCAGTTCCCGAGAGTGAGAAGATACCCGCCGCAATCACGTTCCTAATCCCAACGCAAAGGCGACGCGAAATCCCAACGTGCGGGTATGCTCTACCATGTCTCAGACGCTAGCAGATTGTGTTTAAGAAGCGTTGGGGCTGAATTGGCAAGCAACGCCCCGAAACAGTTTGATAGGCTGAAAACAAGCCACCAAACCTTTCGTTCGAGGGTCTCTCACAATGACTGATGGTTCCGCCGAAACGGAGATTGGTCGTGACGAGATTCAGACCGAACGTGACCGCGACATCGGTCTCGTCGGAGGTCCCCCTCGAACCTCTGCAATCGTCGCTAAAGAGAAATACCCTTACCGCATGGGTGGAAACACGCCGACAGGAATGATACGGAGGGTCACATATGCGCGTTATCATCGTTGGGGCCGGTGAGGTCGGGTCGTCCATCGCGGGTAGTCTCGCCGACTCCCACGAAGTAGTCGTGGTCGATCGGGACGGCGACCGAGTGGATTCGCTCACCTACTCGCACGACGTGTTGGCGATCGAAGGCGACGGCACGTCGCTTTCCACGCTTCAGGAGGCGGGTATCGAGAAGGCCGACATGATAATCGCCACCACCGACGACGACGAGACCAACCTCGTCGTCTGCGGGACGGCGAAGACGGTAGACGACCCCTTCACCATCGCACGGGTGAAGAAAGTGGACTACCTCGATACGTGGGAACACACCGATCAGGGTGCGTTCGGGGTGGATTTTATGGTCTGTACGAATCTGCTGACCGCGATGGACATCGTTCGCGTCATCGGCCTGCCCGCCGCGCGCGACGTTGACCCCTTCGCGGGTGGCAAGGTGCAGATGGCCGAGTTCGAAGTTCGGGCAGAGAGTCCCGTCGCAAATCAGACGGTTCGACAGGCAGACCGCTTCGACTCGCTCACGTTCGCCGCCATCATCCGGGACGGAGACGTGGCGATTCCGGTTGGTGAGACCGTGATTCAAGCCAGTGACAAAGTGGTCGTCATCGGCAGTCCCGAGAGCGTCCAACAGTTCGCGCTCGAAGTCGCCCCCGACGAGACGCCGGGAGCGGACAAAGAACTGGTCGTCATCGGCGGGAGCGAAATCGGCTTCCACATCGCCCGCCTGCTCGAAAGCCGCGACTTGCGCCCGCGACTCATCGAGCAAGACCACGACCGCGCTCGGGAACTCGCAGAAGACCTCCCGAAAACGGTCGTCATGGCGAGCGACGCGACGGACGCCGAGTTCCTCGCCCGCGAACACGTAGACGAGGCGGACGTGGTCGTCGCGGCCTTGGAGAACGACGAGAAGAACCTGCTCGTCTCGGTGCTCGCCAAGCAACTCGGTGCGGAGCGCGCCATCGCAATCGTCGAGGACGCCGAATACGTCTCGCTGTTCGAGGCGGTCGGCATCGACGTGGCGGTCAACCCCCGCGAGGTGACTGCCGAGGAAATCACGCGCTTCACCCGCGAGAACCGCGCCGAGAACATCGCACTCATCGAGAACGATCGCGCCGAGGTGCTCGAAATCGAAATCGACGCCGACAGCGTTCTCACCGACAGACCCATCCGCGAGGCAGTGGCCGACCTCCCGACGGGCGTCGTCATCGGCGCGATTACTCGGGACGGGAAGTTCGTCGTCCCGCGTGGTGACACGGTCGTGAAAGAGCGCGACCACGTCGTGTTGTTCGTGGATACGGACGTACTGACGGAAGTGAGCGCCGCGATATGAATCTCCGTGTCGATTGGCGGGCCAGCGTGAGCCTCGTCGGGTCGGTCGTCAAATGGCTCTCGGTTCCCCTCCTGTTTCCGCTTCTCATCGGGGTCTACTACGGCGAGTTCGGCGCGATTCGGACGTTCGTCACAACCATCATCATCGCGCTGGTAGTCGGCTGGTCGCTCGAACGACTCGACCCCGACCCCGACCTCGGCGCGCGCGAAGGGTTTCTGATGGTCGCGCTGACGTGGTTCGCGGTATCGATAGTTGGCGGGGTTCCGTACGTCATCGGCGGAAATCAAATCGTGCTGATGAGTCAGTTTCCCTTCGTGGATATCGTCTCCGGCCCCTCGACGCTCGCCGACCCCGTCAACGCGCTGTTCGAGAGCATGAGTGGGTTCACGACGACAGGGGCGACGGTGATGGGAGACATCTCCTTCGAAACCCACTCCCGCGCACTGCTGATGTGGCGACAGTTGACCCAGTGGCTCGGCGGGATGGGTATCGTCGTCCTCGCCGTCGCCATCCTGCCGGAACTGTCGGTCGGTGGCGCGCAGTTGATGGACGCGGAAGCGCCCGGCCCCGGAATCCAGAAGCTCACGCCCCGAATCGCCGAAACCGCTCGCGCGCTCTGGAAGGCGTATCTCGGCATCACGGCGCTGGAAATCGTCCTGCTGTACGGTCTCCACCTCCTCGGCGCGATAATCGGCCAACCGCTCGCACCCGAAATGACGCTCTACAACGCCGTCGCCCACGGGTTCACGACGATGGCGACCGGCGGATTCTCGCCGGAAGCGAGGAGCATCGAAGCCTTTTCAGCGTTGGCCCAGTGGGTCATCATTCCATTCATGGTCGCGGCGGGGACGAACTTCGCGCTGTTTTGGCACGTGCTGAGCGGGGAACCGCGAAAGCTCTTCCGTGACGCGGAGTTCCGATTCTACGTCGGCGTGCTGGCCGTTCTGTCGGCGGTTCTGACCGTGCTGGTGTACACCCACCAAGGGCTGGTGTACGTCCCCGGCGGGCCACCAGTCGCTGGCAACATCGAATCCTCGATTCGACACGCCACCTTCCAACTCGTCTCCATCGTCACGACGACGGGGTACGCGAGCATGGACTTCAACACCTGGAACAGTTCGGCCCAGTACCTCCTGCTCGCGGCGATGCTTATCGGCGGGAGTGCCGGTTCGACCGGTGGCGCAATCAAAATCGTTCGCTGGATGATTATCCTGAAATCGTTCCGCCGAGAACTGTTCACGACCGTCCACCCCGAGGCGGTTCGACCGCTCCGCCTCGGCGGGCGTGCGCTGGACGAACGCGCGGTTCGCGGTATCTACGCCTTCACACTGCTCTACCTCGTTATCTTCCTCGTCAGCACGCTTCTCATTTTCCTCGACGCCGAACGCGCTGGTGGACCGAACTTGAACACGCTGGAGGCGCTTTCGGCGGTCGCCGCGACCCTCGGGAACGTCGGTCCGGGCTTCCAACTCGTCGGGCCGATGAACAACTACCTCCCGTTCTCGGACGCTTCGAAGCTGTTTATGGTCTTGCTGATGTGGATTGGCCGACTCGAAATCTTGCCCGTGCTGGTTCTACTGACGCCTGCTTACTGGCAGTCGTAGCGCTGCTTTATTTCTCTCGTCCTACTAGCGTCGATGATTCGCGCATACACTGCCGTCATCACGAGCACCGGGATGGCTACGGAGGCGGTCGAGGCGATACGAGAACTGCCGACCGTGACGGAGGCCCACGTCGTCGCCGGAGATTTCGACGTCATCGTGGAAATCGAGGCCGACGACCAGTACGAGATACAGAACACGGTTACGTCGGGCATCGCGCCGATTTCGGGCGTCGGCCAGACACGGACGTACATCCAGTTGGACTGACGGCCCTGTTCACCCGAACAGGCGCTCGCGCACCGAGCGCTTGCGAGCCTTCTCGGCGAGCAGTACCGAACAGTCCACGTCGTTCACCACGTCGAGCGCGAGCGACCCGCGGACGAGGCGCGAGAGCAGTCCCTCCTCGGTCGCACCGATGATGAGCATCGAGCAGTCTTCCGCAGTTCGCTCGATTGCGGCTTCCACGTCGCCGCTCTCCACGAGGAGGTTCGCATCTCCCAAACTGTGCTCGTCGGCCCAGTTTGCGAGGAAGCGTTCGCCGTCTTCGTCCCCGTCGTCGGCGACGTAGAGGAGCGAGATGTCCGATCCGTACTCCGCGCGAAGCATTCGCGCGATGGCCGCGCTGAGGTCGGAGTCCGGGCCACCTGCGGTCGGGACGAGCACCCTGCTGGGGTCGAAGCCGCGGTCGCGGTAGACGACCACGTCGCAGGGTAGGTCGCTCGTGAGTTCGTCGATTGCGCTCTCCGCACGGCCGGGCGACCCGTGGCTGTCCTTCCCCCAACCCATGACCACGAGGTCTGCGGCGTGGGTTCGCGCCGCGTCGAAGATTTCCTCGAACGAGCGGTGGGAGAGGATGGTGTGGGTTTCGACCGGGACGCCGAACGTCTCGGCGTCCTCGCGGGCGTTGGCGAGCAGTTCCGCGGATTCGGCGTCGAGTTCCTCGATGTGCTCGGCACCGCTGGCGAGCGGCGTCTGGTCGGGAACCTGCACGATGTGGGTGGCGACGACCGTCCCGCCGCGCTGACTCGCCACCGCGCTGGCTAGCGAAATGAGGTCTTTCTCGTGCTCAGGGTTCGCCAACGGCACCATCACGCGATAGTCGCCGCCGTCGGGTTTCACCGAGGTCGCGGCGGAGATGGCGGGTTCGGGCATCTGCTCGGGTTTGCTGAGGATGTACTTGCTCAGTACGCCCTGTTTGTCGGTTCGCGGTCGCGCGTAGACGAAAAACCAGAGGATGCCACCGACGACGAAGAGGACGGCCAGCCCGATTTCGATGGGTGCCATGAATGCGATGAGGGCGAACGAGAAGACGGCACCCAAAATCGGCGTAATCGGGTACAGCGGCACGCGAAACTCGGGATCGTACTCCGCAACGTCGGCCTCTCGCATCACGATGAGTGCCAGATTGAGTAGGCCGTAGACGATGAGGTGGAGCACGCTCCCGGCCTTTGCGAGCACCTTGATGTTGCCGACGAGGATGAGCGCCAAGATGATGACGCCCGTCACTGCGATGGAGCGATAGGGCGTCGAAAACTTGTCGTGGATGTCGTTGAGCCACGCGGTGATGAGTTTGTCACGACCCATGGCGAAGTTGATGCGCGAGGACGCCAGAATTGAGGCGTTCGCGCTGGAGGCGGTCGCCAGTAAGCCGCCGAAGACGATGAGTCCGGCACCAACGCCCGCCAGTCCGAGTCCCTCGCCGAACGCGATTTCGGCGACTTCGACCACCGGGTCGGCACCGGGTGCGGCGAGTTGTTCCCAGTTTATCACGCTCGCCATCACGACCATCAGAATCGCGTACATGATGGTGACGATGACGACGCTTCCGACGACCGCGAGGGGAAGGTTACGACCGGGATTTTTGATTTCCTCGGCGACGGTCGTGATTTTGGCGAACCCGAGGAACGAGACGAACACGAGCGCGGTTCCGGGAAGTACCGCCCCGTATCCCGCCTCAGTGGGGGCAAACGGTTTGAGCGTCGAGAGGTCGGCTTGCAGGAAGCCGAGTATCGAGAACACCGTTAGGATGGCGACGAGCGTGATGACGATGATATTTTGGAGTCGTCCAGTCTCTTTCGCGCCGACGTAGTTGATGCCGACAAAGAGTAGTCCCGCGAAGAACGCGGCGACCTGCTTTCCGGAGATGGCGATGACGCCGACATCGACCGCGGGAACCGCGACGAGTGCCGTCACGAAATCCCCGAAGCCGATCATGTAGAAGGCTGACGCGAACGCCAATCCCATCCAGTTTCCCATCCCCGCGATGGAACCGAACAGTGGACCGAGCGCGTGGTTGACGTAGTAGTAGCTTCCACCGGCCTTCGGCATCGCGGTGCCGAGTTCGCTCGCCGAGAGCGCGGTGAACAGCGAGACGATACCACCGACCACGAACGACAAGGCGATAGCAGGGCCAGCGATTTTGTACGCCTGCTGAGGTAGCACGAAGATTCCCGCACCTATCATCGTCCCGACTCCGATAGTCAGGGCGGCCAGCGGGCCGAGGTCTTTGGCGAGTTCCTCGTCCGACATCAGGCGTCCTCCACGTCGGGTAGCACGACGACTGGCCGGTTCGTCTTCGCAACGAGCGACGACATCACGTCGCCAGTGAGGAGTTTCACCCAGCGGCTCCCGCCTCGCGGCGTGAACGCGATTGCGGTGGCATCGACTTCGTCTGCGATGTCGAAGATGGTTTCTGCCACATCGGTTCCGAAGGCGAGTTTCGTCTCACAGGAGACGCCAACGTCGGCACAGCGTTTTCTGACGACGTCGAAAATTCCGTCCGCTCGTTCTTCTCGTTGTTCGACCGACGCCTTGTCGGGCGCGCCGCCCGCCTTCTCGATGACGTGGACGGCGACGACCCGGCCACCCGCGGATTCGATTCGTTCGAGTGCGGCGTCGCAGGTCGCCTCGGCGTCCTTCTCGCTGGCGACCGGGAGGACGACGCGGTCGAATAGCGTCATGTCACGTACCACCCTGTGTCGATTACCTGTCGGGTGTATCGGCGGGTCACGCTCGTCCACCATTCTCTGTCTGACGTATCTCGAATAGCGTGTCTGTAGGTCATGTGGCGGAGTAGTGGCAGCCCGTATTGATAATTGCTACGAAAATCCCCACAGTTCTTTAAACCTCAACTGCCCAAATCGGTGTCGATTCTGGACATTCATACACTTTCTGGAGCACTTGATCCACGAATTGTCCAATTCTGTTTACGTCGGCTTTCGCGCTAATTCGGACGTTCGTTCCCTCGGCCTCCTCGGGGCTGTGGAGCTGTTCTATTTTGAACGCCGGAAACTCGCCTACGAGCGTTTTGAGTCGGTCGAGTTCCTCATCGGTGCAGTCGAGGTTGAGGGTGCTGTCGCCAAACTGAATCCACGGCGGCATCTCCGCCAGCGCTTCGTCGTCTTCGTCACCTCTCTCTCTACTCTCGTCATCCATTTCGCCACTCTCTTCCCCTCGCTCGGACGCGGATTCGACCTGCAACGTACAGAACGCACTGCCGCGATTGCGGTGGGCGGTGATGGCGTCCGCGACGAGCTTCTGCCGTTCTTTCGGCGTCTCGGCGCTGAATCGGCTCATATTGTCGCTTCGTTCTCGGACGACTAAAACCGGACGCTCGAACCGTTTCTTTAAGCCTTTATGCGATGGCGATGCAGGTATGCGCATGAGCCCGAACATCCTTATTCTGGGTGCACCCGGTGCCGGAAAAGGAACTCAAAGTGCGCGAATCGCCGACGAGTTCGACGTCGAGCACGTCACGACCGGCGACGCGCTGCGCGCGAACAAGCACATGGAAACCGAACACGGGACGCCCGCGAGTTTCATGGACGAGGGTGAACTCGTTCCCGACCCGGTGGTGAACGAAATCGTCAACGCCGCGCTCTCGGAGGCCGACGGTTACGTCCTCGACGGCTACCCGCGAAACCTCTCGCAGGCGGAGTATCTCGACGACATCACCGACCTCGACGTCGTGCTCTACCTCGACGTGGACGAAGAGGAACTCGTGAATCGGCTGACCGGCCGACGACTCGACCCCGAAACGGGCGACATCTATCACGTCGAGTACAACCCGCCGGAGGATGAGGCGGTCGAAGCGCGACTGGAACAGCGCGACGACGACACCGAAGAGACGGTTCGGGAACGACTGCGCGTCTACCGCGAGAACACCGAACCCGTCATCGACCACTACGCTGAGACGGGCGAACTCGTCCGCATCGACGGGGAACAGAGCCCGGACGCCGTGTGGGACGAAATCCGCGACACCATCGAAAGCGAAGCCTAAATCGGTTAGTGTCGCCAGTTTTTGGTCGAGTTTTTCTAAATCGGGGTGGCTGGTAGGGAGACCTCTATCTCGGATCTATTTGGGAAGGTGGTGCTAGCTGTTTCCCACTCCTAACTTCAGTGTGAAGGATTGTTCGTCGGTTCAGTTGGGCTAGCTGTGGCCGACTCCAAATACCGCACCGCCCTCGTCCTCCCCAGCCTCCTCTTCCTCCGGCCGAGCGAAGCGAGTCGGTTGGGGAGGTTCGAGGTGCCGTTGCGATGCGGTCGCGGTATGGTTGGAGTCGGCAACTGCTACCGCGAATAAAGCAAACAAACCATTTGGGTGCGGTATGTTTGGAGTCGGCAATAGCTAGCGTCACTAAAAAAGTAGACCTGTGCAGTACGATTCGAGGAGTCGGCTAGTGAGTCGTCCGCAACGAAAACCCTGTCCTCCTCGTGTCGATGGCGAAGGTTGATTAACGGCGGATTCCAAATCCGACGTAATGGCACGGACAGAGCAGAAGGTGGAATCGCTCATCGCCGAGGATTCGGCGATGGCCGACGCTCTCGCGGTCGTCTACGAACGCACCGACGAGGGGTCGGAGGAAGTCGAGTGGGGCGACGTCAGCGACGACATCACGAGCGGCCAGTGGGGTCGCATGATTGAAAAGGGTATCCTCGTGGACGGCGACCACGGCTTCGAACTCGCCAACTCCGGCGCAGTCGAGAGCGCACTCGACGGGTCGGGCGGTGGCACCACGTCGGCGTCCACCGACGTGGACGACGTGGAGGGAACCACGTGGTCGAAGTGGGACAAACTCGCGGCGGTGGCCAGCATCGGCCTGTTCGCGGGCTACTCCATCAAGTCGGTTCGGAACGTCGTCGGCGGTGCGGTAGACGTGTTCTTGGCACCTGTCGAGGCCACGCTGCCGTTCTACGTCGTCATCATGATTCTCGCCATGTTGACGGGGCTGTACTCCACGCTCTTGCAGGACAACCTGATGAACATGGAGAAGATGGGCGCGTATCAACAGCGGATGAAGGACATCCAAAAGCGCCAGAAGGAGGCCAAAGAGCGCGGCGACGAGCAGGCGATGGAGCGCATTCGCGAGGAGCAGATGGAAGCCATGGGCGACCAAGCGGGCATGTTCAAAGAGCAGTTCCGCCCGATGGTGTGGACGATGTTCATCACCATTCCCGTCTTCCTCTGGATGTACTGGCGGATCGGGCCGGAGACCGGGTCAGTCGTCCCGACGGAAATCATCCTCCCGATGGCGGGCGGCCCGCTTCCGTGGACGCACGGCGTCATCGGACCGATGCAGGCGTGGATCGTCTGGTACTTCCTCTGCTCGATGGCGTTCACGCAACTCATCCGCAAGGCGCTGAACATCCAGACGACGCCGACGTAAGTTCAAAACCTCTTTCTTGGTGCCCGTTCGAGAGGGAATATGCTACTGACAGTCTCCGGCCCACCGGGGAGTGGGAAGAGTACGACCGCCGAGGGACTCGCCGAGATATTCGATTTAGAACACGTGAGCGGCGGCGATATCTTCCGCGAACTCGCCGCGGAGCGCGACCTGACGCCACTGGAGTTCAACAAACTCGCCGAGGAGGACGAGGGAATCGACCGCGATTTGGACAAACGCCTCCGCGAAATCGCCGTCGAGCGCGACGGTCTCGTGCTCGAATCTCGACTCGCAGGTTGGCTCGCGGCCGAACACGCCGACTTCCGAATCTGGTTGGACGCACCGCTCGACGTTCGTGCGGCCCGCATCGCCGACCGGGAGGAGAAGTCGGTCGAGCAGGCGGCGACCGAAACCCGCGCCCGCGCTGGCAGTGAAGCCCAGCGATACGAGGAGTATTACAGCATCGACATCGGCGACCTCTCCATCTACGACCTGAGCATCAACACCGCGCGTTGGGATCCGGAGGACGTGCTCGACATGCTCACGACCGCGGTCGAGGACTACGACCCCGCGGCCGACGAAGGAAAGTATCCGATCACCGGCGTCTCCTACGATTTCTAATGTCCCTTCGCGGCCCACCAGACGAGCGTTCGCCCGACGAACTCCTCGAATTCGGCGTCGTCAATCTCGACAAATCGCCCGGCCCCTCGGCCCACCAAGTTGCCGCGTGGGTTCGTGACCTCTGCGACGTCGAGCAGGCGGCCCACGCCGGAACTCTCGACCCGAAAGTCACCGGTTGCCTGCCGATTCTGACCGGCACGGCGACCCGCCTCTCGCAGGTGTTTCTCGAAGGGTCGAAGGAGTACGTCTCCGTGCTAGAACTCCACGACGAACCCCCCGCCGACATCGAGGCCATCGTCGGAGAGTTCGAAGCGCCGCTGTACCAGAAACCCCCCAGAAAGAGTGCGGTTTCCCGGCGATTGCGAGTGCGAGAGATTTACGAGTTGGACGTGCTGGAAGTACGCGACAGACAGGCGCTTCTGCGGATTCGCTGTGAGAGCGGTACCTACATTCGAAAGCTTTGTCACGACCTCGGTCTCGCGCTCGGCACCGGCGCACACATGGGTCACCTACGCAGAACTGGCACCGATCCCTTCGACGACACCGACCTCGTCACCCTGCACGACCTCTCAGACGCGTTGGCGCGCTGGCGCGAGAACGGCCAAGACGACTGGTTGCGCGAAATCGTCCTCCCGGCAGAGCGCGCATTGACGCATCTACCGAAAATCACCATCGCACCGAACGCGGCGGAACAGGTCGCCAACGGCGCGCAGGTGTACGCGCCGGGCGTCATCGGTGCGGAAGACGCAGAAAAAGACCAACTCGTCGCCTGCGTCACGCCGAACGGATCGGCGATCTGTCTAGGACGGTTCGTCGGCGATGCGGAGGCGGACGCTGGCGAAGTGGTTTCGCTGGAGCGCGTGCTGGTGTGACATCGGGACGACAATGACAGAACGTCGGTCGCGTGGTCGCGGGCGATTCGTCCGAGCATACGGTGAGCCTCTGGAACGCAGCCATCCGGTTTCGAACTGTCGCCGTCCTCGTTACCGACCGCAACACCGGCGAGGAAGTTCTCGACACGACATTCGAGGTGCCAATCGACGCAGCAGTGGATGTGGTCTTGCACGACCCATCCGCGTACTACGTCACGATTCGCGTCTGGAAAATCGGCGTTGGCGAAGTCCTTCGCGTTCCCGAGGCGCTGTTCGACTGCGAGGACTCCGCGACGCAAATCGGAATTTTCGACTCCGGAGACGTTCGCTCAGTCCTTTCGGCGACGGCGACGTGCGACGTTTTTCCGTCGGAGTAGTTTCCGTTCCTCGAAGTCCATGACGTCGAACTTGTGGTTCCACTCGTTTTCCGACATCCGAAATCCGCCTTGGATGGGGTGGTCGTCTTCAGTGTGTCAAAATTTGGGGCGACATCAACGGTTCATTTCGCTGTGCCTGCCGGTTCGCGCGCTTTTTTACTCCCCGCCGAACACCTCCGGATATGCAAGTCGGCACCGCAAAATCCAGCCCCGGCGAACTCGTCACCGGTTGGCTTGACGTCACCGACCTCCCGACAGGAACGCCCGAACGACTCCCAGTCCTCATCGCCGATGGCGAGGAAGGCGGCCCGACGCTCTGGATTACCGCGTCGATTCACGGAAACGAGGTAACCGCCCTCGCCACCGCACAGGACGTAATGCAGGAAAACCTCGAATCACGGATTTGCGGAACCGTGGTCTGTCTCCCGAATCTGAATCCCGCGGGTCTGCGCCGAACGACGCGAACCTCCTACTACCACAGCGACGACCCCAACCGATACTTTCCCGACCCGGACGCCGAGGATTCGCGCCCGCCGCGCGTGCAGGAACTCATCGACGGGCGGATTTACGACGCCTTCGAGGAGTCCGCGGACGCACTGGTTGACCTCCACACTGCACAAGTCGGGTCGATTCCGTTCGTCATTCGGGACAGAGTCCTCTACGGGTGCGAGCGAGACGAGGAGGAAGCCCGCGAACTGGCCGACGACCTCGAACGACTCGTGGACGCCTACGACTTCCCGGTGATCAACGAGTACTCTGCCGAAGAGTACGTCGGGCAGAATCTCCAACGTTCGACCGCAGGTGCGGCGCTGAACAACGCCGGGATTCCCGCGTTCACGGTCGAACTCGGTGGATTCGAAGTGGTCGAGGAGGAGACTCGCGCGAAGGGCGTAACCGGCCTGTTGAACGTCATGCGCGAACTCGACATGCTGTCCGGCGACGTCGAACCGACGGGCCTCGAATCACCCGTCGACTTCGCCGTCAAGCGCGCGGTTCACCCGCACACTGATACGGCAGGGATCGTCCGCCACTGCGTCGAAGCGGGCGACATCTTCGAGGAAGGCGACGTTCTGGCGGACATCGTGACGCCGCACGGTGAGACGAAGGCGACGGTCGAGAGCGACTACGACGGCTACGTCGTCGGTCGGTATCACGGCGTCTCGGCCTACGAAAACGACCCGTTGGCGAGTCTCGCAGTCCGCGACGATGACGACCTCGTCGTGCCACGGGAACGGGATTGAAACGAAGGGCTTAACTCACGGACTCGCCTTTTCCGAAATGCTGCGGGACCGTGGGGTAGTGGTATCCTCTGCGGATGGGGTCCGTAGGACCCGAGTT
>CAYNQM010000041.1:0-24587 GCA_964399275.1 uncultured Haladaptatus sp.
TTTCGACCGACCCGGCCCACAGCACGTCCGACGTGTTCGACCAGCAGTTCGGCGACGAACCCGCGCCGGTCGATGGGTACGACAACCTGTGGGCGATGGAGATAGACCCCGAGCAGGAGGTCGAGAACCATCTGATGGAGATAAAGAGGTCGATGGGCGACCAAGTGAGTCCCGGCATGGTCAACGCCATCGACCGCCAAATCGAGATGGCACACCAGACGCCCGGGGCGCACGAATCCGCGCTGTTCGACCGATTCGTGGACGTGATGCAGAACGCGGAGGAGTACGACCGCGTCGTCTTCGACACCTCGCCGACCGGCGGGACGCTTCGCTTGCTCTCGCTCCCGGAGTTCCTCGAAGGCTGGATAGAGCGTCTGCTACACAAGCGCAAGCGAAGCATCGATCTGTTCGAAAAAGCCGCAATCGGCGACCGAGAACCGCGGCGAGTGGCCGAGGGCGACCCCATCGTCGCCCGCCTACAGGAGCGAAAGGAGATGTTCGAGTTCGCTGGCGAGGTGCTACGCACCGAGTCGGCGTTCTTCCTCGTGCTCAATCCGGACGAGTTGTCGATTCGCGAGACGGGGCGTGCAGTAGAGGAGTTGACCGAGTACGACCTCGCCGTCTCCGGACTCGTCGTCAACAAGGTGACGCCGGAACCCGACGAGGACGAATCCGGAAGCGGTGCAAAATACCTCCGCGCCCGCTGTCGAACCGAGCGCGAGCGAATCGAACACATCCGCGAATCGTTCGACGAACCGGTCGTTGCGACCATCGAGTCCCGCGTCGAGGAGGTGAAAGGGACGCTACTCTCTGACGTGGCAGGCGAGTTAGACGTTGGGATCGAATCGACGCCGAAATCTGTCGGGTAGCCGTCGAGCGAAAGGCAACATTGTCACGAAATGAGGTGGTTCAAACCCGTCATACCCTCAAGAACAAAAAGAACATTTATTACCGTTCATCATATTCTAATCCGTGTAGCATAATACCATGGCGACTGCAATCATATGGCTAGTACTCGCCGTTTTGGTACTTTTTAGTGTTGGATACATCGGTTACTCGCGCTATCTCGCACAGTTCGTCGAACTCGATAACAGTCGAGATACGCCAGCACATAAGTACGAAGACGGGCAGGAGTACGTACCGGCCAAGAAACCAGTATTGTTAGGACATCACTATTCGAGCATCGCGGGCGGCGCACCAATCGTCGGCCCGATTACGGCGGGAGTCATCTGGGGTTGGGTTCCCGCCCTGCTGTGGATTGCTATCGGAAACCCGCTGATGGGCGCGGTACACGACTTCATTTCGCTGTCGGGGAGCCTCCGACACGAAGGGAAGTCCATCGGGTACATCATCGGCGAGTACGTCGGAGAGGGCGGCAAGAACATGCTGTTGTGGTTCGCGTTCTTGACCATCATCCTCGTCGTCGGCGTGTTTGCGTTCGTCGTCGGCGTCGTCTTCGAGGCGTATCCGAGCGCCGCGACGGCGAGCATCCTGTACATCGCTCTCGCGATGGTGTTCGGGGTGTACCTGTACCAACTCGACCTGCCGTTCATTCCGGGGACGGCCGTGTTCGTCACCGGCGTGTTCGCCAGCGTTTGGGTCGGGATTCAGTACCCGCTTCAACTCGCCGCCACGACGTGGGTTCCGATCATCCTCGTGTACGCGTTCATCGCGAGCGTCCTGCCGGTGTGGACGCTCCTGCAACCGCGTGACTACCTATCGTCGTTCCTCCTGTACGCGGGGGTCGGCGGCGCGCTGTTGGCAATCATCGTCGGGACGCTCGGAAGTGCGATGGGAATCGGTGCGGTGACACCGAGCCAACCCCTTACCGTCAAACTCGACGCGTTCAAGGGATTCTGGGGCGTGACCGGTCAACCGCTGTTCCCGGTGCTGTTCATCACCATCGCGTGTGGTACCATCAGCGGCTTCCACTCGCTGGTGTCCTCGGGAACGACGGCGAAGCAACTCAATCAAGAATCCGACGCTCGAGTCATCGGCTACGGCGGAATGCTCGGTGAAGGATTGCTCGCGGTTCTCGCACTCTCGACCGTCGCACTGGTCGGCATTACGGTAGAGGGTGGCGGTGTCGGCCAAGCACTGCCGAACTTCGCGCAGGGTGGCGGCATCATGCTCACCAGTTTCGGCCTGCCACAGAGCTACGGCGAACCGTTTATGGCGCTCGTCATGGTGAGTTTCCTGCTCACGTCCACCGACACGGCGCTTCGCCTCGGCCGCTACATGTTCGAGGAAATCGTCGGCACGCCGACGACGACCCCACAGAGCGTCGCGTCGAACCGGTACGTCAACGCCGGATTCCAGTGTGCCATCGCGTTCGGTCTCGTCGCAACGGGCACGTGGTCTGACCTCTGGCCGCTGTTCGGCGGCGCGAACCAACTGCTCGCCGCGCTGGCGCTCCTGACAGCGACGGTCTGGTTGGCCAACTGGAGCAAGAACAAGCAACTGCTCAGCACGGGCGTCCCGATGGTGCTGATGACGTTCGTGACCATCTGTGGCCTGCTCTACCTCGCAGTGTGGCAGAACCTGGTACTGAAATTCGTACGGGGTGGGTGGGGCGACGGCGGTGCAACGCTCGGAAGTGTGGTTTCCGCAGGACTGCAGACGGCCATCGCGTTCATCCTCATCGCACTGGCGGTCTCGCTCGTCTGGAAGGGCTACAAGAACATCACGTCCGCCAGACAGGGACGTGCTAGAGCGCCGGTTACTGACGGAGGTGAGTCGGACGACTGAGGAGCGTCGAGGGAGAAATTACGATTTGAGTCGGCGCACGACGCGCCGAAGGATGCCGGATTTTTTGGATTCGATTCGTTGCCAGAGCACGAACGCTTGGCTCACGTCCGCATTCTTGCTGGCGACGATGTCCTCTTGCTCCGGTGCGACGACGACGAGGTTGATTTCGTAGCGACCGTAGTAGCCGAGTTTGAGTAGCGTTCGGTCGCGGAAGTCGGCGACGAACTTGCGCACCTCGTCTGGAATGTCGGAGGCGACGACGACGAACGTGAACTCGGTGCCGAAATGTTCCTCGTCGGCGTCTATCCACTCGTCGGCGAGGTCGTGACCGAGGTCGGCGAACCGTTCGAGGTCGCTCACGCGAACCGAGTCAGTTCGGCGGACGAACAGGTGTTCTATCGACGCGTGATTAGCGTAGTTGAGCGACTCGTGAAAGAAATGTTTCCGACTCTCCATCAGCAGTTGTCCGTAGAGGGTGAACTGCTCCCCACGAACCGAGTAGGACTTCTCCAAATCGAAGTTGACGAGCAGTCGGTCGCTTACCCTATCGACGTACTCGTCGTCCCAATCGGGAACGTCGGTGTCAGTCACCACGTCGGCGTCCTCACCCTGTGAACGGGACGAGTCGTGTTGCTCGATACCGCTATCCATGCTCGTTCGGTCGGGAGGGAGGGATAAATAGTGTCGGGACGTGAGTCGGTACCGAGACTCATTACATTTTTATTACAAATGATGGTGTGTGACACACTGTGATGAGGGCAGACCCACTCGGTCGAGCGATGCTCGACTACCAGCGCGGTGGTTTACGCGGCGACTGCCAGTACCGAGACGGTGTGGAGACGCAAGACGGCCACATCTACGAGCATTACTTCAGGCCGAAAGCGGAGTGGAGCGACGACTGGCGCGAACTGCTCGATACGCTCGAATATCCGGTCGTGGACATCGGCTGTGGGTCGGGCCAGTACGCCGAATTTCTGCAAAGGGAGGGCAAAGTCGTGGCCATCGACGTGAGTCCGGGCGCAGTCGAAACCGCCGGCGAGCGCGGCGTCGAGGACGCTCGCGTGATGGACATGTTCGAATTGGATTTTTCGTGCGACAGATTCCGCTCCGCGCTCGTCAACGGCACGCAAATCGGTCTCGCGCAGTCACTTGCTGGCGCGCGCGATTTCCTCGCCGACCTCGCCCGAATTACCGACGAGAACGGGGTCGCTGTCGTGGACAACTACGACCCCACCGGACTCGACGCCGAGGAGTTTTTCGGCTACCGACCCGACCCGCGCCCGGGAGTTGCCCACCGAACCTTCCACTTCGAATACGTCCGCGACGGGGAGCGCGAGGTCGGGCGCGACCTCCACTTCGTGCTCTTCTCGCCCGACAGACTACACGACGTCGTGGTCGGAACGCCGTGGCGAGTCGCCGAGGTTCGAACGGGCGACGGCTACTACAAAGTGGTGCTAGCGAAAGACGAGTCTGCGTGGGAACACGGATAGCTATCCACCGATTTCTCTCCGGTGTGTGTGACTTTCACATATCACCAATCAATTAAATACAGAAGGGTGTGAAAATGCCGAGCAGATGAATCAACTTGCGGATACCGATATGGATGCGGTTCTCTCGGGAAGGAGCGATTGGGGCGGAAGAGAGTTGGCAGAAGTGCTCTCACATCATCCACTGGATTCCATCGAAACCGAGTTCCCCCACGCCATCTTTTCGGTCGATTCTCCGGACGGGTTCGCCCGGCCAGCAGAGCAGCATCCGGTGTTCTACGGCTGTTTCGACTGGCATTCCTCGGTACACAGCCACTGGGCACTCGTTCGACAGCTTCGGCTGTTCGATGACCACCCCGTAGAAGACGAAATCGTCGCGAGCATCGATGCTCGGTTGACGGTGGAAAACGTCGAGCGAGAGGTCGAATACTTCGAGGAAAACGAGTCTTTCGAGAAACCCTACGGGTGGGCTGGCTCTTACACCTCGCATCGGAGCTGTCTCTCTGGGATGACGACCGCGCGAACGAGTGGAAATCGGTCATCGAGCCGTTAGAACGGAAGATTGTAACGCTCGTCGAATCCGAATTTCTGTCGCAAGAACGTCCGTTCCGGGTCGGAACGCATCAAAACACCGCGTTCGCCCTGCACTGCATCCTCGATTACGCGAGAACAATGTCGAACGACTCACTGGAATCGACCGTCTCCGACACTGCAATCGAGTTCTTTGCCGAAGACCGCGACTATCCCGTCGAGTACGAACCGCTCGGCTGGGATTTTCTGTCCCCGGCACTGACAGAAGCAGACCTCATGCGGCGCATATACGGCCAAGACGAGTTCACGACGTGGCTCGATGGCTTCCTACCCGACGTGACGACCTCGCCCTACGAGACGATTCTCGACCCAGTTCACGTTGAGGCAGACGAAGGCATCGCACTCCATCTGGTCGGACTGAACGTCTCGAAAGCGTGGTGTCTGGCGGGACTCGCGTCCGCACTCGACGGGCATCGATACGCCGAGGTGTTTGAGCAGAGTGCCAAGAGACACACCGAGCGCGGTCTGGAGAAGGCGTTCACCGATGACTACGCAGGGTCGCATTGGCTCTCGTCGTTCGTGCTGTACCTCCTCACCAGAAACGAGGGTGGTATCGCGCCGGAGTAATCCAGTTGGTTTCGACAGAACCGACGAGATCGTCGACGGCGGTGGTCGGGATCGGCGACGACAGTGGTTGGGGATGATACTGAGTGCCTGGGGAGAACACATAACACGGAGGCGTCCGTATCGCGGTGTATGGGCGGAAAGCGAACGGAAGCGTGTGGCCGGTGTGGTATCTCGTCGGTGGTGGATGCCGCCTCGAACGGCGAAGAGCGAGACGTGTTCGGCGACGACCGAATCGAGGTTTCGGAGTCGGAGATGCGCGCAGTCAGCAAACACGTGGAACTCCTCGCCGGAGCGAAAGCCAGGCTAAACTCGTTCGCCGAGCGGTTTGTATACGGCGATTTGAAGTCGAAATAATGCGGTGGCGAAATCGTGGAATTCAGCGTATAGCGAGTGAACGGGTCTTTCTCATGGGGTGACAGTAAGAGGTAAAAGCCTGCGCGACATACGCCCCACCGACCGAATGGAAGAGAGTATCTCTGGCTTCAAGCTCCGCGGTAGCTGGGGAGATATCGTCGAGCACGGCGAGCGAATTACGCAAGCCCTCCGGGAGGCGGACGTCTCGGGCAGAGCGTTCAAAGAATGGGACGAGTGGCGACCCAAATCGCACGAACGACTCGGCGAAGACGTCGCCGAAAAGACTGCCGAGCAGGCACACGTCAGCGAAGGTAAAGGAGAGCAAGCGGGCGAATCGCCCGACGACGACCTCCGGACGGCGGGAGAGAAGTTGACCGAATCGTACCAAAAACTGGAAGACGACGACACCGAAGGTGCGATGGACAGGTGGCAGGACTCGGTGAACTACGTCGCCCGTGCCGCCGATTCGGCGAGTCGGAAGGCGATTCGAAAAGTCGAGGACACGGTGTACCAGAAAGTGATGACGCAACTCGCGCCGTACTACTTCGACAACGACCTCGTCAGCGCGAACATCCAACAGACGAGTCGGATGGAAAACGGCGAAGAGGGGTTCATCTTCGAGGTAAACGTCAACGACGACGACCTGAAAGATCACGTTTCGAACCTGCTCACGACCTACGAGGACGAAATCGACCGCTGGCACGTGGACGTGGAGAAGGAAACGGAAACGGTCGAGGCCGCGGAAGGCGTCGAAGCGCCGAAACAGGGCGACGGGCCGCGAGCAGATACGAACTGAGAGAAACGTCACTATTTTTTAATCGTTCGAGTCGGTACACTATTCACCCGAGAGGATTTACTGGCAGGATATGGATGGTGGGTTGCTGACGGTCGTCGTTGCCGGTTTTGCGAGTCTTTTCATGGCGTGGGCCATCGGTGCCGGGTCGAGTGGTTCGACCCCCTTCGCTCCCGCAGTCGGAGCGAACGCCCTGTCGGTGATGCGGGCCGGGTTTCTCGTCGGTATTCTCGGATTTTTGGGGGCGGCTTTGCAGGGTGCAAACGTTTCCGAGGCGGTCGGTCGAGAGTTGATTCTCGGCGTCCAACTGTCGCCGCTCGCCGCAACCACAGGACTGCTCACGGCGGCGATACTGGTCGCAATCGGCGTGTTCACGGGGTATCCCATCGCAACCGCGTTCACGGTGACGGGCGCTATCGTCGGCGTCGGATTGGCACTGGGCGGTGCTCCGGCATGGGCGAAGTATCAGCAGATACTTTCGCTTTGGGTGTTGACCCCCTTCGTCGGTGGCGGTATCGCCTACGGAACTGCTCGTGCCCTCCGACACGAAGACGTCCCGGAGACGACGGCCGTTCCGATTCTCGGCGGCGTCGTCGGACTCATCGTGGCCAACATCGGATTCGTCTTTCTCGGCCCGCCCGGCGTGAGCACCTCGGTGTCGGAAAGCGTTGCGAACGTCCTCTCGCTTCCGACGGTCGGCGGAATCGACTCCGGAATCGTCCTCACGTCGCTCGCCATCGCCGGAGCGGTCGGATTCGAACTTCGGCGCGAACTGGTCGCGGACATCACGCGCGGCCAGCGTCGATTCCTGCTCGCACTCGGCGGATTGGTCGCCTTTTCGGCAGGTGGCAGTCAGGTCGGCCTCGCTATCGGGCCGCTTCTTCCCCTGTTGGACTCCTTCTCGATACCGCTGGTAGCGGTGCTGGTCGGCGGCGGTCTCGGCCTGCTCATCGGGTCGTGGACCGGTGCCCCGCGAATGATTAAAGCACTCGCGCAGGATTACTCCGCACTCGGACCGCGGCGGTCGATTTCCGCCCTCATTCCCGCGTTCGCCATCGCGCAGGCCGCGGTCTTCTTCGGCATCCCCGTCTCGTTCAACGAAATCATCGTCAGCACCATCATCGGAAGCGGCTACGCCGCCAGTGACGGTGGCGTCAGCGCGAAGAAGATGACGTACACGATTCTGGCGTGGGTGCTCTCGCTGGCCATCGCACTGGGCGTCGGATACGGCGTGTTCACCGCAGTTCAAGCGGTTGCCTGACGAACCGGAGACGGTTACCGAATCTCGGCCCGGCCACTGGTCGCGCTCCGGAGTCGGTCGCAGAGCGTTTCGGCGTCTTCGACGGGGACGCGAACTGAGAACTGCACGTCTTCGCCGTACTCCGCCTCGAACTCCACGTTCTCGCTTTCTAAGATGCCTCGAACAGTGCCCGAATCGTCGTACCCGACGGCGATTTCCAGACGCTCGTGCGGACGCTCTTCCACGACTTCTGCGTCGTCTACCGCCTCCTTGACGGCGCGGGAGTACGACCGAACGAGTCCACCGACGCCGAGATTCGTCCCGCCGTAGTAGCGCGTGACGACGACGGCCACGTTCTCCACGTCGCGTTGCTGGAGGACGTTCAGCGCCGGTTTACCCGCGCTCCCGGATGGTTCGCCGTCGTCGCTCGAATACTCGCGGAGGAAACTGCTACTCTCGGTTCGGTCGGCGCGAACGCGGTAGGCAGGGACGTTGTGCGTGGCGTCCGGATGACGCTCTTCGATGTGCTCGACGAACGACTCAGCGCTCTCGACGCTCTCTGCGGGGGCGACGTAGCCGATAAACTCGGAACCTCGAACCTCGAACGCTACTTCTCCGTTCCCGGCGACGGTTCGATACGTCGTACCACCCATCGTCGGGGGTTTCGCGGAGGAGCACCGAAAAGGCGTGGGTTTCGAGGCGAGCGAGAAGAAAGACGATTAGCTCAGTCGAATCTGCCGCACGAACTCCAAATTTTTCAACTCGTTCAGCACGTCGCCCGGCAGGTCTTCGTCGGTGACGAGATAGAGACGTGGGTTGTCGGTGAACTCCGGGTCTTCGCTTATCGTCTGACGGATGGAGATGTCGTCGTCGGCCAGCAGAGACGTGACCGTGGCGACGATACCCGATTGGTCGGCGTCGGACACTTCGATGGTCAACACCGACAAATCCAACACCGGCGCTAAATCACGCAGACTCGGAATCGAGGAGATGTTCTGGAAGATGCGCCGAAGTTCTTCGTCCGCCAAAATCGCGTCCGTGGTGGAGTCCACGACCCGGCGGTCAACGCCGATTTCGCGGGCGATTTGCGTGTTCGGGATTTCGATACCGCCCGAGACGACGCGCCCCTCGTCGCTGACCGAGAACCCGCGTTCGAGAAGCAGTCGGATGACCTGCTGTTGGCTCGGACTCCCCTCGAACTTCTGCATGATTTTGTTGAACATCCTTGTAGGGGGTAGACGCCCCCGACGATTTAGTCCTGTGGGGTTGAGGAGGCTTCATCACGGTGCGCTCCGACAGGGAGGCATGGAACGACAGGTCGTCTGGAAGGAAGTTGACGGCGTCAGCACCGAACACCTCGCTGCTGAGTTCGACCCCGTCCACGCGGACGGCGTCGTCGTGGGAGTCGCAGAGAGTGAAAGCGAGAGCGAACCGTTTCGAGTTCGCTATCGCGTGCAGTGCGACGAGGACGAGCGAGTTCAGCAGGTCGAAATCGATACCCTCGGGACGGGAGGCGGAACCGAACTCCAACACGACGGCGAAGGCAACTGGAGGAAAGACGGCGAATCCGCGCCCGAACTCGCGGGGTGCCGTGACGTGGACATTGCCGTCACGCCGTTCACGAACGCGATTCCGATTCGGCGTCTCGATTGGGAACCCGGAGAGAGCGCGACTATTTCGGTCGTCTACCTCGACGTGCCCGCGATGACCGCGGAAGCGGTCGAACAGCGATACACCTGTCTGGAACCGGTGGATTCGGACGGTGGTCTGTTCCAGTACGAGAGTTTGGAGAGTGGGTTCACCGCTGAGTTGCCAGTCGATTCGGATGGCGTTGTGGTGGATTATCCCGGCGTATTTCGGCGGGTGAAGTTGTAAGTGGACAGCGACCGCGACATCGTACGAGACGGTGTCAATACTTCGTCACAGAGACACTATCGAGACGTTCGAAGTGGCTGACGTTGCGTGTTACTACGAGTTCTTCGAACTCGACAGCAGTCGCCGCAATGAGGCAGTCGCTCGCGTACGAGCAGTGTTCCAGAAACGAGAGCCAACAAACAGCAACCAACCTACGATTCGACCGGCATAGCACCGATAAGACCAATACAGAGTCCGGCGAGCATGAAAAAGAAACCGAGGTCGCCCAGAGTGCTATGCGGGGCAATGAGAGCGAACCCGCCGAAAAGAACGAGCAGGATGCCGGTTTGAATCCAGGTCTGATTTCCCATAGCTGTTAGTAAGTAAACAGTATCTTAAAAACCCACCGTGAAACATCGACAGCGAGATTTACAACGATTCCTTCGTGCTCGCCACGTCACTCCGCCGCTCGTCAATCTGCGTCGCGTCGTCCAGCGCCCGCGCCAACCCTTTAAACAACGCCTCGATTTCGTGGTGGGCGTTTTCCCCCGTAACGCCTGCGTGAAGCGTCAGCCCGGCGTTCATCGCCAGCGAGCGACAGAAGTGCTGGGCCATGTGGCTGGTCATCTCGCCGACTCTGTCCTGTGAAAATTCGCCCTCGAACTCGAAGAGTGGGCGACCACTCACGTCCACGACGACGTCAGCAACTGCTTCGTCCAGTGGAATTTTGCGGTCGGCGAATCGGTAGATTGCCCGGCGGTCGCCGAGGGCTTCATCGAAGGCTTCGCCGAGGGTGATGGCCACATCCTCGACCGTGTGGTGGTCGTCGATGTGGAGGTCGCCGTCGGCACGAACTGTCAGGTCGAACAGGCCGTGGCGGGCGAAGCTATCGAGCATGTGGTCGAAGAAACCGATTCCGGTGTCAGTGGTGGCGTCGCCGTCTCCGTCTACATCGAGCGTTACCTCGATGGTCGTTTCCGCTGTTTCACGCGTCACGGCGGCGGTTCGGTCGCTCATAGTCGGTTATTGGTTCGGGGCTACAAGGTGATTTCCGTTTTTGCGCGCCAGACGAGCGTCTGACGCAATTATATTTACATCGAAGCCTAACATCTAATTCGTAATGAAGCGTGATGTCCTGAGTGCCCTGATGGTCGGTATCGGCGTACTCCTGTGTGGGACGGTTCCCGGCCTCCTCATCGGCGCACCGATGGCCACCCTCGGTGCGTACTGGCTCGCAGAGCCACGACTCGATTCGGAGTTCGACGTGTTCCGACAGTTCGGCAATCAAGTCCGATAATCGATCGATAGAAAATTCGCCAACTAGTCGAGTGCCGTTCGCGCCTCCGCCAGCGTAAACGCCCCTTCGTAGAGCGCACTCCCGACGACGACAGCTGATGCGCCCGTGTCGCGGAGCGTTCGAACGTCTTCGACGGTCGCGACGCCGCCACTCGCCACGACCGGAATTTCGACCGCGTCGGCGACTCGCCGAACCGGGTCGGTCTGCACGCCCTCCATCCGGCCTTCCACGTCAACGTCGGTGAACAGAATCGCGCCAGCGCCGAGTTCTTCGTAGCGAGCGGCAGCTTCCGCCGGATCGAGACCGGTCGATTCCGTCCACCCGGAGACGAGCACCTCGCCGTCTTTCGCGTCGAGGCTGACCATCACCGACCCCGGATACTTCTCGCTGATTTCCCCGACGATGTCTGGGTTCTCGATTGCGGCAGTACCGAGGATGACGCGGTCAACACCACGGGAGAGGAGGTCGAAGGCGTCGTCTACGGTGCGGATGCCACCGCCGAGTTGCACGTCGATATCGACCGCATCCAAAATCGCATCGACCGCGCTGGCGTTCTGTCGCTCGCCCTCGAACGCGCCGTCCAAATCGACGAGGTGGAGCGTGTTTGCACCCTGTTCTATCCATTCCTCTGCGGCCTCCACGGGGTCGCCGTAGGTCGTTTCCGTGCCTTTTTCGCCCTGCACGAGTTGGACGACTTCGCCGTCTTGCATATCGACCGCCGGGATGACCTCGAACGTCGGGAACATACCCATCGTTAGGCGGGGGTGGCGTCTAAACCCAACGAGTCGTTACCGTTTAAGACGTAGACGAGAATGTAGGAGTATGGTCGAACTCTTGCTGGTTGTCGGTCTCGCCGTCGCAGTCTTCGTTGGATTCAATATCGGTGGCTCATCGACTGGCGTGGCGTTCGGTCCCGCAGTCGGAAGCCAAACCGTCTCGAAACTGGGTGCTGCCGGATTGATGTCCGGGTTCGCCCTCCTCGGAGGCTGGACGGTCGGGCGAAACGTCATCAAGACGATGGGGAGCGAAATCGTCAGCTTGCAGTTTACCCTCGGAATGAGCGTCGGGGTGCTCTTCTTCGTGGGGATGGCCCTGCTCATCTCGAACCTGTTCGGCGTCCCCGCGTCCACGTCGATGACCGCAGTCGGCGCAATCGCCGGGTTGGGAGTCGCAACCGGAACGCTCAACGAGGACGTGATGTTCGAAATCGTCTCCTGGTGGCTCATCGCGCCGGTGCTCGCGTTCTGGCTCTGCGCCGTCATCGGGCGGTATCTCTACCCCTACCTCGACGTGTGGTTCAAGCTCGAACAGTCCGAAGGGCCGCTGTTCGAGTTCAACCGCGTCGGCTCGGTTCCGTATCCAACAGTCTCGGCAAACGCAACGTCGAAGGAGTTGTTCGTGAGCATTCTCGTCGTCGGAATCGGCTGTTACATGGCGTTCTCGGCGGGCGCGTCGAACGTCGCCAACGCAGTCGCACCACTCGTGGGGAGTGGCGCGATTGGCGAAAGCGAAGGCGTCCTGCTCGCCGCGGGCGCAATCGCCGTCGGTGCGTTCACCATCGCTCGCCGAACGCTCGACACGGTCGGCAACGACCTGACCGACCTGCCCCTCCTCGCGGCACTCATCGTCGAAGTCGTCAGTGCGAGTCTCATCACGTTCCTCTCGGTTCTCGGAATTCCAGCTAGCCTCGCGGTGAGCGCGACGATGTGTATCGTCGGACTCGGATGGGGGCGAGCGACCCGAACCGTCCGGATTTCGGACGCCGCCGCTGCTGCAGTCCGCGGACGCGGCGAAAACGAAGAAGAGCGTCCGGAGATGTCGGTCAACGCAATCACTGCCCAGCAGGAAGAAGTGACGAAAATCGGTGAAGAAGACCCTAACACGCTCGAAGCCCGCGACCTGTTCGACCCGTCAACGACGGCTCGTGTCGTTGGTCTGTGGATTCTCACGCCGTCGATTTCCGCCATCGCATCCTACCTTCTGTTCACGGTTATCCCGCTCTCGCCCGCGTAAATCGTTCCTGATTCATAACGGAGGCAATCGAAACAACAACTACTAACCATCCCCCGGACCAATCCCCGTGTGATGCCCACCGTAGAATACCTCAACTACGAAGTACTAGACGACCAAGGCTGGGACCTGAACGACGACGACCTGTTCGACACCGCTGCCGACGCTGGCCTCGACGCCGAGGACTATGGCACGCTCGACGTCAACGAGGGAGAGTACATCCTCGAAGCCGCCGAGGCACAGGGCTACGACTGGCCCTTCTCGTGTCGCGCAGGCGCCTGTGCGAACTGCGCCGCCATCGTCAAGGAAGGCGAAATCGACATGGACATGCAGCAAATCCTCAGCGACGAGGAAGTTGACGACAAAAACGTCCGCCTGACCTGTATCGGTAGCGCGGCGACCGACGAGGTCAAAATCGTCTACAACGCGAAACACCTCGACTACCTGCAGAACCGCGTCATATAAGCTATTTCGTGGACACGACGTGTCCACAACTCTTTCGGTTAACAAATTCTCTAGTCGAGACTGTAAAATCATCGCGCGTAGCGCCCGCTACGGACTAGGAAAAGCGCCGTCGCACGACGCCGAGCGCACACCAGTCTCCGACGAAACGAACGGGTGAATCTACTGCACGTTCGAACTCGACGCTCTTCTCAGCATGTAGACCGCAACCGCCCCTAACACCAAATCCAGCGCGACGAGCACCGCGAGAGCCGGGATTACGGCGTTCCACAGGCCGTCGAACTGGGAAATTTGGACGACTTCCATCACGTCCGCGTCGAGCATGATGGCTCTCGCGGCGTCCACGCCGTAGGTGACGGGATTGTACGTGGCGACCGTCTGAATCCACTCCGGGAGCACCGAAAGGGGCAGGAACGCAGTCGAGACGAACAGCAGGGGAAACTGGAGCAGGTTCGCGCCGATGATGGTCGATTCTTGGTCTTTTGTTAGCACCGCGAGCGTGTTCGACAGCGAGATGAACCAGAGCGAAAAGAGGATGCCGACCGCGACGATGCCCAGCGCGCCGACGAACCCAGTCGTCACTTCGGCACCGAGCAGAACGCCGAGACCGATGATGATTGAAATCTGTACCGCGATGCGAAGCACCTCGGCGGCGGTCTTGCCGACGAAGACGGCGGTTCGGTTCATCGGCGTCGCCAGCACCTTCTCGAACATTCCGTTCTCGATGTCGTTCACCAGTCCGACGCCGGAGGTGGCCGCCGCCGCGAGCGCCACCTGAACGCAGATGGCCGGAACGAGGTACGTCTCGTAGGTGATACCCGATCCGCCGCGATTGACGGCACCGGTCGCAACCTGCCCGAACACCTGCGTAAACAGCACGAGGAAGATTATCGGTTGGACGAGCGAGACGACGAGGACGAACGGGTTTCGAACCGCCTTGAGGTTCCAGCGTTTGAAGTTCACCCACACGTCGCCGAAGAAGGAGTTGCTCGACCGACGAACGCCGTCCGACGAGTCCGAGTCGAAAGGAGGGGTGCTCATCTGTCACCACCGCTCGAATCAGCCATTGGTGCGGCTTCTTCGACGTGCTCGCCGGTGATTGCGAGGAACACGTCGTCCAGCGTCGGTGCGCGGACGTTGAATCCAGTGACGGTCAGTCCGGCGTCGCGGAGTGCGACGAGGAGGTCTGTTCCGTTCGTTCGCGCCGACTGCGCCGTCACGCTGATGCCGTCCTCGGTAACGTCTACGGTCGCATCCGAGGAGAAGAGTCCCGAATCGTGAACGACTTCGGCGGCGCGCTGGGAGTCTGCGCCGCCTTCGATTTCGATGTCAAGAATCTCCCCGCCGACTCGTCGTTTGAGTTCTTCGGGCGACCCCATCGCAACGATTTTGCCGTCGAGAATGACCCCGATTCGGTCGCAAAGCTGGTCGGCCTCCTCCAGATACTGCGTCGTGAGAAATATCGTCGTCCCCTCGTCGTTGATGGTTCGGAAGTAGTCCCAGAGTCGCAGGCGTGCTTTCGGGTCGAGACCGGTCGTCGGTTCGTCCAAAAAGACGAGCGGTGGCCGATGTACGAGTGCGGTCGCGGTGTCGAGTCGCTTTTTCATCCCGCCGGAGAAGTCCTCGGCGCGCTTGTCGGCTACGTCCGCCAAATCCACGAGGTCGAGCAGTTCGTCGATTCGATCCGACCGCTCGTCTCGGGGGACTCCGTAGGCTTCGCACGCGAACTGGATGTTTTCGCGGGCCGTCAGTTCGAGGTCAACGCTCGTCTCTTGGGCCATGTAGCCAATGGATTCGCGCACTTTCCGCGCCTCGGCTACCGCGTCGAAACCGTTCACGCGAACGTCGCCTCCGGTCGGTTGGAGGAGCGTCGCCAACACCTTGATGGTCGTCGTCTTTCCGGCCCCGTTCGGCCCGAGAAAGCCGAAGAATTCCCCTTTCGGAACCGTCAAGGAGACGTTTTTCACGGCCTGCGTTCCGTCGGCGTAGGTCAGTTCCAAATCGTCCGTCTCGATTGCTGGCGGGTGCTCAGCCATCGATTCGGGCGTTTCGTTACGCTCCGCACCTGATTGTGGGCGCTCGTGCTCACTCATCGTCGAATCGTGATCCATGAATATTCCTCACCCCACCCTACGACGAGCGGGCCCAAATATCTCCGAGTCCGAACGACTCGTATTTCGAACCGTCGAAATCGCAGATATATGACGACGGCTTCTGTAGTGCTGGCTATGCGAATCGCAGTCTTCGGAGCAACCGGGAGAACCGGCGTTCCACTCGTTCGGCAGGCACTCAACGCCGGGCACGAAGTCGTCGCGTTCGTGCGGTCGCCAACGGAGCTCGCAGTCGAGGACGACCGACTGACCGTCGTGGAAGGCGACGCCTACACCGGAACCGGCGTTCGGGAGGCAGTCGCCGGTTCGGACGCGGTGGCGAGCGTCCTCGGACAGACGGAGTCAGGGCCGGACGACCTGTTGACGGTCGCCGGAGACAACATTCTCGAAGCGATGCGAGCGGAGGGCGTCTCGCGGTTCGTCACCCTCGTCGGTGCGGGCGTTCGAACGGAAGAGGAGTCGGTACCGCTTCGCGGGCGGATAATCGAGACGGCGCTGAAACTGCTCGCCGGAAACGTGCTGAAAGACGCAGAAACGTACGTAGACCACGTTCGAGCGTCGAATCTCGACTGGACGGTCGTTCGCGCGCCACGACTGACCCAAGCGGAGCCAACCGGGGAGTACCGAACGGGCGACATCGACCCCGATATGGGTGGGATTTCGCGCGGCGATGTCGCCGAGTTCGTGTTGGAGTGTCTCGAAAACGAGCGATACGTCGGCGAGTTACCGAAAATCGGACCGGAATGAGTTACTCGATTCGAACGGTGCGTTCGAACTCGTACTCCATCGGCCCCGCCAGTGCCGATCCCGTATCGCCAGTTTCGCGGAAGTCGTGGCGGTAGAGCGTCTCGAACTCGCCGAAATCGCGCTGTGCGTAAAACTCGAAGCAAGGAAATCCGTCGTGTCGTCCGCGAACGTCGATGGCATCGCGCCGAATCGTGAGGTCGAGGTGGTAATCGACCGGAAAAGGGTGGAGAACCAGCGGGTTGCTCGCGCTGGCGTGCATCTCGAACTCGACGGCGTCGTCGCGCCAAACGGGGTCGGTGCAGAAAATCCCGTCAGTTGACGCTTTTCCGGTGCGAACGTCCTCAGTACCGTCCGTTCGCGTGGTTCGTTCGACCGAGGTGCCAGTGTCCGCGTACTCCACGAATTCACGGTGCGAGAAATCGACGACCGCCTCCTGTTCGACGCGACAGCGACCGGTGTTGACGGCGTGTGGAGTGAACTCGCGGTCGTCGCCGCGGAATTCGACGGGTTCCGAACTGTTCCGTGACGGCGAAATCCACGCCGACGGGATGAACGTGGCTGCTCGTATTTTTACGAGAGAGGTTTCCTGCTGACGCATGGTTGTGGAAACCGTCGTGAGCGAATAAAATTATCGAGTTCGAAGACTTTCGTTTTGGGAAGACCGCAACACCTAACATCTCTGACTGAGCGCTACCGCGTGGTGCATACTCCGATTCCCGACCTCCTGCGACTGCTCGCACTGCCCGTCTTCGGATTGGCCGCGTGGCGCGACGTTCGAACGCGCCGCGTGTCCAACGAGACGTGGTATCCGCTCGCAGCGCTTGCAGTGGCCTTGCTGGCGGTCGAAAGTTGGGTCGCGTGGAGTGGCCCGCCGTTTACGCGGGAACTGTTGGGTCTGCAAGTCGCCGTCACCGAATGGTACTTCTTCTACGTCGCCGTGAGCCTCGGTTTCGTCGCGCCGCTGGTCATCGCCTTCTGGTGGTTCCGAGCATTCGGCGGCGCGGACGCGAAGGCGTTTCTCGTGGTCGCCCTCCTGTTTCCGACCTACCCACTCTACCACCTCGGGGAGACGGTGTTCCCGGCTCAGGGAACCGTCCTCGGCGTGTTTTCTCTGACGATTTTGACGAACACCGTTCTGCTCGGTGCGCTCTATCCCCTCGCGCTGTTCGTTCGGAATCTCGTCGCGGGGCGGTTCGACTCGGTGATGTTCGTCGGGCGCGTCGTCCCGTGGAACGAGATTCCCGAAGCTCACGGTAGACTACTCGAAACCCCGGACGGAACCAGTCGCAGTGGCGCGGATTTGGACGCGATTCGAATGTATCTGCGCTGGCGAGGAGTTTCGTTGGCCGACCTGCGCGAACGTGCGAACGACCTGCGCGATCCGGCCACACTTCCCGAAAATCCGAATCCGCCGACTGACGGGGCGGTGACTGCCAAAACAGTCACCGACGGCGGTGCAGTCGTGGAGAAATCGCGGGAATCGAGCGAGTCGGGCTACGAAGACCCGTGGGGTGCGGCCCGGTTTTTAAACGGCATCGACCACGGAGCCTACGGGACGACGCCGACGCAGCTGCGCGAGGGGTTGGAAGTGCTCGTGACCGAAGACGAAGTGTGGGTATCCCCCGGCATTCCGTTCATCGTCCCGATGTTCGCCGGACTGGTCGTCGCGGTCAGTTACGGCGACTTACTGTCGGGACTCCTCGGAGCACTGGGCATCGCCGCTATCTGATTCCCGTGAGCGTCGTCAGGACGGTGTACGTTCCGTAGCCGATGAGTCCGGCCCCGATGAGCGAGACGACCCACGCGCTGAGCGTGAACGCGATTTTCCGTCCGGAAACACCGCCAGACCCGACGACGAGTCCACTTCCGATGACGCTGGAAATGATGATGTTGTTGAACGAGATTGGAATCCCCAGCGCGATGGCGGCCTGCGCGATGAGGAATCCGGGCACCAGCGCGGCAATCGACCGTCGAACCCCGAGTTGCGAGTATTCGCGGGAAACCGCTTGGAGGAGGCGAGGCGAACCCATCCACGCGCCGAGGAGAATGCCGACCGCACCGAGCAGAAGGAGGGTCAAGTCGGGCACGTCGAGGGTAACAAAGAGGGGTTCCAGCGGGCCAGTGGCAAGACCGACCTGACTGCCGCCGCTGGAGAAGGCGACGACCGCACCAAGACCGACGAGAAATCGCTTAATTCCGCCCTCTACCGACTGTTGCATCGACCGTCGGAGGACGGCGAAAACGGCGATTCCGACGACGAAACTCGTCGCCACCATCACGACATCGACGGTTTCGAACAGCGTCGGCGTCGGGCCGACCTGTGCCGAGACGTAGCGTGCAAGCGTTCCTTGCCCCCCTGCGCCGGGAATAATCGCGAGTTCGACGTTCGCCAGCACGAACCCGACGAATCCGCCGAGAAGCGGGACGCTGACCGTCTCAGGTATCGAATCGTTTCGCAGGAGCGAGGCGGTCGTGTAGGCGATGGTCGCCGAAACGAACGGAACCAACACCCAAAACGTACCGATTTCGCGGTACGTGTCCCACGCCGGATTCCCACCGAGCGCCAATCCGACGCCCACCATCGCGCCCGTCGTGGCGAACGCCGCCGGAATCGGATAGCCCGTCGAGACCCCGATTGCGATGAACAGCGCGGCGGTAAACAGCCCTGCCGCCGCCCCGAGCGGGGAAATCGAGACGCCGTCTATCAGTCCAGTGCCGACCGTCTCGGAGATGCTTCCGCCCTGCGCGATGGCCCCGAGTCCCGCGAAGAGCCCGATGAAAAATGCCGCTCGCATCGTCGGAATCGCGTTCGCGCCGACCGCCGGGGCGAACGGCGGTGAGTTGCTGGACGCGCCGAGCGACCACGCCATAAAGAGACTGGCCAGCATCGCCACGCCGACGACGGCGAGCGTTCCGGTCGTCACAGTGTTTCCCGAATCAGTCGGTTCAGTCGAGGCCGGATACCGACAGCTCGACGGGTGATGATGATGGTCGTATCTGCTCGGCGACCGACCGCCTGTGGCACGGTGCCGACGAGTTGTCGCCGGAGCATTCCGCGCCGCGTCGAGCCGAGAACGGTGATGTCGTGTTTCGACGCTTCCTCGACGACGGTTTCGGTGACGTTGCCCGTTCGAATCTCGGTCGAGACCTGCGCGCGGTCGATGCGGTCGGCGATGTTGGGAATCAGGTTCTCGGATTCGATATTTCCACGGCTAACGACTCGAAGCAGGTGAATCCGAGCGTCGTTTGCCACCGCGATAGCGCGGGCGACGTCCGCCGCGAGTTTGGCGTGCGGCCCTTCCGCGACGGGGACGAGAATCGATTGGACGCCGTCCGCCGGGCCGATTTTTTCCACGAGCACGTCACACGGGGCGCGGGCGACGATTCTGTCGGCGTTGCTCCCGAGGACGATTTCGCTCGGTCGGTCGCGCTCCTGCCAGCCGATGACGAGCGCGTCGCAGTCGAACTCGACGACTGCGTCGGTGAGTGCTCGGACGATGTCGTATGAGACGAGCAGTTGCCCGTGAACCGGAACCGTCCCGCGCGCGGTTTCAACCACTCTGTCAAGAATTTCCTGCTTTTCACCGCCGAACTCCCGGATGATGACCTCGTCGGTGAAGAGCGCGAACGGCGATTCGCGCTCCGTCACGAGAACGCTCAGGACGAGCACGTCGCCGTTTCGTTCGTTTGCAATATCGACCGCGGTTCGCGTCAACTGTGGCGCGTGCGCCGGGTCGGCCACCGCGACCGCGACACGGTAGTCGCTCGATTCCACCATCCGTAACCTGTACGACTGCAACGAGCAAAAGTGTTGGCCCAGTTGAAAATACCAGCGCGGTCGTCTACAGTTCGGCCAGCAGACGGTTCATCTCGGTTCGTGTCCACTCCGCCAGTTCCTCCGACGACTCGTCCGTGAAATCCACCCACTTGTCGAAGAAGCCAGAGTTTCCGAGGAACAGGACGGCTTCGTAGATGGGACGACGGTCGTCGTATCCGTCGGGGAGGCCGCCCGCTTGCTGACGGTAGCCGTCGTGGAACGCCGAGACGATTTCTTCCGGGCCGTCGGAACGGAGCGAGTCGATTTGGTGGTGGCGAGTGCGATAGATGTCCCGAACCGGGTCGCCCACGTGCGCGATTTCCCAGTCGAGAAAACCGATTTTGCCGCCGCTCCGGAAACAGTTCGGTTGAGCGGTGTCGCCGTGGAGCAAGGTGGCTGGCGCGGCGTCCAACAGGTCTCGATTGTCTTCGACTGCCGAAATCACCTCGTCGAAGTGATGGTCGAAGCGGTCGGAGGACGCCCGCTCTCTCGTGTCCCGTATCGTGTCCACGAGCACGTCCGTCCACGACCCGGTTTCGAGTTCGAGGTTATTCTCGTCGCCACCGACGACGTGACCGTGGGCGTCGAAGCGATTGGTGTGGACGCGGGCGAGACCGATACCGACCTGTCGAGCGAGTTCCGCGCGTTCGGAAGTGCTCGCGTCAGACCACAGTTCGAGGAGGCTCGTCCCGGAAACCGGTGCGGTGGCGAGATACGGAACGTCGCCGTCGCTGTCGCTCGCGACCACCGTCGGGACGGGAACGTCGCAGTTCGCGCCCACGTAGCCGATGGCGGCCCACTCGCAGGCGATTCGGGAGCCATCGCCGTCGGACGCGACCTTCAGAAATATCGTGTCCCCGTCGGCGAAATCGATTCGGACGGTGTGGTTCTTGTCGTTCCACGAGGGTCCTGCCGATCGCACGTCGTCGACGGTGCGGTCTGGGAATCCGAGTTCGAGAGCCGAGGCGATTCGGTCGTCCATGGATGGGGGTTTCGTCAGAACGACAAGGGTTTTGCGGAGCTATCAATCGTTCGCTATCTCCGCAACGTCGTGGAGGTCGGTCGCTTCGTAGGTCGGGGTGACGGAGAGATCCGTTTCGTGGGAGTGCGCTCGGCGGACGAACACCGAATCCAGTCCTGCGCGGTGGGCCGCGACAACGTCGCTTTCGCTATCGCCGACGTAGAGTGCGGAGTCGGCCCCGAGTTCGGTCAGTGCTTGGTCGATGTAATGCGGATTCGGTTTCTTCAGTCGAAGGCTCTCGATGGTCTTCTCCCGACCGTAATAGGTGTCGAACAGGGAGTGCAGGTCGAAAAAGTCCAGCACGAACTCGATGGTGCTGTGGTGGTTGTTGCTCACGACGCCGCAGGTGTGAGAGAGGTCGTCGAGCGCGGTTACGTCGTCGTAGCAGTTCCGAGAACCGGCCCGGAACTCCTCGAACTGGGCGCGTTCGTCGTGGTGTTCGCGCGCTTCCCAGAACGCATCCGGGTCGATGTCGTAGGCCGAACAAATTTCGTGGAGGGTGTCGATGGTGACGCCACCGACGATGGAATCGATGTACTGCTGGTCGGCATCTTCGACGCCGACCGCCCGAAACGCGGTTCGCGTGGCTTCGAGTTGGGTCTCGTAGGCGGGCGGTTGGATGAGAACGCCGTCGTTGTCGAACAAAACCGCATCGTATCCAGTCACGTACTAGTACTACCGAAAGCGAGCAATTGGTCGTTTTGATTCGACGTTCGATACGATGCAGGTCGTTCGAATCCGCTCGGAAAGGGTATCGTTTCGGGTGGAGATGGCTGGACTGCGGCGGGAAAAACTCGCCAGTCCGGAGCGGGCTTACGGAGTAGAAAATCTACGCTGAAGGGGAGAATCTACTCGGGGAAGTCGCTCTCGACGTTACCGTCTCGGTCTAAATCGACCACGGCGTCGAACAGGCCGAGGAATCGCTCGATTTGCACTTCGTCGTGGACGCCTTTCGAGAGGTGGAACAGACCGACCGCGTCGTGTTCCTCCAGCAGTTTGAGTACCTGCGAGATGGCTTCGTAGACGCGCTGTTCGTCGGCGTAGTATGCCATCTCGGTGATGGAGTCGAAACTGATACGACGTTTGCCGTCGGTCTCCGAGAGGAACTTCTCGGTGACGGAGAGAATCCCTTCAAGGTCGTCGGGCGCGGACACGTAGTGAACGTCGTCCGTGCTTCGGCGGGAGTAGCCGCGTTCGATGGAAAGCGTGTCGAGAATGTCGGCTTTTTCCGCGTTCACGTCGTAGTGGTCGAGTTTCTGTTTCACCTCTCTCGCGGTCGTTCGTGTCGAAATGACGAGAAAGCGGTCGGTGTCTGTTTTCAAAAAATCGGTGTCGATTCGGTCAGTTTCGCCCGTACTCGGGTGCAGAAGAAGGATGCCGGTGCCGCCCGGTACGGTGTCCGGCGTGTTCTCGATGGCGAGTTGGTAATCCATATCGTCCGGTAAGCAGTGGCATTGACTTAAAATATACGGGATTCAGGGTCAGAACACGCTATCGGCAGTGGCCGCACCGACGACACTGAAGATGGCACCCACGCTGATGGCTTTGAGCGTGTTTGTCAGCACGTTTCGGGACGCTTCTCCGTCGAGTAGGCCATCGTTGTAGAAGGTCTCCGGAGCGGCGAAGACGACTGCGAGGATGGCGACCGACCCGAACGAGACGATCATCAGCGAGATGAATCGTGCGGGAACGCCCGCCACTTCTACTTCTCTGTCCGGATTTCGGTCGTGATCCGCCTTGTAGAGCGCACCGTATCCGATAGCGAAGACGATACAGACGGTCACGACACCGTGAAAGAGAGACATATTTTCGGCCAGTCGCCACACCTCCTCGGTGACGACGAACGGCCCGGCGAGGAGAAACCCACCGACGACCTGCTGGGCCGTGTCGGCGAGGGCGAATCGCTTTTTCGAGCCAACCATACGCGCAGTGATGAACCGGAAGAACGTAAAGCCCTCGCGCATTTCTGAAGCTCCGACTCGGTCGGGCGTTTCGAACCCGTTTTGTCGGCGGGGTGCATTGCCCCGGCCATGAGCGTGCGCGAGGAGTTCGACGAGTGGGCGACCGACGGGAGAGACAAGGGGATGGAAGACCGCCACTGGCACACGGCGAAGTACGTCCTCGCCAGAATACCAGTGGAGGCGGGCGACAGAGTGCTCGATTTGGGATGTGGAAGCGGCTACGCCGGACGGGCGCTCCGCGACACGAAAGATGCGGGACGCGTCTACGGACTCGACGGGTCGCCCGAGATGGCCCGCAACGCGCAGGGGTACACCGACGATTCGAACGTCGGCTATCTCGTCGGCGACTTCGACCACCTGCCGTTCGCCGACGACAGCATCGACCACATTTTTACGATGGAAGCGTTCTACTACGCGAACGACCCCCACGAGACGCTTCGGGAAGTTCGACGCGTCCTCAGCCCCGGTGGAACCTTCTTCTGTGCGGTGAACTACTACGAAGAGAACGTTCACTCCCACGAGTGGCAGGATTCAATCTCGGTCGAGATGACGCGCTGGAGTGCGGAAGAGTACCGCGAAGCGTTCCGCGACGCCGGACTGGTCGTTGCGGAGCAGGACAACGTCCCGGACAGGGACATCGATATCCCCGACGAAGACGCGTTTCCGACCGATAGCTGGGACAGGAGGACGGCGATGGTCGAACGCTACCGCGAGTTCGGAACGCTGTTGACGGTCGGCGTCGCACCCTGAACCCCTTCGTTTCGGATGGAAAGTAGCGGCAAACTGTGTTTCGATTTCGGTCGTGCGTTTTCCGTCGTTACGAATCTAGCTGTGCGAGCGGGGTCACAGTGACGTTGTTACAGAAAGTCCCGACTGCTCGCGTGGGAAGGCGAGGATGTGTAAAGCGAGAAGTATACAAAACGAGAAACACGCAGTCAGTTCGCGTATAAGGACGGTTCCGGAGGATTTAACCAAATCGCAGGGCGTCTTCTACGTGACATGGCGAAAGTTAGCGTAGTCGGTGCGGCAGGCACTGTCGGGGCCGCCGCAGGCTACAACATCGCACTGCGTGGCATCGCTGACGAACTCGTTTTCGTGGACATTCCGGACATGGAAGACAAGACGGTCGGGCAGGCCGCGGACGTAAACCACGGGGCCGCCTACGATTCGAACACGGTCGTCCGACAGGGTACCTACGAGGACACCGCCGGGTCGGACGTCGTCGTCATCACGGCCGGCATCCCGCGCCAGCCGGGCCAGACTCGAATCGACCTCGCGGGCGACAACGCGCCCATCATGGAGGACATCGGCTCGTCGCTCGACGAGCACAACGACGACTACGTCTCCATCACGACCTCGAACCCGGTGGACCTGCTGAACCGCCACCTCTACGAGGCCGGCGACCGCGACCGGCAGAAGGTCATCGGCTTCGGCGGTCGCCTCGACTCCGCGCGCTTCCGCTACGTCCTCTCCGAGCGCTTCGAAGCCCCCGTGCAGAACGTCGAGGCGACGATTCTGGGAGAACAC
>CAYNQM010000042.1:0-24487 GCA_964399275.1 uncultured Haladaptatus sp.
ATCTTCCCCTTCTCGTGCTGTTTTTCGATGCGCTCCTCGCCGCCGCCTTTCTCGGCTTCGCGCTGTTTTTCCCGCAGCTCGTCGATTCGCTCGTCCATCGTCACGGTCGAACCCTCCGGAAACTCATTGCGATTGTGCAGGACGACTGTCCAGAAAAGGTTTCCGTACTACAACAGCGAATAGAGGTTCACCGCGAGGGTAACGAGTAAGAAAAGCGGGAGTATCGTCCTGACGCTCCAGAGCCACGACGGTCCGAGCGAGCGGGCGATTCTGCCCGCCCCGGTGTCGAACTCCGAAAGTGCGTTCGCGCCGAGAATCCAACCAGTAAAGATGAGGAATCCGGCGAGACCCGCGGTCAACATCAAATCGACGAGCGTGCTTGCGACGAAATCGAACAGGAGAGGATTGAGCGCGCAAATCGCACCCGTGACGAGCACGAGTCCGGTCAATCCCCCGGTCGCGTTCCGCCGCGAAACGTCGTGTTCGTCCACGAAGTACGCGACGGGAATTTCCAGCATACTGATGGAACTCGACAGCGCGGCGAACAGGATCGCGCCGAAGAAGCCGACTGCGACGACTTCGCCGTAGGGAACTTGCTGGAACGCACCCGCGACGCTGATGAACAGCGCCCCCGGCCCGCCACCGGATGCGACGTCGTCGAGGCCACCCTGAAACGCGAACAGGAGCGGGAAGACGACGAGACCGGCGAGGACGCCGACGCCGGTGTTCAACACGGAGATGACGCTCCCGTCGAAGGCGAGGCTGTTGTCCTCGCCGAGGTAGGAGGCGTAGGTTATCATCGTCCCGACGCCGAGCGAGAGGGTGAACAAGGCCTGTCCGGCGGCGGCCCGAAGCATTCCGATGGGGTCGTTCTGAATCGGCGTCGGGTCGAAATCGAGGTAGAACGACAGGCCCGCGCCCGCGCCGGGTTGGGTGACAGCCCACCCCGCCAGCACCCCGAGCAGGACGACGATGAGCGGCATCATCACCTTCGTCGCTTTCTCGATGCCGCCGCGAACGCCGCCGAGGACGACGATTGCGGTCAGCGCGAGAAACGCGATTTGGTACCCCGCGGCTTCCCGACCGAAGCTTATCGCGTCGAAGTACGTGCCGGGTTCGGCGAAGTAGGTGCCGGTGAAACTCGCGGCGAAGTAGCGAAGAATCCAGCCCCCGACGACGCTGTAGAACGACAGCAGAACGAGTGCCGTGATGACTCCGAACAGGCCGACGTACCCCCACGCCTTCGTGCCGGGTGCGAGGCGGGCGAGCGCGCCCGCCGGATTTCGTTTCGATCGGCGTCCGATGACGAACTCCGCGAGGAGGCCGGGAACGCCGACCAGCAGAACGATACACAGATAGACGACGAGGAAGGCGCTCCCACCGTATTCGGCGGTCATCCACGGAAAGCGCCAGACGTTGCCGAGTCCGACTGCGCTTCCGACCGCGGCGAGGATGAAGCCGACTCGACTCGTCCACGATTCACGTACCATTGCTTTGCAATCGCCTGTCGATGGGTTATGAGGGTTTCGAGATTAGAAACCATCAAACGGTTGTTAACACAGCCAGTAGTGCACTAAACGCGTATTTTTAGACCGAATTTGGCGCGGAAACAGCCCGTGAGGTTACGATTCTACGACGACAACGGATACCGTTTAAATAACGGGTCGGGATTCGAAGACGCGCCCGTCCGTCGTTCGACAACGCCGAGCGTCGGCGTCGCATCGAGCGATAAAACGAGAATCGCGTACCGATTCGCCGTCCGCCTACAGGAACGTCTGGAGGCTCAGCGCGAGCGTTCCGAGTACGGCGGCGAAGACGACGGTACGGATGTGCCAGAGCCAGACCGGGCCGATGTTGCTGGCGTTGCCGAGTCCGCGGCGAAGTTCCTTGACTGCGCCGCCGCCGTACATCCAACCGACGAAGAGGATGGTCAGGACGACGCCGAGCGGAAGCAGGACGTTGTTCGCTATTTTGTCGAACATGACGAACGTGTCCATGCTAAGTGCCGACGGGACGCCGAGGAGGAACACGACGGTACCGATTCCGATCGTGAGAATCGGACGGCTCACGTCGAAATTGTCCACGAAGTACGACACGACCACTTCGAGGAGGCTGATGGCCGACGAGAGCGCCGCGATGAGGAGCACGAAGAAGAACACGAAGCCGATGATTCCGCCCGCGGGCAGTTCGGCGAACGCCTCCGCGAGCGTGACGAAGACCGCACCTGCGCCGGCCGAACCGGGGTCGATGTTCTGTGCGAACAGGAGCGGAAACACGACGAATCCGGCGAGAACGCCGACGAAGGTGTTCAGGGCGGCGATGCTGATACCGTCGCTAACGAGGTTGTCGTCGCCGTCCAAGTAGGAGGCGTACGTCACCATCGCCCCCATGCCGAGCGAGAGCGAGAACAGTGCTTGCCCGACCGCGTCCGGAATGATGGACTGGTAGTTCTCCGCGATGACGCTGAAATCTGGGCTGAGGAAGTACTCGTATCCGGCGGCTGCACCCTCGAGCGTGAAGGCCCACGCGGCCATTCCCATCATCAGGATGGCGATGGCGGGTACCATGATTTTGGTGCCGACTTCGATACCCTTCTCGACGCCAGCGGCCACAATGCCGATGACGAACACCATGAAGATGGCGTGGAACAGTACCGTTCCCTGTCCTTCCGAAATCTGGCCGAAATAGGCCTCAGGGCCACCGAAGTATGCGCCGTTCAGACTACCGATGCTGTACTGGATGACCCACCCGCCGACGACGCTGTAGTACGACAACAACCAAAATCCGGTGAACAGACCGAGTACACCAATCAGTGCCGCACCGGGGCCGCCGAGGTTTCGGAACGCATCGACGACGTTTTTCTTGGTTTCACGACCGACGACGAACTCCGCGAGAATCGCTGGCAGTCCGATGAAGACTGCCGCAATCAGGTAAACGACGAGGAATGCTGCCCCGCCGTTTTCCGCCGACATGTACGGGAATCGCCAGATATTACCGAGACCGACCGCGCTACCGACCGCGGCCAGAATAAACCCTACACGGGATGTCCACGTTTCTCTTTGTGACATGCTTGTACGTGGCATTCTTAATTCTCAGTTATAAGCTGACCGGTGTGTATTAATCAGTCGAATAGTTCACTAACGAATATCATTTTGAAACCGAAAAATCCGCCTACACGTTCTCTCTCGGAAAAACAAGGTTCGTGCCAGTCGGTATCGAATCCCGTTGAGGCGATTACTTCGCCCTCTCACTACAGCAGTCTATCACTTCGTGACCGGAATTGCACGACTTCGTGGTCGAAATTACGCTTCGCCGTACACCGGAACTGCGGCCCCGCTGGTGACGCTCGCGGCGTCGCAACAGAGGAAACGGATGACGTCCGCGATGTCGCCCGGTTCGACCCACTTCTCGTGGTCTGCGTCGGGCATCATTTCGCGGTTCGCGGGTGTGTCGATGACGCTCGGCATGACGGCATTGGCGCGAACGACGCCCGCGTTCTCCTCTGCAATCGACTCGGTGAGCAGGCGAACCCCGGCCTTCGATGCGCGGTAGAGACCGTCGCCCTCGCCGCCTTCCAGCGACGAACGCGCGCTGACGCTGACGATTGCACCCTCGCGCTCCTGAAGATGCGGCAGGGCGTGTTTCGACGCGAGGAACGCCGTCTTCAGGTTCACGTCGAACAGCAGGTCGAAAGTATCGGCGTCGGTGTCTTCGACGGGCGACCCACCTTTCCACGTCCCCGCGATGTTGGCCAGATAGTCGATTCCGCCGTGGTCGCTGGCAACCTCCGAAATCACGGACTCGACTTCCGACTCGTCCGTGAAGTCGCCCTGATAGAACTGAAGTCGGTCGCTGTCCGGGAGCGTTCCCTCGTCCGGTTCGACCACGTCCGTCGCGCAGACCGTCGCCCCCGCGTCGGCGAAGGCAGTGCAGACCGCGCTTCCGAGTGCGCCGCTCGCGCCCGTGACGAGGGCGACGTCATCTGTGAAATCGAACTCGACGTTCGTGGGTTCGTTCATGACTCGGACGACGTGTTGGAATCACATAAAATCGGATGCGCTACAGCTCGGTTCTTCGTCTCGTCTCTGGTCTCGCTCGAATCTCGGAAACCGTTTTTGCTCACTTTTCAGTCCTCCACCCGAGGACGTTCCTGCTCACACGGGAAGAGACCAGTTTTCCCCGCTCTCGTTCGCCCAATTTTGAATCCTCGATTGCGAGCGGCGAAGCCGCGAGCGCGGTTACGGTTACGTCATTTGGACTTGGGAGTAGCTAGCCGCACATTTTCAATCACTTCCAGAGCCGCGGCAAAGTAGAACTCCGACTTAGCGACGGGACGAAAACGAACGAAACGCCGACGCCAGCGTCTACCCCAAACCGACCAACCACCAGAACCACGAACCTCTCGGAGCCGAAATTGACATCCATCCACAAAACCTACCTCTGGTAGCCATGGGGGGATACGTAGTCGCAATCGACGGGTCGCCGTCAAGCATGGACGCGCTCCGGTACGCCGTCCACATCGCACGGGACACGGGAGCGAACGTAACGGCAATTCACATCGTCGTTCCGAACCAGCAGTTCACGGCTGGCGACACCGCACCGACGAGTTTCGCGGAGGCCGAGCGAGACATCCTGCTGTCGAACATCGAAGACGCCGAAACGCGCGGACAGGAGCTACTGGACGAAGCGACGGCGGTCGCCAACGACGAAGGAGTTGACATCGACACGGGCCTGCTGTACGGCGAGCCAGTGGAACGAATCACGGAGTACGCGGAGGAAAACGACTTCGAGGCCATCTTCGTCGGCCATCGCGGAACGTCGGAACGGTACGAGGGACTGTTCGGAAGCACCGCGAAGCGGGTTGCGGGGCGGGCGACGGTTCCGGTGACTATCGTTCGCTAACCGCACCGGTCGGCGGCAGGTGATAAAAACCGAAGACTGGTGGCGATATTGCGGGGAGGCGGTATGCTATTACCCCTCCGCGCTGACGACCCTTGTATGAACGTCGAAATCACGAACTCGTCACTCACGGGGACGGCGCGGGCACCGCCGTCGAAGAGCTACACTCATCGGGCAATTCTGGCCGCGGGCTACTCCGGCGGCGCGCTGGTGTACGACCCGCTCGTCAGCGCCGACACGAAAGCCACGATGCGGGCCGTCGATGCGTTCGGCGGCGACGTAACCAACACCGGGGAGGCAATCGAAATCGATGGCTTCGACGGCACCCCCCAAACTCCGGCGGACGTCATCGACTGCGGGAACAGCGGGACGCCGATGCGCCTCGTCTCGGGCGCGACCTCGCTCGTGGACGCACTCACGGTACTGACGGGTGACAGTTCGCTTCGTTCGCGTCCGCAAGGGCCGATGCTCTCGGCCATCGAGCAGTTGGGTGGCCGGGGCGAGAGCACGCGCGGAAACGGCAAAGCTCCGCTCGTGGTGAAGGGGCCGGTGTCGGGCGGTACGGTGTCGATTCCGGGCGACGTGTCCTCGCAGTACGTCTCGGCACTGTTGATGGCTGGCGCGCTGACGGCGGACGGAATCAAAATCGAACTCGAAACCGAACTCAAATCGGCACCCTACGTTGACATCACGCTGGAACTGCTGGCCGACTTCGGCGTCGAAGCCGAGAAAGACGGACAAACGTTTCGCGTTCCGGGCGGGCAGTTCTACGAACCGACCGACGGCGAGTATCACGTCCCCGGTGACTTCTCCTCGATTTCCTATCTGCTCGCGGCGGGCGTAGTCGCGGCGAACGAAGGCGAAGCAGTTCGAATCGAGGGTGCCTACCCCAGTGCGCAGGGCGACACGTTCATCGTGGACGTGCTGGAGCGAATGGGTGCGGACGTGAACTGGAATCGGGACGACGGCGTGCTCACCGTTCGACGCTCTTCGCTCTCGGGCGTCGAGGTGGACGTGGGCGACACGCCCGACCTGCTCCCGACCATCGCCGTCCTCGGTGCCATCGCGGACGGCGAGACGACCATCGTCAACTGCGAGCACGTGCGCTACAAGGAGACCGACCGCGTGGCGGTGATGGCGGACGAACTCTCGAATCTCGGAGCAGAGGTCGAGGAGAAAGAAGACGAACTGACGATTCGCGGCGACGACTCCGACTTGCAGGGTGCGGTCGTGGAAGGCCACGCAGACCACCGAATCGTGATGTCGCTCGCCGTGGCCGGACTCGTCGCAGATGGAACGACGACGATAGCGGGTGCGGAACACGTGGACGTGTCGTTCCCGAACTTCTTCGACGTGCTCTACGATCTCGGGGCGGACGTTCAGCGATAACGCGATTTCCGGTCGCTACTTCCCGTCGTTCGGCTTCTGGCACGTTGCAGTGATGCCGATACCGTCCATCCCGACGTCGATCAGAATCGTATTCGTTTCACACCCCCACATGTTCCACTCCGCGACGCGCCACATTCCGTTGTCAACTTCGACACGTACCTCGTACCGACCTGCTTCCAGTACGTTCCGTCGTGTGCCGACCCAACTCGGCCAGAGGGTGAACTCCGACTCGTACTGTTCGTCGGACTCCAATCCGTGAACTTCGACGGAGACAGTCCGCCGTTGTTTGAAGTAGTTGCGAACGCGGAGGCTAACCGGATTCTCGGGAGGGCCACCGGCGGGGAGGAGACCGACACAACCGGAGAGTCCACCTGCGAGACCAAGCAGGGCGGCGAAACGGCGCCGATTCATCGCCTGCCTGTTCGGCGGCGGGGTATAAATTTTCTTTTGGCGACGGTTAGCGAAACGTGCCGCCGTCTGCAACATCTAAATGGTCTGCACGTAGAAGGGAGGGTATGAACGGGAACCGATTCGGACGACTCTTTCAGGTGACGACCTACGGCGAGAGCCACGGCGAGGCGATGGGCGTCACCGTCAGCGGCTGTCCGGCAGGAATCGAACTTACGGAAGAAGACGTACAACGTGACTTAGACCGGCGAAAACCCGGCCAGTCGATGATTACCACGAGCAGGGGCGAACCCGACGAAGTCACCATCAACAGCGGGCTACAGGACGGCTACACGACCGGCACACCAATCGGGATGACCATCCAAAACAAGGACGCGCGGTCGGGCAAATACGAACCGTTCGTCACCGCGCCCCGGCCGAGTCACGGGGATTTCACCTACTCCGCGAAGTTCGGAACGCGAAACTGGGGCGGCGGCGGTCGGTCGTCCGCCCGCGAGACGGTGAACTGGGTCGCTGGCGGTGCCATCGCCAAGCAAATCCTCGCCGAGCACGGCGTCGAACTGAAAGCCCACGTCAACCAAATCGGCGACCTTCGAGCAGACGACGTGAGCTTCGAGCAGATACAGCAACACAGCGAAGCAAACGAAGTTCGGTGCGCCGACCCCGACACTGCCGAGGAGATGCGCGAGTTGATAGACGAGTATCAGGAGGCGGGCGACTCCATCGGCGGGTCGATATACTTCGAGGCGCGGGGCGTTCCGCGCGGTCTCGGCGCGCCGCGCTTCGATTCCGTCGAAGCGCGACTGGGGCAAGCGATGATGGCGGTTCCGGCCAGCACTGCCTTCGAATTCGGACTCGGCAAGGAGGCCCGCGAATGGGCCGGACACGACCGCAACGACGAGTGGGAGTTCGATTCGAACGGCGACCCCACGCCTGCATCGAACCGTCACGGCGGACTGCAAGGCGGAATCACCACGGGCGAGCCGATTTACGGCGAAGTCACCTTGCACGCGCCGACCTCGATTCCGAAGACCCAGACCACGGTCGATTGGGAGACGGGCGAGGAAAAGGAGGTACAGGTCGTCGGGCGACACGATCCCGTGCTTCCGCCGCGCGGCGTGCCCGTCGTGGAAGCGATGCTGGCGCTGACGCTCGTCGATTTCATGCTCCTCGGCGGTCGCATCAACCCCGACCGAATGGACGGCCAACCCGGCGAGTATGACACGGAGTACCATCCGAGCGGGCCGGAGACGTAATTTTATACGTCTCTATCGCATTCCATAGTACGGTAATTTGAACATGGTTCGTACAGATGGGGGCGATGGGGCGAGTGAGCCAAATCTCGTAGCGAACGCCCCCCGTGCGTATCACGTCTACTATGACTCGTCTGCTCCGTACTCCCTGAACGAAGTCATCATCGAGGCAGTCGCCGCGATTCAGAACACGGATCCGACGGACGACCCAATACCCTTGACCGACGCGCTCGACCCCGATGCCCTCGATTCACTGTTTGCGGCCACCCATCAGGGGACGGAACGAAATAGCGGGCACGTTAAGTTCCAACTCAGTGGACTAGACGTGTTCGTTCACGCGAATGGACATATTCTCATCCGCGAACGAGTGCCCGGCGAAGACCCCGGTTCGAACTGAATCGACCGTCGATACGTCCGACAGAGTTGAACCGCAACAAATGTATCTTCTCCCACATATTTAAATAATTTAATACGTGTCGAGGAATCACTACCCTCACGGTGAATTGTCGTGGTTACATTCGAAGCAGTTTCTAACTCCAGAATCGCTATCGTCGATTCTATCGAACGGCGTCGGTACGTGGTCGAACCATCGACGCCGATGGCGATGAGCGTCGTGGACGAAGGACTGTTTTCGGTGCCGGTTGACCGCGCCGTTCGCGTTTCGACCGACGGTCTTCGTCTCGGTCAGCGAGTCGATATTTTCGTCCGCCGTGGCGCGGAGGAACTGCTGTTCGAAGTCGGGTCGGACACCGACGAGCAGTTGCCCCCCGACACCTACACGGTCGAACTGCATGCGCCGGTCAAACTGTACCTCCGGGTCGATGGCGCGCTCTCGGTTCGCGGAAGCGTGGACAGCGTCTCCTTCTCGTTCGACCCGGCTGAAGTGCTCGTCGGCGCGCGGTCGTACCACCAGCATCCCGCTGGAACGATAACGACGAGCGACGACCCCGAGGACGTGCTGACGGCGCTGTCGGCGCTCTCATCGGCACTGAAGACGACGACGTGCGAGCGGTCGTATCCGACACTTCGCGGCCATCCACCAACCGTGGAAGTGGGCGAGACCCTCCACGTTCCCGAGGAACTGGAACGCCCGGAGACGGGCGTTCGGCTCGAACTGCCTGCCACGCTTCGGTCGGCGTACGTCACGGCACCGCTGGCGTACTATCTCGGTGCGGAGATGAGACCCGCCGAGGAGCCGAAACTGGTCGCAGACGGATTCGAGCGTTCGATTTCGGCGACGAACTTCGAGACGGAAATCGAGCGACTGCTGAAACGAATCTTCTTCCTCGACTGCCTCACCCGAACCGAGGGCTACTATCAGGTGAATCTCTACGAACGCGAGCAGGCGGACTTGTCTCTCGACTTCGCCGACCTCTACGACCGGCCAATCGCGGAGCAGTTGCCAGCGTACCTTTCGATTCCGTTTCAGGAACTAGAACCGCACATTCCGCGCTGGCCGCTCACCGCGCACGTCGCGCCGACACCGGAAAACGTAGCGGTACTTCCGTTCGTGGTGAACGACCTCGGCATCGTTCGAACGCCACGCGCCACGTCGGCATCCGCGGAGGAGGTTCGAACGTCGGCGCTCCAATCGTTTCTCAGGAGCGCGCGGGGAACGTCCGAAACGAGTCCGAATTTCGTCCGGGTGGAGTCGGACGACTCGCTCGAACGTGCGTGGTTCGCGGAGGACGTCCCGATTCGGGCGACCAAGGCGATACCGCAAGCGTTTCGGAACAAACTCGATCGCGAACCCAAGACCGGTTCCATCGACATCGCCGTCGTCTGCAACGACTCGGAGATGGCGGCGGACGAGAGCATCGAGGACGTGTACGGGCGTCGAACAGACCTCTCGTTCGACGTGACGATACACGACGAACTCTCAACTGACGACCTGCGTGCCGTCCTCGAATCCGACTTGGACTTCCTCCACTACGTCGGACACATCGACGAGAACGGATTTCAGTGTCGAGACGGGTCACTCGACGCGACGACGCTGACGAGCGTCACGATGCCGACCTTCCTGCTCAACGCCTGCCAGTCATACGAGCAAGGTCGTGCGCTCATCGAGGCGGGCGCGATCGGTGGCGTCGTCACGTTTAGTGACGTCGTGAACGACGGTGCCGCCGCGGTCGGATATTCGATGGCTCGCCTGCTGAATCTCGGCTTTCCGCTTCGCGCGGCGCTCGCGCTCGTTCGCACCGAGAGCATCGTCGGCGGCCACTACCTCGTCATCGGCGACGGAAGCGCCGACGTGGCGCAGGTCGAGGACGGCGTGCCGACGCTCTGTGACGTTGCAACCCGCGAAGACGGCGACTACGACGTGACGCCGTACACGTACCCCTCGCGGGAGGGAAGAGTCGGAACGATGGCCTTCCCGCTCGTCGAATCGAACGACCAGCACTTCCTCGTTCCGGGCGCGCTTCGAACCTTTCGACTCACGGCGGACGAACTCGACCAGTATCTCGTCTGGCACCAGTCGCCAGTGAGAAAGGACAGTTGGTTGGTGTGGGACGAAAGTCCGCTGTAGCTACGGTCCGTACACCGCCACCGTTCCGACGCCTGCCGATGCAGTGCCGGCCTGCGAAAGTAAACACGTCAACACGAACAGTACACCGAGCATTCGGTTTGTGAGGTGCGTCCGGAAGATATCGTCGGTCATTTTGGTACGGTACCTGCATCGACACCGGTTCTCTTCGGTATGAGCCGACTGAAACGCGATAAACGAGCCTTACGACGCCGATATGAGACGTTTCTGTCGAGGTACTGAATCCCTCGATTCGGCATGCAACCAGGCGACGAATCGGGTAACTGGCATAAGATTTTTACAACGACCCACCTCACAGTAATTAGCGCTTCACAATGACAGAGGTGAACACGGGAGGAGACGGACGACCGACCCCAGTCGCAAACAAGACAGGCTATCACGTCTATCACGACCCGAGGAGTGGGTGGAGTCTCAGTGAGACGCTGATCGCCGCGATCGCGTCCATCCGAAATATCGACCCGACGAAAACGACGATTCCGCTGACTGACCGCGTCGATGTGGACGCACTCGACGCCATCTTCGCCGAGACGTACGATGGACGGAGCCGAGACGAAGGTTACGTTGCATTTTCGGTCTCCGACATCGACGTGTACGTTCACGCGAACGGGCACGTCTTCATCCGCGAATGAACGACGACGGAATACACATCAGGTGATGCGATGCAAATCCCCAATCCAGACACAGACGGAAACGAACCTCCATGCGAACCGAACGATAGCATGGGGAGGAAACCATGAACAGATACGCGTTCGACCTAGACGCCGGTCAGGGAATCCTTCTCGACGTTTCGTCGCTCCAGAAAGGGTTCGAACGGTGCCCCGAAATAGAAGCCGATTCCGTCGTCGCGGTGACGTACGACCGTTCGGCCGACGAGTTTCTCGAAGCGTGGCGGCAACGAGCCGAAACCGTTCCGAACTTCGTTCGTATCGTTACGGTCGGGCGAACGATGCGCTCTGCATCGAGCGCGTCGTCAGCGACGCGCAACGTCGTTCATCCCGTCCAACGTCGGGACGACTTGGAAGGCGTGCGAACCGCTATCGAATCGGCGTTGGAAACTGAAACGGGTACTACGGCGCTCGTCTTCGATTCGCTTACCGCTCCGCTCGAACACACGTCGCTCGGCGAGACGATGCTGTTCGTCGCCAACGTGACTGATTGCCTCGCGGCCACCGACGCTGTCGGCTACTTCTGCTTCGAAGCGGACGCCCACGACCCGTCGGTAATCGCCGCGTTGCGCGCGGTCAGCGACGAGATGGCCGAACTCAGCCACGACGGCGAGTGGACGACGCGGTCGCCGACGGAATCGGAGGACGACCGACTGTCGCTCGATTGCGTCTTCGCTATGCTCCGGTCGAACCGACGACGGAGCGCCATTCGATGTCTGCTTCGCACGACCGAACCGATTTCCGTCGAAGAGTTGACGACCGCGGTTGCGGAGTACGAAGAGGGCGAAACCGTGACGCAGAACCAGCACCGTCGATACTACTCGACGCTGTATCAGTTGCACCTGCCGAAACTGGCGGACGCGGGACTCATCGAATACGACGAGTCCAATCACGAGGTTTCGACCAACGATTCGATACGATGGGTCGAACCGTTTCTCGCGCTGACCGAGGAGAGCGCCTTTTAGTCTCGCGCGACAACCGACGGGCATGGACGCGAATCAGGAGGAACGTTCCAACCCGTTTGGGATGGACGAAGCGTGTACGAACTGCGACCTGTGCGAGCGCCGCGAGCGGGTCGTCCACGGCTACGGCGACGTGGGAGCGGAGTTCCTCTTCGTCGGCGAGATGCCGAGCACCGGAGCGGACGAAACCGGCGTTCCGTTCACCGGCGACGCAGCGGGACGGCGATTGCAAGACGTGCTCGGCCAACTCGGCCTGAACGAGTCCGCCCCCGATGCCGACGAACCCGAACTCGAAAACGCCTTTCTGACCTATCTAACGCGCTGTTACCACCCCGAACGCCCGCCGAGCGACGGGGAAATCATGACCTGTGAGCCGTACCTGAACGCCGAGATTCGGATGATAAATCCCGAAATCCTCGTTCCGGTCGGCGAGCGTGCGCTCGCCGAAATCGCCACGGAGTACACGACGAAACCGGCGAGCGACATCGACATCGTGGACGACCACGCGACGACGATTCGCGGACGCGGGTTCGAACTCGTCCCGATGATACATCCCGCAGAACAGACGGACGAACAGACCGAAACCTTCGTCCAGCATTTCCTCGACCTGATGGGGATGGATTATCGCCAGACGAAGGGCCGACAAGGTCGCTAACCGTTCGACTACCAGTACGGGTTCTGCCGCCATCGCCTCGACCGCGCTCCGAGGAGTACGAGTCCGGCGACACAGCCGACGACGAGCGCGATTGTCACGACGCGCGTAACAGTCACGGCCATGGCGAACTGTGCGACCGCCCCGACCGCGAGCACCGCGAGAACGGCGACTCCGAGGAGCGTGAGGGGTTTCGTCCAGTGCATACCGAACGTGAGTGCAGGCGGGGCATAAAATGGTGGCTTTCAAGGCCGTCGCCCGCTGACAGACAGCCATGACTACTATCGTCGTTCTCGCCGACCCGCCCCGAGAAGGATTCGTTCTCCCAGAGCTTGCGGAATCGTCACCGCTTTCGGAGGCCGAGGTCGCCGAGTTGTACGCCGAGATGCTGAAAGACACCTTCGTCGCCGTCGCAAACAGCGGCGGCGAACTGCTCGTCAACTACCGCCCTGACGAGGAGATTCCCGACGAGTTCGGCGAGGAGAGTTCGGAGGACGAACTGCGCGCGCTGGCGGAGGAGGCGCTGGCCGACGTGACGCTCGACGAAGACGAGGAGGTGCGGTTCGAGGTGCAGGTCGGCGAGACGTACGCCGGTCGCGCCGGAAACACGGCGACCCACTTGCTCGACGAAGAAGGAAAGCAGTCGGTCGCAATCGTGGACGGCACTGCGCCGATGCTGACGCGCAAGGAAATCGACAGTGCCGCGATGAAACTCCGGCGGAGAGAAGTCGTCCTCGGCCCCGCCGAGAACGGTCGAACCTACTTCGTCGGCCTGACCGACACCATCGACTTCGAAGACGCCTACACGACGCCGGAACTCGAAACGCTGACACAGCGGGCGACCGACGCGGGACACGAGGTGGATTTCCTCTCGACGATGACGAGCGTCGAGACCGGTGCTGACTTGTGCTCCCTCGTGCCACTGCTGAACTCGCGAATCGAAGCCGGACGAATCGTTCCGGTCAACACCGCGACGTACCTCCACGACCTCGGCCTGCGCGTCGAAGAACGGGACGGTGAACGCGAAGTCGTTCGGTAGGTCGCTGGCAATCAGTCCGCGGCCGAGGTGGTTCGTTTTTTCTCAGCAGATGCGTCGAGTTGCCACCCGGTCGCCGCGATGACGAAGAGTACTGCGGGCGAGAGAAAGCCGAAGAAGTAGAACAGCCAGTAGTCGGTGGTCGCAACACCGAGTGCGGTGGACATGTAGACCGCTCCGGCGTGCCACGGGATGAGCGCGCCGGTCGGCGTTCCGGCGGCCTCGACCGCCCGCGAGAGGTCTGTGCTGTCGAGACCGTGCTCTTCGTAGAGGTTGCGGAGCGTCATGCCGGGGACGACGATGCTCATGTACTGCTGTGCGGTCAGCGCGTTCGTGAGCATGGCCGACGCGCCGGTTCCGGCGACCAGTCCGCCAGCACTGCTGACTTTTCGGGAGAGGTGATGCGCCAGCACCGCGAGGACGCCCGTCGTCTCCAGCAGGCCGCCGAGGACGAGCGCCGCGACGACGACGCTAATCGTCCACGCGGAGCCTTGGACGCCGCCGCTGGCCAAGAGGTCGTTGACCAGTTTCATCCCCGTCTCCGGACTCGTGCCGCCGAGAATGACCTGCCAACCGGACGTGAACGACTGCCCCTGCACGAGAATCGTCGTCGCGGAACCGGCGAAGACGCCCGCGAGAAGCGACGGTAGTGCGGGAAAGCCCCTGAGCGCGAGTCCGAACGTGACGAGAAGCGGGAGGAAAACCCACGGCGAGACTGTGTAGGTGTTGACCAGCGCAGTCTGAATCTCGCCGACGCGACCCGTCGGAATCGCCCCCGTGGCCCGCAGGCCGAGAAGGGCGTAGCCGAGAAGCGCGATTCCGAACGCGACGAGCGTTCCGGCGCGCATACCGCGAATGTGGTCGTAGAGGTCGGTGTTCGTCACCGCCGCGGCGAGATTCGTCGTGTCCGAGAGGGGCGACTGCTTGTCGCCAGCGTAGGCTCCCGAGAGAATCGCACCCGCGGTCATCGGTTCGGGGACGCCGAGTCCCGACCCGATGCCGATGAAGGCGACCCCGAGCGTTCCGACGGTCGTCCACGACGACCCGATGGAGAACGCGACGAGTCCCGCCAGTGCCGCGGTGACGGGCAGGAAGATGGTCGGCGACAACAGTTCCAATCCGTAGTACATCAGTCCCGGAATCGTTCCGGAGCTAATCCACGTCGCGATGAGGCCGTAGATGGCGAACAGGATGAGAATTGCCTGTAATCCCATTAGGAGACTGTCCGCGACGCCCTCGTAGAGGTCGTCCCACGACATGCCGAGACCGTAGTAGCCGACCAGTCCGGTCAATGTGATGGCCCACAGCAGGGGAATGTGCGGATCCATCTTCAACCACGCCGATCCGACGCCGAGGAACGCAATCGTCGCCAGAATCGGCAACAGCGCAAGTCTCAGCGACGGTCGCCGATTCGGTGGTAACTCCGCATACGTGAGTGGCTCGAAATCCAGCGATGTCATCGTAGACGACGGGATGCGCTGTGGGAATTAAACAGTTATGATTTAATGTCCTAAGGTAATAGTTCGGTTGTGCAATGAATTTTCTCGGATACGTCGGCGAGGCGAGACCGACAGTTCTTAGACCCGGCATCGAATATTTCCCCCCGAGGTGGGATGGCAGAGCGGCCTATTGCGCCTGCCTTGAAAGCAGGTGGCGTCAAGCCTCATGGGTTCAAATCCCATTCCCACCGTTCTCGACGCGAACAAGTTCGTGAGCGTCGAGTAAGGAGGATGGATTTGAAGTAAGAAAGTCGCATGCTCGCGGAGCGAAACGAAGTGAGAGCAAGAACGTCTTTCGGTGGTTCAAATCCCATTCCCACCGTATTTTCGAGCGACTATTCGACGAGCATCGCGTAGCGTGTGCTCGACATCACAGAAACGAGAGAATCTAGTTTCGAATCAGACTACAGATTCGACGGTGGAGTCGCCCACAGCGAGCGCGGAGTCGGAAACCGAGATGTCGCCCCACCAGTCCGAATCGTCGTCATCGTCACCTCTGTCGTTTCCTCGGTTTTCGTCACCCCGGTTTCCACCATTCACGCGGACGACTTCGATGCCGGAGGGCATCGGGTCTTCCTGCTCGTGGAGGAAGCGCACGTTGATGACGCCGTCGTTAGGTTGCACTCTGAACGATTTCATCGTCCCCCGGTCGTGACCCAGTTCGGCGTACATGTCGTAGTTGTCGAGGACGGTTTTACCCTCGATCTCCACGTCGAACTTGCGCGGCCCTTTCCTGTAGTTGGCGTTCCACCCGGAGTCGTCGAGGTAGGTTTCGGCGAAGTAGATTCGGACGACGTAGGTACCGTCCTCGACCGGGAACCGATACTGCATCTCCGTATCGTCGGCCGAATTACTGGGGTTATCGAGGTCGTACCGTCTGCTCTGGAACATCGCCTCGGGCGTTCCGCTGGGAACCGCGTTCGTCGTCGCGATCCGGTCGTCGGTCGAGTTCGTGTGACTGCTGCTCACGCGTGCGTTTCCGAACCGCGACGGACGACGTTCGGTGTCGCGCGTCCAGGCGGGACCGTTCGGCATCGGGAGTCGCTTCCCACCGACGTTGACGCGGTAGACGACCGACTTGCTCGGCGGTGCCGTCGTTGTCGTGGTCGTGGTTGTTGGTGTCGTCGTGGACGACCGCGTCGTCTCCTTCGATTTCGTCGTCTCCTGCGCTTCCGTCGTCGATTGTGATGGCTTCGTCGTCTTGGTGGCCTGCGTGTTGGTCTGTATCGTCTCCGTCATCGTCGCTGACATCGTTCCGTTGTCTGTCCCGCCCGTTGACGGTGGGAGGAGGCCGCCAGGTATCCCCGCGAAAATTATCATTCCGGCGACGAAGAAGACGACCCCACCACCGATGAGCGCACCGTGGACGAAACCACCGGATGATTTTCCTGACATGTTTCTCAGATCCCCCGCTCGTACAGCACCATTAGCCCGAGGTGGCCACCCCACTGAGTTAATTATACACCAGTTAAACTGCAACGTGGTGGAACTGTCTGCGTCGGATTTGAACTGTCCTGGTAAAAAGAGGCATGAATTAGAAAGCAAAACCAGGAATTGGGTGCCTTCGTTTCTCGCTCGGGTAAGACCGTTTCTCGCCTCGCAGAGAGTGATCTCTATCCTCACCGCACGCGCATCGAGCAACGAATGGCGGTTTCGAACTCAATCCGAGAGTCTGGACGACCTCTCGGCGATATACGATTCGTGTCACGACGACGGGACTTCCGTCGAAATTCGAAACGTCCACGAGCGGGCGAGCCTCCGCAGACATTCGCGCGAACTCACCGCACAGCAGTACGAAACGCTCGCATTGACCATCGACCGTGGTTACGACGACATTCCGCGAGACGTGACGACGGAAGACCCCGCCGCCGAACTGGGCGTCACGTATCAGGCAATCTCGGAGCGACTCCGTCGTGGTCATCGCGGCCTCGTCGAAGGCAATCTGCCAGACCGAGACCACGCCTGACGCCAGCGGAAGGGAATCCTTTTCGTCCCCCCGAACAGACGTGCGAACATGGACTGGCCCCACGACCCAGACGGCGAGGAGGGAAGCGAGGGCGGACGGAAGTACGGTCTCGCTATCCTCGCGAAGAAACTGGACGAAGACGAAGACTTCCCGCTTTCGAGCGAGGAGTTCGCCGATGAGCACGCCGACGAACCGATTCGCATCAACTACGAGAAAGTCGTAAGCGTCGCCGACATCTTCGACCACGTCGAACCGACGGAGTTCGAAACCATCGTGGACTTCCACCGCGGCGTCGGTGCCGCGATGCGCTCGGGCGGTTTCTGGGACTATCACCCAGTCGGCGAGGATCCCGAAAAAAAGCGCGCCTGATTACTCCCGATTTTTAGTTGAGTGCCACCGTTCACCGGTAGCCTCGGGTGTCGCGGTGGGCGGTTCGTGCTCGCTGTTCCTGTCGTGTGGGTCGTCAGCGGTGAGACTCAGTTCCTCGTCCACGTTCCACGTCGAGTGTGCGCGAGCCTCCGCTTGGACTTTCTCTTCCAAGAGGTTGACCGCGACCCGGTTCGCACCTTCGGGGATGATGAGGTCGGCGTGCTTTTTCGAGGGTTCGACGAACTGCTCGTGCATCGGTTTCACCGTCGAGAGGTACTGATCGATGACGCCTTCGAGGTCGCGTTCGCGTTGCACCACGTCGCGCTCGATGCGCCGGAGAATGCGCACGTCGGCGTCGGTTTCGACGTACACCTGTAGGTCGAGCATCTCGTTGATGTCCGTGTCGTAGAGCGCGAAGATGCCTTCGAGGATGACCACGTCGGTCGGTTCGACCACGACGCACTCGTCCTTTCGGTTGTGGACGGTGAAATCGTACTGCGGCATCTCGATTGGCTGGCCGGACAGGAGTGCGTCGAGATGGTCGCGAAGCAGTTCCCACTCGAAGGCGGAGGGGTGGTCGTAGTTGACATCCGCGCGCGCTTCGAAGTCGAGATGCGAGAGGTCTTCGTAGTAGTTGTCCATCGGAATGCGCGTGACGGAATCACTCACGTCCTCGGTCACTTCGCGGGCGACTGTCGTCTTCCCCGCGCCAGTGCCCCCTGCGATACCGATAACGAACGACGGGATGGTCATTGTCGGGTCACTCTCGGGCAGTCGCTTCAATTGCTCGGAACGAAGATGAGTGACGGGTCTGATAATTGTGCTCTGCCGTCTCGTTCGCAACTGGGGTGAGAACGTACCCGGGTTCTCAATTCTGGGATGCAAATCACGATCAGGATAACTTATACGACAGTATCTCGAACCCCCTGTCAACAGTGACGAACGCACAGATTACGTTGGTGCAAATCGACAACTACGGACCGTGGACTGTGACGCCGGAACCGCGCCGGGAAGTAGACCTCCAAACGCTTCAATCGCGGCTGTACGCCGACCTCTCGCAACTCGTCGGCAACCGAGAGGGCTACGTCTTTTTCACCCGGTTCGACAACATGATTGCGGTGACGAACGGCTTGTCGATGGACGACCACGCGCTCGTACAGGAATCGATCAGCAATCGCTACCCGGTGACGGTCAGTCTCGGCGTGGCCACCGGAACGAATCCCGTGCAGGCGCTCGCGGACGCCACCGAACTACTCCAAGAGGCCGGAAGCGCACAAGACAAATCACGCCGGGAAATCCTCCGCGGCCGGACGATTGACGAGGAGTTCCGAACCGACGACGACGTGCAAATCGCGCACTTCGACGTGAACGACATGACCGGCAACTACACCGACGAAGTGAACGCCTTCGACTCGTTCATCCACATCGAGCAGGGGTACGCGGAACTGATGAAGTACATGCGAACCGCACACGATTCGCTCTCGTTCTTTGTCGGCGGCGACAACGTCATCGCGGTTTGTCCGGAATTGGACGAGGCGGATTACGAGGACGCCATCCAGCACGTCAGGGAGACGGTGGAAGTCGAGTTGAAAGTCGGCGTCGGCAACGACCGCGTCCCGCAAAACGCCGGGATGGCGGCGAAGCACGCGCTCGAAACGTGCCGGGCGGACGGCAGTCGAGTCGAGTTCGAGAACGAACCGTAGAGATTCGCGCGACGACGGAATAAAGGTGCCGGGGATAGCTTTTAGAAGAGTTGTGTCAAACGATGACACATGGACGCTGAAGTTACAGTCCGGGATATGATGACCCGGGAATACGTGGGGGTTAGCGAATCCGACTCAGTGCTCGGCGCGGTGCAGTTGATGCGCTCCGAGGGCGTCGGGAGCGTCATCGTCCTCCGAGGCAGTGACCCAGTCGGAATCATGACCGAATCGGACGTGCTCGACCTCGTCGCGGACGAAGGCGACCCGGCCGAAGCGACCGTCGCCGACGTGATGACGAGTCCGGTCGTCTCGATGCGCGCCGACCGCAGTCTGGCCGACGCCGCGGGAACGATGGCACAGCAAGGAATCCGACGAATCGTCATCATCCGCGACGGCGAACTCGTCGGCGTGCTCACCGAGCGCGACGTCATCTCGGCATCGGCGTCGCCACCGAGCATCTCGTCGAACCGGGAGCAGGAACTCGACGACACCGAACTCGGCAAGACGATGGAGACGAACGGCGGCGACGAGTACGGCGGCCAAAGTATCTGTGAAGTCTGCGGGAAGCTTACCCGCGAGTTGACGAACGTCAACGGCCAACTCGTTTGTGCCGACTGCCGCGAATTTTAGATATTTTCTCGACCCGCGACCGGAATAGGTCGGTTATGACGAATTTTAAAAATCTCGAAAGGTAGATTTATATCCCAAGAGTCGATACCCATCCGTGTCCATGGGATATGATATCGATAGGCGCGGCGTGCTGAAAGGTGTTGGTGCGGCTGGTATTACCGGTCTCGCCGGTTGTATCGGCGGTGGCGGCGCAGGAAACGGCGACGGTGACGGCAGCGGTGGGCCGGACGTTATCAACGTCATCGGCTACCCACAGAGCGGTATCCAGCTGTTTCGAGATTATTACAAAAATACCGACGGAGATCACAAGATCATCGTCCCCGACGGGCTACTCGACGCGAAGCTACCGAAGGACGTCGGCAACCACATGAAAAACGTCACCGGGACTGCACCCGCCGCCGCAGGACCGAACAAAAAGGCGTTCACGCAGATGTACAAGGATGAGTACGGAAGCCCACCGGGTGTCTTTACGTCTCACTCCTACGACGCAGTTGCTATCCTCATCCTCGCAAACGCGGCGGCGGGAGCGAACGACGGGACGAAAATCCGCGATCAGATGCGGAGAGTGGCCAACCCCGGCGGACAGAAGTACGGCCCCGAAAACTTCGTAGATGCGGTGAAAGCCGCGGTGCGCGGCGAAGACATCAACTACCAAGGTGCGTCGAGCGTCGTTGACTTTAACGACAAAGGCGACCCGGCCTCCGCGGCTTACGACGTGTGGAAGTTCGCACCAGATACGGAAGACGGGTACAAGACGGTCGATACCATCGACTTCGAAGGGAGTGCTGGCGGCAACATGGCCGACAGTTCGCCCGGCGGGAAGAACCGAACCATCAAGGTCGGCATCCTGCTTCCCGAAACCGGCGACCTCGGTTCGGTCGGGAGCCAGATGATTCAGGCCTCGAAACTTCCCATCAAGCAGGTGCAGGACGCGAACCTCAACGTCAAAGTTGACTCGCAAGTCGAGGACACGCAGACGAAGAAACAGGCCTCGCTTTCCGGCGCGAACGCGCTCGTCAACGCGGGCTACCCCGCAATCTGTGGCCCGGCGTCGTCCGGGAACAACCTACCGGTCAGCAAGCAGGTGTACATGAAACAGGGCATCGTCGGCTGTTCGCCGTCGAGCACGGCGCTCACCGTGACGAATCTGAAAGACGACGACTACGTCTTCCGAACCGCCCCGAGCGACCTGCTTCAGGGCAAGGTGATGGCACAGGTCGCCGCGAAGAAACTCAGCGGCAAGACGGCGTCCACGCTGTTCGTCAACAACAGCTACGGTCAGCAGTTGTCCGATAAGTTCTCGAAGGCGTTCAAGAACAAACACAGCGGCGAGATTCTGAACAAGGTCTCGTTCAACAAGGGCGAGAGCTCCTACACCTCCGTCATCAACAAGGCAACGGGTTCGAAGTAATCTCGTTCCGTTCCTCGGTCGCCCCGCCTCGAAAACTGTCATTCGTTTTGACACCTGTTGTTTCGGCCAGCGGGCGATGAATTGACGGAGGTATGTAACGATAGTTTAAAATAGATTTTTCTTCCGGAACGACGACGATTCCCCCGGATATGAGTCCAAAAATTGACCGTCGCACCTACCTTCGGGGGGTGGGTGGCATCGGTACGGCAACCAGTGTCGGACTGATGGGGAATCTCCAGCAGGGCGGGGGGCCGGACATGCTCACCGTCATCGGATACCCGCAAAGTGGTATTCAGTTGTTCCGCGACTTTTACGCGACGGGGCAGAGCCAGAACACCGACGTACTCGTTCCTGACGGGTTACAGGATTCCACCCTGCCACAACAGGTCGGCAACGACATGCAGAACGTCACCGGAACCGCGCCGGCCGCCGCAGGGCCGAATCAGGACGCGTTCAATCAACTGTACCAAGACCAGTACAATCAGTCGCCGGGGGTCTTCACCTCGCAGTCCTACGACTCCGTCGCAATCCTGATTCTGGCGAACGCCGCCGCGGGCGAGAACACCGGGTCGGCTATCCGCCAGCAGATGCGCCGAGTCGCCAACCCACCGGGACAGGAGTACGGCCCGCAGAACTTCGTGGAGGCCGTTCGCGCCGCCGCAAATGGCGAGGACATCAACTATCAGGGCGCATCGAGCACGACCAACTTCGACCAGAACGGCGACCCGGCTTCCGCGGCCTACAACGTGTGGAAGTTCGCGCCACAGACGCAAAGCGGAATTAGAACGGTGAATACGAGACAGTTCCAGACCGGCGAGGCAGGCGGACCGAGCGCGAACAACGCGCCCGGCGGACTGGGACGAACTATCCGTGTCGGCATCCTGCTCCCCGAAACCGGCGACCTCGGTTCCGTGGGGACGCCGATGATTCAAGCGTCTAGAATACCCATCCAACAGGTGAATCAAGGGAACGTCAACCTGCAGGTTCAGGCGCAAGTCGAGGACACGCAGACGGCGAGACAACCCGCACTCAGCGGCGCGAATGCGCTCATCAACGCCGGATTCCCCGCCATCTCGGGACCGGCGTCCTCGGGGAACAACATCCCCGTCTCGACCGAAGCGTACATTCCAAACGAAGTCGTCGGCTGTTCACCGTCGAGCACGGCGATTACCGTCACGCGATTGCAGGACAACGACTACGTCTTCCGAACGGCACCGAGCGACATCCTCCAAGGGGGTGTGATGGCGCAGGTCGCCGCCGAACGAATCGGCGCACAGTCCGCTTCGACGCTGTTCGTGAACAACGACTACGGCCAGCAACTGTCGGATCAGTTCACACAGGACTTCCGGCAGAACCACAACGGGGAGGTTATCAATCAGATCGCGTTCAACATCGGCGAGTCGTCGTACTCCTCCGTCATCAATCAGGCGCTGAGTGGGTAGTCGCATTCGCCACGCCGTTTTTCGCTCGCCGTTCGGTTCCGTTCTCGTCCGCGACGGGGGTTTCGCTCGCGCGAACGACGGTGTCGCTCACGCGAGCGCGCGGACTTCCGAGTAGGGCGAGTCCGGTTTCGGCCCGCGCGACGGTCACGTTGGAAACCCCGACGTTGCGGGAATCAGCGACGAGCACGCCCGTCGAACTCTGGTAGCGAACGACGCTGTCTCGGACGACCGCGCCATTCGACTCGACGACTGCAATTCCAGTGACGCCGTTTTCCGCCGACACGCCCGCGACGGTCGCACCCGGCGACGACGCGAACGTCACGCCATCGACGGTTCGCCACGTGGTGACGTTCCGGACTGCGCCGTCGGGGGCGTCCTCGTACCGAACCCCGAACGTCCACCGGAGCACCGAGAGGTTTCGAACCGTGACGTTCGACCCCGTGACCGCGACGGCAGTCGTGTTCTCTCGAAACGCGCCGCCGTCGATGCTGTGCTCTCCGCCCGAGAGCGTGACGTGGTCAGCCGTAATTCGGAGGCAGGTTTCGGCGCGGGATTCGACATCGCGGGTGAGGACGTAGGTTCCCGACTCCGTTATCGTCGTACAGGTGTCGAGTCTGGTCGGTCGTGCATCGACTGCTGACGGAGCGACAGTGAATCCGAAGGCGGACACCGAGACGAGCGCGAACGCGGCGGCGAGAACGCCCCAACGCGGAACTGCCATGGACGACACACGCCCTGCTCTCGCTTGGTGCTTACTGCCGAAAAAGAAGGTCGAGTCGTCGGTGTCGGACTATCCGCCGAGGAACTCCTGTCTGACCTCCTCGTCGGCCAGCAGTGCGTCGCCGGAGTCCATGAACCGGTTGCCACCCTGCACGAGGACGTAGCCGCGGTCACAGCGCCGCAGGGCCTCTTTCGCGTTCTGTTCGACCATCAGAATCGCGGTTCCGGAGTCGTTGATTTCGTCCACCTTGGTGAACATCTCGTCCACGAGGTCAGGTGCGAGTCCCGCGCTCGGTTCGTCCAGCATCAGCAGGTCGGGGTCGAGCATCAGCGCGCGTCCCATGGCGAGCATCTGCTGTTGTCCGCCGGACATCGTGCCCGCCTTCTGGTCTCTGCGCTCGTCCAGAATCGGGAAGCGTTCGAACACCTCCGCGAGCGCGTCCTCCGGCACTTCGTCCAGAATGTACGCGCCCATCTCCAAGTTCTCCTGCACCGAGAGGGTTCCAAAGATGTTGTCGTTCTGCGGGACGTAGCCGAGTCCCAGATGGATGATATCCTCGGGTGTTTTGTGCTGAATCTCGGTTCCCTCGAACGAGACCGTCCCGCCCATGTAGGTCGTCAATCCGAAGACGGATTTCATCACGGTCGATTTTCCGGCCCCGTTCGGGCCGACGATGGTGACGTACTCGCCGTCCTCGACGCGCATATCGACGTGGTCGAGGATTTGGAGGTCTTCACCGTAGCCCGCGTCGAGGCTGTCGATTTCGAGGAGCGCCATCAGATTTCCTCCCCGAGGTAGGCGTCGATGACCTGATCGTTCGAGCGAATCGCCTCGGGTTTCCCTTCGGCGAGGACTTTCCCTTGATGCATAACGATGACGTGCTCGCAGTTGTTCATGATGACGTCCATGTCGTGTTCCACGAGCAGGAAGGTGTAGC
>CAYNQM010000043.1:0-23237 GCA_964399275.1 uncultured Haladaptatus sp.
GTCGAGTTGTTCGTTCATCTCGCCAGCGAACGACTCGCGGCTCTCCTTCGTCGGCGAGAAGACCGAGACGGTTTCGATGTCGCGCACGGTCGTCGCGGCTTTCAACTGTCCGCGGGCCTGCGCGCCGCTTCCGATGAGTGCGAGTTTCGTCGCGTCCTCCCGAGCGAGGGTGTCCAGGCCAACTGCACCTACCGCGCCGGTTTTGAACGGATTCATGCTCGCGCCGTCAATGAGCGCGAGCGGTTCGCCGCTGTCGGCGTCGAACAGGGGCGTCACGAACCACGCGTCGCGCGCGCCGAATCCGGCGGAGTACATGTACCCGCCCATCGCGCCGGTGTCGGGGAGAATCGCGGAGTAGCCCGTCAGCATTCCGGCGGGGTCGTCGTTCGCCAGCGTCGTTCGTGGCTCTGCTGGCGCGCCCTGCCCGCGCTGGCGGTAGCCATCGCGGACTGCATCGACGTACTCGCCGGTCGTTGCCAATCCTGCAACGTCGTCGCTCGTCAGAAACAACGTCTCTGTCATGCGCGACAAAACGGAATCCAGCGACAAAACCGTTGAGGGAAAACAGAGAGATTAGTCCGCAGAGTTGACTGGAGGAGAAGAGGGAGTCGGTTGCACGTCATCGACGGGTCCGTTGACGAACAGCGCGTGGCCGACGAGGAGCACCGACACTGCCGCGCCCAGCGGAATCGCGGTCGTCAGTGTAAGCCCGACAACGCTGAGAGCGCCAGTTACTCCGATCAGTGCGAGCGGGATGAGGCCAAGAATGAGGTCGTAATATCCAGTCATAATCTATTACAGAATATGCGGGCAGGGTATATAGTTCTTCCCCATATCCGTGACAGCCATTCTATGTATCTATTCTATATTCACAGCCGCATTGATGAATAGCATAGTCATAAGTTATGAGTAATTGTCTACAATATGGGCCACGAAGCGGCCTAATCCAGCCCTTTCAGAATATTTCAACGATTACTCTCGATTATTCGGATATCGGTGTGTCGTGCTAATCTGTACCACTATGGGAATCGACGAAAACGACTAGCAGAAATTCCCCCGAGTAATTCGACGTTCGTCGGAACCGTCTTTCGAACCCTCTCGACGTAGGTTTATATGTCAAAAGGCGAAATCATCACCCATGAACGGGCGAACGAAATATCTCGTCGCGCTCCTGCTCGTCGCCGTCGCGTTCGGCGCGAGTGCGTACTTCTATTCCCAACTGCCCGACCGGATGGCGACGCACTGGAACGCGAGTGGAAACGCCGACGGAACAATGGCGAAACCCTGGGGCGCGTTTTTGATGCCCGCGCTGACCGCCGGATTACTCGCCCTCCTCGCGGTACTCCCGAATATCGACCCGCTCCGCGAGAACGTCGCGACGTTCCGCGACCACTACGACCTGTTCGTCGTGCTGTTCGTCGCGTTCATGCTGTACGTCCACGCGCTCGTCATCCTCTGGAACCTCGGCTATCGGTTCGACGTGACGACGGTGCTCGCGCCCGCAATCGGCGCGCTGTTTTACTTCATCGGAACGCTGATGAATCGCGTCGAGCGAAACTGGTTCGTCGGGGTTCGAACCCCGTGGACGCTCTCGGACGACGAAGTCTGGGACAGAACGCACACTCGCGCCGGGCCGCTGTTCAAACTCGCTGGACTGGTCGCGGCTCTCGGCGTCGCCGTCCCCGAGTACGCGGTCTACTTGATGGTCGTGCCAGCAGTCGCCATCGCGATCTACCTCACTATCTACTCCTACGTCCAGTACCGCCGCATCACTGTGTGACGACCGCGACGACGCCGCGCCAGATGACGAAGAAGACGAGACCGATACCCGTGACGACGAGCACGAACGACAGCGGCGAATCGCCGTGAAACAGCGACGTTGCTCGCAGTCCCGCGCCGATGAGGGACGCGACGATCCACGTTCCACCGCCGAAGAGGGCCGCGGCGCGTGGCGACTGGCGCGCTCGTTTGCTGTAGGCACCGACGAGGAGCGACGCGACAATCCACCCGACGAGAAACGGTGCGACCGTATCCGCGAACAGCAGTGGCGTCTCTATCGGGTTTTCGTTGTGGCGGAGACTCCCCATCAACAGAAGTCCCGACAACACCAGCAAGTCACCGACGACCAGCCCTGCGGTTGCTGGCGAGCGGTCGAAACGCCGGACACCGAACACACTGCTCATAACTGTCTCTCGGAACGCCGGGGTTATGTCGTTCCCGATGTACGCTTGACGCCCGCGACGGTGAAGTCGAAGCCGCGACTTCGAACCCGTGGCACCAGTCCAACGTCGGCGAGCAGTTCGACCAGTTCGTCGGGCGTGAAAAAGACGGAGTTCATTCCGATGGCGTGTTCGCCCCAGACGACCAGTTTGCCCCGGAGCGTTGTGGGGTTGACTTCGCGAATGACGAGGACGCCACCGGGGCGTAGCACGCGCTCGGCTTCCGCGAGGGTCGCTTTCGCGTCTCCGATGTGGTGGAGCGCGTCGGAGATGACGACGGCGTCCACCGAGTCGGAATCGAGCGCCAGTCGAGAGGCGTCACCGCGCACGCAGTCGAGTCCGTGTGCGGTGGCCTGCGCGAGCATTCCTGCGGACGCATCGACGACGATTCGCTCGTCGGCGTCGAGTTGCCTGACCGCGCGTCCCGTGCCGCCAGCAACGTCTACGACGCGCTCGATTTTACGGTCTGTCTGTGCGAGACCCTCCGCGAGAACGTCGGCGTCGGAACTCGGCGCGAAGTAGTCGTAGAAGCGCGCGACGCGGTCGAAGTAGGACACGTCTCCCGCTGGCGACGGCGTAGTAGCACGGTCGAATGTCGTCCTGCGGTTCGACATGGGAGAAAAGACGCACTCCGGCGAGTAAAAGCCGACGGACGGATGTGGTTCGCGTCCGAACGCCCGGTATGGAGTACGCGGTACTGGGATGGCCGGAAGACGGCCCGACCCTTCGCCTCGACCACGAGGAGTTCAGCTACGCGGGCAAGTTCGTGATGTCGAGCACGGGAAAGGCCGTCGCGCGGTGCGACGGCGAAATCGTCGGCGCAATCGCGTTCAACGAAGACCGAACCGACGAGGAGACGATGTGGCTCCGGTACGTCACGGTTCGGGCGAAGGAACGTGGGTCGGGAATCGGTTCGGAACTCGCGGGATTCACGACGGAAGAGATTCTGGAGCGAGAGTACCAGCGCGTTCAAATCGCGGTGAACAACCCCTTCGCGTATCAGGCACTTCACCGGGCGGGATTCGGGTGGACGGGCGAGGAAACCGGGTTGGCGGAACTCGTCTTGGAGTACCCCGCGGAGCGGTCTCGGAACTCCTATCAGGCGGGGCTTGACGTGTTCCGAGAGCGCGACCTTTCGGCAGACGAAACGGCGTTTTTGGCCGAAAAGGAGGGTGCGAAACCGCCCTCCGAGCAGTGATCGAAAACGACTTTTCTCCGCGCTCTTTCCCGTCGTTTTACCCTTTAATACCCGATTAACGAAGTTAGCTTACGACGAGATTCAACTATGGAGACAAGTCGGCGAAAAATGCTTGCTCTCGTTGGTTCGGGCCTGTCGGTCGGGGCGGCAGGATGCTCGGCCTTTTCGGACAGTAGTTCGAATCCAAAGCGAGACACCCGGACGAGCGGAGACCGAGACGGTCGAGAGACCGAAACGACGACCGGAGACGACGAAGACGAGACGACCGAAACGGACGCTCCCGAGGAGATAGAGTCACCACCCGGAACCTACGAGTCCGTCCCGATTTCGAGTGGCCCGAGCGAGTCCACCTACGCGATGATGGGTTCGGAGGACGCGCCCGTCAAAGCAACCGTCTACGGCGCGTGGAAGTGCCCCCACACCGAAGAGTTCGTGTTCGGATTCATGGGCGACATCGTGGAGAAGTACGTCGTTCCCGGCGATGTCGCCCTCGAATTCCGCGCCGTCGCCTACGAAGACGGGGAAGGATTCCACGGCCCGGACGAACCCCGTGCGGCGCGGGCGGGACTCGCGGTCTGGAACAACGACCCGAAATCGTACTGGAACTTCTTCGAATACATGTTCCAAAACCGGAGCGGTATCGACGGTTGGGCAACCACGGAGACGCTCATCCGAATCGCGGAGAAAGCAGGCGTCGAGAACCTCGATGCGATTCGGTCGGAAATCGAGAGCGGAACGTATCAGAAGCAAATCGAGAAGACGATGGAGCGGGTTCGCAAGGTTCCGATTTCCGCCGTCCCGCGTGTCGTCGTCGATGGCGAGGCAACCGCACCGACCACGCGTCCAAAACGGACGATTGCCCAGTTGGACGCCGCGCTCGGACGGGGGTCGGAGACGCCCGACGAGACGACGACCACAACGAGCGATGGGACGACAAGCACGACGAGTGATGGCACAACTACGACGACAGACGGGACGACGACGAGTGACGGCACAACTACGACGACAACGACCACGACGGACGGCACCACGACGAGTGACGACACCACGACCACGGATGCGACTACGACGACTTCCAACAGTTCGACCACGACGACGTCCTCCCGGTAGACCGATTCGGAGTTTCAGAGCGCTTCGCGCGAAATTCCTCAACGACTCGTTCAGCTAGTTTTATACAGCGTTCTGAGAAACCGACGATGGAAGACGATGTCCCTGAATTCGATACGAACGGTTCTGTTCGACCCAGATTCGTTCTTCGCTCGGCGGCGGTCGGCCCTCGCACTCGCGTTCCCTCTCCTCGTCGTGGGGATTGTGAGCCTCTTCGACGTTGCCAAACCACTCCTCGCAATCGCGGTGCTCGACGCGAACGACCCGAACGGTATCTTACCGACGGTCGTCGTTGTCGGATTCGTACTGACGTTCATCGTTTGGCTGTTCTACGGCGTCGCATTTTACGCCATCTCGTCGCTGTTCGACGCCGAGGGTTCCCTGCGCGATACGATGGCCGTCACCGGGTGGGGGTATCTCCCGATGGTCATCCACAGCGCGCTGATGCTCGTGGTCGTCGCCGTCGCGCTCGACCCATCGAACGCCGGAATCACGAGTTCCCCGACGACGGAGATGGTCGCGGGCGGCGCGCTTGGTTCCCTTCTCCTGCGACTCGTCGGTCTCCTGTTCGCGCTCTGGCGGGCCTACATCTGGGTGGAAGGTGTAAAACACGTCCGCAACGTCACTCGTAGACAGGCCATCGTCTCCGTCGGGATTCCGGTCGCCATCTTCCTCGTCCCGGGTCTGCTCAGCGTCTCGTTTCCGGTGTAGGAAGAGAGCCTTCAAGCCACCGCGTCACCTACTGCCTGCAAATGGGTAACTCCGCACTCCGCCAACTCGCGGCGCTCGAAGACGTCAGCTTCGAGGACGTGGAAGGGTCGCTGGTCGCAGTGGACGCGCACAACTGGCTCTATCGCTATCTCACGACGACGGTGAAGTGGACGAGTGACGAGGTGTACACCACCGAGGACGGCACCGAGGTTGCGAATCTTGTCGGCGTGGTGCAGGGACTGCCGAAGTTCTTCGAACACGACCTGACGCCCGTCTTCGTCTTCGACGGGAGCGTCACCGATTTGAAGAGCGACGAAATCGAGAGTCGGCGCGAACAGCGCGAGAAACTGGAAGACCAACTGGAGGAAGCGCGCGAGGAAGGCGACGCCATCGAAGTCGCGCGCCTTGAAGCCCACACGCAGCGACTCACCCCCGTCATTCAGGAGACCACCCGCGAACTGCTCGAACTGCTCGACGTCCCCATCGTCGAAGCACCTGCCGAAGGCGAAGCGCAGGCGGCGCACATGGCCCGAACCGGGGCGGTCGATTACGCCGGAACCGAGGATTACGACGCGCTCCTGCTCGGCGCGCCGCTCACACTCCGCAAACTGACGAGCAAGGGCGACCCCGAACTGATGGACTTCGACGCCACGCTGGAAGAACACGACATCACGTGGGAGCTGTTGGTGGACATCGCCATCCTCTGTGGCACCGACTTCAACGAGGGTATCTCCGGCGTCGGACCGAAGACGGCCCTGAAGGAGGTCAAAGAACACGGCGACCTCTGGGGCGTCCTCGAAGCGCGTGACGCGTACATCGAGAGCGCGGACATCATCCGCGATCTGTTCCTCGACCCCAACGTCACCGACGACTACGAGTTCGACGCCGAAATGAACCCCGACATCGACGCCGCCCGCGAGTACGTCACCGAGGAGTGGAAGGTGCACGCCGACGAGGTCGAGCGCGGATTCGAGCGCATCGAAGAGAGCGTGACCCAGACCGGTCTCGACCAGTGGACGTAGGTCGGAGCGGAAGGATCCCGAGGACAGCGGTTCGAGAAGCGGGCCAACACGTTGACGGATTGTCGGCCAGTAGGCGAAGCCATGAGCGAGGAACTGTCGCCGAACGAGTTAATGGAGGGAATGGTGGTCGAACTCGAATGGTCGCCGAAAGGTCCGGGAAGCGGCGACATCGTCGAGGGCGAAGTGACGCGCGTCTGGCGACCCGAGGACGACGTTCGTGAATTCACCGTGCGAGCAGATGGAGAAATCGACTGGAACGTCTACACCGAATACCGAAAACCGCCGGTTGAGCGTGTTGAAGTGGGTGATGGGTCGGACGGCGACGAACCCGAGACGAAGACAGTCGGACGATTGGAACGAATCATTCCGCAAAGTGAGTGATTTGGGATTGTTGTTGATGGCTTTGCCAGCACTGTTTTCGTGAAATTCGCGCTCTCGTGGTCTTTTTTACTGCGTTGCTAGCGACTGTCGACTCCAAATAACCGCCTCCGCACCGCCCACGCGCCTCCCCAACCGACTCCCTCATTCCGGAAGAGACGAACTCTTCCGTGCTCTCGTTCGCCCTTCCGCCGCTCACGAGAACGTCGTTCCCCCTTCGACATCCTCGTCGTTGAACCGGCCGGTAGGGAGGCGTCGTTATCATGTACTGAGCAGGATGTCGCTCGAAAACGAGTGTTGAAGACAACGGTTATCATCGTTGTCTGAGTGTAGACAGTCGTGACCCAAAGATTACTGGTAGTTGCCCGTCGGCATCCTGTGTTGACGTTCGGGTTTGCAGGCGGCGGATTTGCGCTCCTGTTTATTTTGGTTGCACCTGTCCAGAATTTGCTTGCCGGGCGCGGCTTTTCCCCGCCATCCGGCCTTCTGTGGCTGTTCGTCGTTGGAGGAGCACTCGGCGGTGCACTTCTCGCGTCGCTCCTCTGGCGGCGTCTCGGTGGAGAAGGTTCGCCGCGCCGCGGGGCCGCGGTCGGTGCGCTCGTCGGTCTACTCGCGCTTCCGGTTCCGTTTTACATCTTCGAAATTGCTCTCGTTGTTGTTCGCGGGGTTCCTTTCGAGTCGCAACCGGGGGCGTCTCCTGTGGTTCAGTTGCTCACCGATACCGTGTTACTTCTCGTCGTGCCCCTATTCCTTGGCGCATTAGGCCTACTCCCGACGTTCGGGACAACTGTCGTCATCGGTGCCATAGTAGGCTATGTCCTGGCCCGTGATTGAGAGCGCCTGTGGTCAATCGACTCGTTAGCTCCGTCGGGAGGTCGAGGCGCTGTCCATCACGGACGAATGTGCGAAGAATCTGTCTCTCCCGAGGATTTCAACGATGCCAAAAACGGGCTGTCGCTCGTTATCGTGCGTAGAGTTTTGACCCCACGAGCATCGCCAATCTCGTATCGTCGTCCGGGGAAACGGCGACGTAGGGCTGTGAGGTCGGGCCGAACACGTCCACGACGCGACCGACGGTGTCCAAATTCTCGTCCACGACCATCGTTCCGATGTCCGGGTACTCTTCGCCCGGCGATTGGACGATGGCGAGTCCCTGTGCAGTCCGGACGACCTGACCCAATCGACGCATCAGTTGCGCATGGCCGTGACGTAGGCGGCGACGGCCTGAATGAGGTCGTTCTTCGAGGCGTCGTCCGCGTTTTTCACGAGGACGCGCCCGCGCTCTTCCCATCCCTCGCGCGAGTAGGCTTTGTCGCGTTCGATGACGGTGTCGTAGCCGACCTGCTGGACGGCCCGAGCGATTTCGTCCACCGTCGGTTCCTCGACGGCGGATGCTTCCGGGACTCGGCGGCCCTGACTGCGGGTCAGCGCCGCGTCGATGTAGGCGGGCCAGATAACTTTCTCGACCATACTGGTCTGTCTGTCGTCGCCCGTTAAACGCCTTTTCGTGTCAGTCCCGTCGAGCGAGGAGCGTGACGAGGGCGAGCGCACCAGCGACGATGGAGCCGACTGCACCGAATCCGGGTTGCCCGCCGGAGGAGGTGGTTTCGGTGGTCGTACTGGTTGTCGTGGTCGTTTCGGCTCTCTCAGTCGTGGTGGTCGTCACGTTCGCCTGCTCGTAGGCATCGGGGTGGAACGTCTTGGCCAGTTTCGTGATTGGGTGGACGATTCGCGGCGCGGGCTGGCTCACGTAGTTCGAGTTCAGCGAGACGGTTTGGTTCTGTTTTATCGCGGGCGTGCCGCTGTACGTGTCCGGCACCTTCGCACCCGCCGAGACGATGAACCACTCGGGCTTTTGTTTGACGACGACCTCGTTGCTAATCTGTTTGTAGCCCGAGATCCCGGCTTCCGCGGCGACGTTCGTCCCGCCAGCGGTTTCGATGATTTTGTTCATGTACGTTCCCTCTCCGGCGGTGAATCCGCCGCTCATGATGTACATCACTTTCGGGCTGTCTTCGCCCTCAACGGCCTTCTGAACCGTGTTCACGCGGTCTTTCATCCACGAGACGGTTTCGGTTGCGCCCTCACACTCGCCCGTGAGTTGGCCGGTCAGTTCGGTCTTCGCGTAGATATCCTCGATGGACTTCGATTCGCGGAACTTGTACACCGTCAGCCCAGCGTCTCGCAGTTTCTGGACGGTCTGGTCGGGGATGACGTTCGGCGCGAGCACGAGGTCAGGGTTCTGCGCGACGACCTTCTCGGGGACAACGGCGGTCATTCCGGCCCCCGAGACGTTCGCTTTCCCGTTCGCTCCCTTCAGGTACGCCGAGAACTTCGTCACGCCGACGACTTTCTGCCGTCCCCCGATTTCCCACATCGTCTGGGCCGCACTCGGAGAGAGCGTGACGATTCGCTGTGGCTCCTCTGCAATCGTCACCTCGGTGCCCGTCGCGTCGGTCTTCGTCACCGGAAACGAGCAGGTTTCTTGTGCCCCCGCGACGCCAACGGGGCCGACTGCGATTCCGCCGAAAATCGTTGCGACGACGAGAATCGCCGACAACAGTAGCTGTTTCATGACGATTGGCACGTCGAGCGTATTCAATAAATATTTACCTAAAGCAATCAGACTTGGATACAGATGCGGTACGGGGCGCGTGTAGCGACGTGGTGTGGTGGATTAGCGACAGCGCTCGTCGCCGTCGTGCTGGTCAGCGCCGCGACCGGCCCGACTTCTCTCTCTCCGGTCGTCGTGGCGAAGGCCCTGCTCAACGAGTTGGCCGTTCCGACCGGACTCCAACTTGCCAACCACACGCTCTCGATTTCGGGCGTCCTCTCGGTCGGCGTCCCACTTCCAAACGCTTCCTACACACCCCTCTTTTCGTTCCCAGTGCCACAAACCGCGGCAACCATCGTCGTAACCCTCAGAATGCCGCGAATCGTCCTTGCTGGCGTCGTCGGGTTCGCGCTCGCTACCGCGGGCGTGGTCATGCAGGGATTCTTCCGAAATCCGATGGCTGACCCCTCGATTATCGGTGTCTCGTCGGGTGCCGCGGTCGGAGCGGTCGCAACCATCGCGTTCTCGATTTCGCTTCCATTCGCGCTCCCCGTCTTCTCCTTCGTCGGCGCGATAGTCGCCGCTTTCGGGGTGTACCTGCTGGCGACGCAGGAGGGCAGAACGCCGGTCGCAACGCTCCTGCTCGCCGGGATCGCGGTACAGACGCTCCTCGGCGCGGTCGTCTCGTACCTCCTGCTCCAAAGCGGCGAGAGCCTGCGAGAGGCCGTTTTCTGGCTGATGGGTCACCTCCACTACGCTTCGTGGGGAAAAGTCTGGGTCGCGCTCCCTGTCGCCCTCCTCGGGTTTCTCGTCCTCGCGCTGTTCGCGCAGGAACTCAACGTCCTCCTGCTCGGCGAGGAGGACGCCCACAATCTCGGCGTCGAAGTCGAACGAACCAAGCGACTCCTCCTCGCTGTCGCCAGCGTCGTCACTGCCGCAGCGGTTGCGGTGTCCGGCGTCATCGGATTCGTCGGTCTCGTCGTTCCTCACGTCATGCGCCTGCTGGTTGGCCCAGACCACCGGATTTTGCTCCCGACCAGCGCGCTCGCCGGGGCCGTCTTCCTCGTCGCAACCGACACCGTCGCTCGGTCTGCCACGGGTGCGGCGGAACTCCCGGTCGGCATCGTCACGGCTTTCCTGGGCGCGCCGTTCTTCCTCTATCTGCTCCGCAAACGCGAGGTGTACGCCCTGTGATTCGCATCGAGAACCTAACGGTGACGCTCGGCGAATCGCGGGTGCTGGACGGAATCGACGCCAACATTTCGGACGGGCGGTTCGTCGGCGTCATCGGCCCGAACGGAGCGGGCAAAACCACTCTGCTCCGAGCGATGAACGGCATGCTCTCGCCGGATTCGGGCCGCGTGGTAATCGACGGCGACGCCGTCTCCGACCTCTCTTCCAAGGCCGCCAGTCGCAGAGTGGCGACCGTACCACAAGACACGTCGCTGTCTTTCGATTTCGACGTGCGCAACGTGGTCGCGATGGGACGAAATCCCTACCGCTCACGGTTCGGTGGTAACAGGGATGGTCCCGACGAGCGAGACGAGAGGGAAATCGTCGAACGGGCGATGGAACGAACCGAAGTTGCGCAGTTCGCCGACCGTCCGATAACCGCCGTGAGCGGCGGCGAACGACAGCGAATCCTGCTCGCTCGGGCGCTGGCACAGGACACGCCGCTTCTCCTACTAGACGAACCGACCGCCAGCCTCGACATCAACCATCAGGTGCGAACGTTCGAACTCGTGCGGGAACTGGTTCGAGAGGGAAAGACCGTCGTCGCGGCCATCCACGACTTGAACCTCGCGGCACACTACTGCGACGAACTCCTGCTTCTCTCGTCCGGGTCGGTGCTCTCGTCCGGTTCGCCGACCGACGTGCTGGCCGAAGATACACTCCGCGAGGCGTTCGACGCCCGTGCAGTCGTCTCGCGCCACCCAGTCACCGGTTCGACCTACGTCACCGCGCTTCCGAAACGGGCTACCGCCATCCGGGAGGCGAAAATCCACGTCGTCGGCGGTGGCGGAACCGTCTCGCGCCTGCTCTATCTGCTGTCCGCGGCGGGCTACGAGGTGTCGGTCGGCGTGCTGAACGAAGGCGACTCCGACCTCGAAACAGCCAGATTGCTCGGAGTGGAGACCGTGGTGGAAGAACCGTTCGCACCCATTAGTTCCAGCGCGCGAGAAGCGGTCGAATCGAAGGTCGAAAACGCCGACGTGACCGTGTTCGCCGACGTGGAAGTCGGTTCCGGAAATCTGGCGAACCTCGAAGTCGCCTGCGAGGCGGATTCCGTCGTCGTCGTGGAAGAACGACCGTTTGCCGAGCGAAATTACGCCGGAAGCACGGCGACGGCGCGCTACCGAGCACTCCGCGAGCGCGGGCAGGTCGTCGCGCCGGAGAACGTGCTTTCAGCGGTCGAAACGGCGCTCGAAGGATCGTAGCAGTCGCGGCTTAGTTTTCGTTTGCAGACCGATACTGAACCAGTTCGAACACCATCAGCGCGGCGAACGTGCTCGCGGCGAGCATGACGATGGCCGCGACGCCGATGCGAACCGAGGGTGCGACTACGATGGCAGTTCCGAGCAGTGCGCCGGTAAGCAGTGCCATGACGAACCGTTTTATTTTCGTCAAGGAGACGAATCGCTGTGCGACGGTCGGGTCGAGACCGACGATTCGAGACCAGACGACGTACAGCGAGAGGATGACCAGAAACGAGAGGAGAGCCACACCGAGCAGTAACGAAAATACGACGACTTCCACGAAGTTGGCCTCTGTTGGCAGTGAACCTGTCGCGCTACGGTATAAGTCTACCGACCGATACGTATTTCATCGAAGTAAAGGAGTGTAGTGCGGGATTTGTGACATTCCGGGATGAGAACTTTCGCGGGAGGGTTGGTGACACTTTGGAAGGAGGCCAACCTTCCGCCAGAGCCTCCGGCACCGCCGGAATACGGCGCTCGCACTAGCACGCTTTCGCGCCCGAGTCAGGCAGGCGCATTCCAATGTAGAACCTCTACTCCCATTATTATACGCCGACTAAACTACCACTGCCACGGTCTTATACGAAACTAAACCCTACAGGTCGGGGAGTCGTTTTTATCAGGTTCGCGCTCTGACATCCAGTATGGATTTCGAGGAAGTCGTCGTCGTCGGCAGTGGATTCGGAGGTCTGTCGGTGGCTTGCTACCTCGCCGACGCTGGTGCGAACGTCACGATGGTCGAGAAAAACGAGCAACTGGGCGGGCGCGCGAGCCGATTGGAGGAAGACGGTTTTCGATTCGACATGGGCCCGTCGTGGTATCTCATGCCGGACGTGTTCGAGCGGTTCTTCGGCCACTTCGACCGCACGCCGAGCGACTACTACGACCTCCAGCGACTCGACCCGCACTACCGACTGTTCTTCAAAGACGGCGAGGGACACAGTCCTTCGGGCCGTGCGAGCGGCAGTGGGCCGCGAGCAGACGGGGACAAGGTGGACATCCTTCCCGACCTCGAAGCGAACAAGGAACTGTTCGAGTCCTACGAATCGGGTGCGGGAGAGCAACTCCAGCGGTATCTCGACCAGTCCGAGCGAAACTACAGCGTCGGGATGGAGTATTTCGTCTACACCGACCGCTCCCGCTTTCGGGATTACGTCTCGTGGGACGTGGCGAAAAACGCCCGCGGGCTGAACCTGCTGGGGTCGATGCAAGACCACGTCGAGCAGTTCTTCGACCATCCGAAACTCCAGCAGATAATGCAGTACACGCTGGTCTTCTTGGGTGGGTCGCCGAACAACACGCCCGCAATCTACAACCTGATGAGTCACGTCGATTTCAATCTCGGCGTCTACTACCCGGAAAACGGTCTCGGCGGCGTGGTCGATGGCATCGCCGAACTGGGTTCGGAGTTGGGCGTCGAGTACGTCACCGACTACGAAGTGACGAGCATCACGGGGCACGAGGGCGATTTCCTCGTCCACAGCGACGACGAGTCGATGGCCGCCGACCTCGTGGTGAGCGACGCCGATTACGCCCACACCGAACAGGAACTGCTTCCCCCGGAAGCGCGCAAACACGACGCCGACTACTGGGAGTCGCGCACCTACGCGCCGTCGGCGTTCCTCCTGTATCTCGGCGTCGAGGGCGACGTTGACGAACTCGCGCACCACACCCTCGTACTCCCGACCGACTGGAACGAGCATTTCGACCAAATTTTCGACAATCCGGCGTGGCCCGACGACCCGGCGTACTACCTTTGCGTGCCGAGCAAAACCGACGACTCGGTGGCCCCGGATGGTCACAGCAACCTGTTCGTCCTCGTGCCAATCGCGCCCGGACTACCGGACGGCGACGCCATCCGCGAGCGATTCCGCGAACAGATTCTGAATGACGTGGCCAAGAACACCGGCGTCGAACTGCGGGACAGAATCGTCTTCGAGAAGCAGTTCTGCGTCTCCGACTTCGCCGAGCGATACAACAGCACCAAGGGAACCGCTCTCGGACTGGCGCACACGCTCATGCAGACCGGGCCGATGCGACCCAGCCATCGCTCCCCGATCGTCGATGGACTGTACTTCACCGGGTCGTACACGACGCCCGGTATCGGCGTTCCGATGTGCCTCATCAGCGGGCAACACACCGCCGACGCCGTGTTAGAAGACTACTAAACTGAAATTTCGTCTAACATACGATGATTCGATACCTGTTGAAACTGTCGCGGCCACGGTTCTGGCTCTACCTCGCGGGGCCGGTACTGGTCGGCGTCGCCTACGGAGCGACGACCGTGGCGGAACTACTCTCGATTCCCACCTTCGCCCTCTTCGCGTACTTCCTCGTTCCGGCGAACGTCTTTCTCTACGGCATCAACGATGTGTTCGACGCCGACGTGGACGAGGAGAACCCGAAGAAAGACGAGAAGGAAGTTCGCTATCGAGGGAGCAGAGTCGTCCCGGTTGCAGTCGTCCTCTCCGCGATTTTCGGCCTCGGACTGCTCGCTATCACCCCATCAGTCGCGTGGCCGTGGCTCGTCGGGTTTCTCGTTCTCGGCGGGGAGTACTCCGCGCCGCCACTGCGGTTCAAGACGACGCCGCTGCTCGATTCGGTTTCGAACGGGCTGTACATCCTGCCAGGTGCGGCGGCGTACGCCGCACTGTCGGGCAGTCACCCGCCCTTGCTCGCGGTCGCTGGCGGATGGTTGTGGGCGATGGCGATGCACACGTTCTCCGCGATTCCGGACATCGAACCCGACCGCAAGGCGGGAATCCGGACGACTGCGACCATGCTCGGAGAACACAGAACCCTCATCTACTGCGCAGTCTGCTGGTTACTGGCGGCGGTGCTGTTCGGCTTGCTCGATCCGCGAGCAGGTCTGCTCCTGCTCTGTTATCCCGCACTCGTCGTCGCGTGGGTGTACCGCGACGTGACAATCGACCGCGCCTACTGGTGGTATCCCGCCATCAACACCGTCGTCGGGATGGTGCTGACGTTCGGCGGTCTTTGGAGGGTCGTCCGTGGATAGACGCGAGGCGGAGGCTCGCCTGTCGACAGTCGTCCGCGAGAACCGGTTTACCATCGCCGTCGTCTTCCCGCTAGTCGGTGCCCTGCTGTTCGTGGCGGGTCACGAAGCGTGGCTTCCGGCGTGGCTGGCGCGCAATCCACTGCTCATCATCTTCGGAACGATAGTGATGCGTTCGCCGCTCGTCGCCGGACTCGTGCCGGAAATCGACCGTCGGGCCGGAATCGCACTGCTCGCGCTGACGGCGTACACCTACGCCATCGAGTTCCTCGGCGTGACGACCGGCTTTCCCTACGGCGAATTTCACTACCAACTCGAACTCGGCCCGATGCTGTTCGGGACGGTTCCGGTGGGACTTCCCGTCTTTTTCTTCCCGCTCGTGCTGAACAGCTATCTGCTCTGTCTCCTGCTACTTGGTCCGCGAGCGGACTCACTGCTCGCTCGGCTTTCGGCCTCGCTCGCCGTCGTCCTCGTCATCGACCTCGTGTTAGACCCCGCCGCTGTCGCCCTCGGATTTTGGACCTACGACGCCGGTGGCGTGTACTACGGCGTTCCCTTGTCGAACTATCTGGGATGGGTGTTGAGCGGCGCAGTCGCGGTCGGACTGGTCGAACTCGGCTTCGACTGGCGGGCGCTTCGCACCCGTCTCGACCGATGCGAGTTCATGCTGGACGACATGGTGAGCTTCGTCATCCTCTGGGGTGCGATGAATGCCTACTTCGGAAATTGGATTCCCGTCGGGGTCGCCCTCCTGCTGTTCGTCGGTCTCCGCCGAATCGACCGGTTCGACGTGGTCGTCGGTCGGTCACCGACGCCTCGTTAGCGCGTCGGCGTCACCGACCCGGTACCGGCGCGCCGACCTTCCCCGCTGGGAATACTACTCACCGCGTTGAACACGGACTCCGGGTCGTTCGAAAATTGCCAGTGCCATCGCGTCTTGGCGAGGAGCCACAGCTTTCGACCCGTACCGAGTTGCGGCGTCGCGGACAGCACGTCGCATCGACGCGACCGAATGAGTCGGTGGTGCTCCGCGTAGAGCACCGACGCGAGCAGGACGGGGAACCGGCAGTCGTCGGGGAGGTACTGAATTCCCCTGATACCCTCCCAGTACAGCGATTCGGTTCGCTGAAGTTCCTCGTGAATCGCCCCCGCAAACGCTTCGGAAAATTCGAGTCGCTCGACTTGTTCCTCGGTCACACCGTGGCGCGAGAGCGTCGTCTTCGGGAGATAGATGCGATTTCGCTCGACGACATCCTCGCGCACGTCTCGCAGAATGTTGGTCAACTGGAAGGCCTCTCCGAGCGCTGTCGCGTGCGGACGTGCCTGTTCGGGGTCGTCCGCGCCCATGACGGCGAGCATCATCAGACCGACGGCAGACGCCGACCCCTGCATGTACGCTTTCAGTTCGTCGTAGGTTTCGTAGCGACTCTTCTCGATGTCGGTCTGCATGGCGTCGATGAAGACCTCGATTTCCGAATCACGGATTCCGTGCCGCTCTGCGACGTCCCGAAACGCGGCGAGAACCGGGACGTCGGTGGGTTCACGGCCCAACGCTTGCGCCCGGAGCCGTTCCAGTTCGGCGTGCTGTTCGTCGGACGATGTCGTCGCGGCGTTGTCTACGACTTCGTCCGCAGTTCGAAAGAAGGCGTACAGCACGTAGGTCGGATGGCGAACTCGTTTCGGAAGGGATCTGGTGGCGACGTAGAACGTCCGTCCGGTTCGGCGATGTATCGATTTGCTGGTGGTGAGTTGTCGTTCCGTGACCATTCGGGGACTCCCGTTTCGGGTGACCGCGTGCCACACGCATACGACGCCCCGCCTCATAAATCGTTTGTGCGGACAGTCAGTTAATCGGTCATTTCCGTCTACGCGTGAGCACGCCGAGAACGAAGCCTGCGACGAGCGCCAGCACGGCACGTCGCGGTTCCGCGAACCGAACGAACCGCGTCTCGTCCGGCGTGACTTCGACCACGCCGACCGGCGTCGCTCCGACACCGCCACCGACGCCGCCACCGTTTTCGTCCCCACCGCCGCCGCCGACCCCGTAGCCGACGCTCGCTATCGGGACGATGGTTCGGTCGCCGACGGAAACCGGGTCGCCGTACACCGTTTCGACGGTCGCAGTTCGGCGGAGTTGCTCGGCCACTGATTCGATTCGTTCGAGCCAATCCATAACATCGGAGTACGCCGAACAGTGACAAGGTCGTTTGGGACATCGTCGGTTGGAACGTGAGGCTGACCGAAACCTGATTTAGCGAGCTATTGAGTCGAATATAGTACAATTAGCGACGTTTTTTATCTTCGGCTCTCTCCTTCAATACGTGGCGTGAGACAGCGTCGCCGACAATACATTGGAACGTCATCCACCGCCAACCAGCCAGCACGTCCGCGCCACATGCCATCTCCTTACCCCTCTACCTGTCCTTGCAACAGCAACCCGAGTCCGAGGAGCCAACAACCGACGCCAACGCCGAGGAGACCGAGCGTGAGCGTCGTTCGTGCGGTTCCCAAGACGAATGGCGTTGCCGAAATCGACTGCCCGAGAACCGAAAGCGCCTCCTCGACGGTCGCAGTCTGCGAGACGACGTCGGCAGTCCCGAGGAAGAGCGCGGGGAGCGACAGGATGACGACCGCCACACCCGACGCTACCGAGAGCGTGCCGATGGTGTGTACGGTTCGTTGGTCGAGCACTCACACACCCCGACAGAGGATACCGTATAGCGAGACTTAATCCTAGCTCGCGCGGCGGTACCAAACCGCGAATCCGAGTACGAGAATCAACGCGCCACCGAGGAAAAAGAGCAGTCCCGGCGGAATGCCAGCACCCATGGCACCGTCGGCAATCGACTGAGTCGTGGTCTCTCGGACGATTTCGGTCGTCGCGTCGGTGACAGACGTCTCGGCCGCAGTCGTCGTTCGCTCCGCGGTCTCGGCCGTTGTTCGCCCTGCGGTTTCGGCGACGGTCGTTGCCTTGTCGCTCGACCCACCGCCACCGGTTTGCGTGTAATCGACGGCGCTGCCACTGTTGCCGCCGCTGTTCGAGCTCGAACCGAACGGAAGTAGGTTCCCCGTGGCGAGTCGTTGGACGACGAGGCTCGCCAGTCCGAGGATGCCGAGTCCGCCGAGCAAGTTCGAGAGCGCGGATTTGAGTCCGACCGTGTCGGACTCGTTTCCGGCGAAGAGAACGAGCGGTTCCGCAACCGGTGCGTACACGTTCATTTCTCTTCCTTTCTCGGAGTAGGCCGTGTCCGCAACTTCCACGAGGTTCCCGTCCTCTAACTTTCCGAGGTGGTACTGCACGTTCTGGAGAGAGGTATCGACTCGCTCCGCGAGCGCCGCCGGGGTCGCAGGTTCCTCGTAAAGAGCCGAGAGAATACGTCGCCCCGTCTCCGAGGAAAGCGCCGAGACGAGTTTGTCCGCGTCTTCGCTATCGACGCCGACGACGCGGGGGTCGCGCTCCTCGTCGGCGACGGAGTCGATAGTGGAGGGCAAAAAATCGACCATATCGCACCATCTCAGCCGACGGATATAACTTTGATCGGTGTACCATGGCGTTTTATTACCTCCGGCTAGAAACGAACATTTCGACAAGACGAATCCATGGACGGCGAGAAGAATTCTTTGCGAACGATACTGCAGATTCTCGCGGAGTCGCGAAGGCGCTACGCGCTGTATCATCTTCGCCGACACGACGAGACGACCGTCACCCGCCTCGCGGACAACGTCGCGGGATGGATGAACGCCGAGCAAACGGAACAACTCTCGGCGGAAGCGCACGTTCAGATCTACACGGAACTACACCACACTGACATTCCGAAACTCGTCGGCGCCGGAATCGTCAGTCTCGACGAGGAGGAGGAGGAGTGCATCGAAGTCGTCCGGTTCCCGCAGATGTTGAGCGACCTGCTCGACGTGACGCTCGAATACGACGGCGAGGCGACGTAGTCTCCCCGAAGAAGGAGACGACGGATAACTGCCGTTATCCGCTCCACTCGCCAGCCATATCTCCGGCGATCTGCTCGCGCCACATGTCGAACTCCTTTTCGCACGGTTCGTTCGCTCGCACGTGAACGACAAATCCCCAGCCGCCGTCTTCGATGCGTGCGTCACAGAACGGACAGCGTTCCGGATTCGTCCACGAATTCGTGCTCGACGGTTGCGTTTCGACTGACATACACGGATATACAACGACATTGTATAAAATATTTCGGGTTAAAATAGACATTCAGACATTCACTGACTGTTCGATTGGTCACGTTTACAGAAATATGCCTTCCCTACTCTCGTTTGTCTACTTCTGAATCACGGTTCGCAGGCGGCGGATTGAAGGCCCGTTTCCGCGTCGATACGCCCATGAAAGCGTTCGCACCCGGAAGCGTCACGGCGGTGTTCGCCCCGACAGAAGCGGGCGACGAGTCGAGAGGCGCGAGCATGGCCATGGAGGACGGTATCGTCGCCGACGTGGGAACGGCCGATCAAACCGAAGTGTTTCTCGACGGCGACGCCATCGATTTCGAACCCGTCGAGGGCGTCCTCGCCAAACTCGGGACGACGGCACGGGTCGAACTCGACGCCGGGATTCCCATCGGCTGTGGATTCGGCGCGAGCGGAGCGGCGACCCTCGCAACCGCACTCGCCGCAAACGACGCGTTCGATCTCGGTCACTCGCGGGACGAACTCGTCCAATTCTCGCACGTCGCGGAAGTCAAAGCGGGCACGGGTCTCGGCGACGTGTTCATTCAATCGGCGGGCGGTCTCCTGATGGACGACGGGTCGGGCCGAAAACGATGGGAACCGACCGACGCCGTCGAATACGTTTCCTTCGGCGGCATCTCGACCAGCGAGGCGCTCGGCGACGACGAACTCGTGGGACGCATTCGGACGGTCGGCGGGCGAATCCTCGCCGAACTTCCGAACAATCCGTCGCTCGAACGATTGACGCAGGACGCGTGGACGTTCGCCCGCGAACTCGAACTGCCGACCAGTCGCGTCCGGGAAACCGTCCGCAAAGTCGAGGCGGCGGGCGGCACGGCGAGCATGGCGATGTTCGGTGAAACGGTGTTTGCGGTGGGCGTCGATGGTGTTCTACCGAACAGAACGGGCGTGTCGAACGAAGGTTCCCATCTCCTGTAGGTGCGTAACTTCATATACTAAAACGACACTCAGTATCGGTATGGAGTACGAAATTACCAACGGGCCAAGTAACGCCGTTCTCAGAGTCGAACTCGACGCGGACGAACACGTCGAAGCGAAGACGGGTGCGATGGTGAGCAGAAGCGAGACCATGGCCGCGAACACCGAAATCGCAGGTGGAGACGGCATCTCGGGGATGCTCTCGCGGGCAATCAGCGACGAACAAGAGATGGTGACGAACACCTTCACGGCGGAGGTAGACGGCGCACACGTCACCCTCGCGCCTGACACGCCGGGCGACGTCGTCCCCATCGACCTCGCCGAAACCGGGCGTATCAAAGCCCAATCCGGGTCGGCGCTGGCGTGGACGCCCGAGGTGGAACACGAGACTGCACTGAACAACGCGCGAAATTTCTTCTCGTCCAGCGAATTGACGGTGCTCGCGCTGAAGGGTGACGGCATCGCCTTCCTCTCTTCCTATGGGTCGATTTACAGCATCGACATCAGCGACGACGACCCGGTCATCGTGGACGAAGACCACCTCGTCGCGTGGACCGACGGACTCGATCTCTCCCGGGAACGCGACGGCGGCATCAAATCCTCGCTCCTCGGCGGCGAGGGGCGAGTGACGCGCTTTTCCGGTGAGGGAACCGCGTGGCTCCAAACCCGCGACCCGCTCGTGTTCATGAACGGACTTTCGAACGAGAACTGAGTCCTGCCGTCGTCTTTTTGTCCCTCGATGGCTTCTGTCCCTCGGGTATGGGGGACTCGGCGACCGGACTCGACGATGCAACCGCACACGCTGACGAGTCGGTTCACCACGAGCGTAGTCGATGGCCGGTCGTCTCGGCAGTCGGTGCCGGGGTGCTGTACGCCGGTGCCGCGCTCGCACTCCTCGGCCGAGCGACCGATGTCATCCCTACGCTCGTCGGCCTCGTCATCGCAGTGCTCGGATTCGGCGTGTTCGTCGCCGGACTGGCCGGATGGCTCGACCAAGCCTTCCTCGCGGGTTACTGGCGAGACCGGGCGAGCGACCGAAAGCGCCGCGCGTATCGAGCGACGATGGGACTGTTTCTGGTGACTGACGTGGCCACCTTCGGGGCCGGGTTCACCTACTACTTCTTCGTCCGCGTCGGTGGATGGCCGCCAGCGCACCTCCCGGACGTGGTGACCTCGCTCGTGCTCGTCAACACCACGCTCCTCGTCCTCAGCAGTTTCACCTTACATTTCTCGCACGCAGCGCTCGATGACGAACGCCGCAAGCGGTTTCTCGGATTGCTCGCGGTGACGATTGCGCTCGGCGTCGCCTTCGTCGCGGGGCAGGTCGTGGAGTACTACGAATTCGTCGTGCGCGAGGGGTTCACGCTGGCGTCCGGCGTCTTCGGCAGTGCGTTTTTCGGCCTGACGGGACTCCACGGTCTGCACGTCGCGCTCGGCGTGATTTTGCTCGGAATCGTCTTTTGGCGGGGACTGCGCGGGCAGTACGACGCCGACCGCGACACGTCGATTACGACGGTTTCGTACTACTGGCACTTCGTGGACGCCGTCTGGCTTTTCCTCGTCCTCATGCTGTACGTCGGTGCCGAGGTCACGTTCTGAACCCATCGGCCCGTTCGTCTACCGGGACGTTCGTCCTGACCGTTCCTCCCGTTCGAGCAGTTTTCGGTAGAGCGGTGGCGTGAGAATTCCGAGAATTCCGAGCAGGATGGAGACGATACCGAGCGGGAAGAGCAGTGGGTCGATGGCGAGACACGCATCGGTCGAGGTGAGCGTCGCGTATCGCACCGTTCCGTTGGACGTGACGAGGACGCCCCGCCGAAACGCCTCCCGGTGGACGAACCGCCCGCGAACGTCCGCGACCTGTCGCGGACTCCGAGTGGCTTCTTCGAACGCTCGCCGCTCTGCCGGAGCCAGTTCGTTCACACTGAATCGGTCGAGTTCCGGGGCATCCGCGCCCGTGTACTCGGTCGTTTCGTCCGCCGAGTAGACGAGGATTGTCGGGTCGCCACAGAGACCGAACTCGGATTGGACGATTGCGTACCCGCCGAGGATGCCGCCAGCGATGCCGACGGCGACGAGGAGCGTCCCGAGAAACGGCGCGCCGTAGGTCAGCACGACAGACCCGGTTGATTCCCCATCCGAGAACGGACTGGAGTATCGTTCGTCCCCAGTCATTCTTCGACCTGCCACCGGGAACCGACGTATTCGAACGTGATTGCTAGACCGAACCCGTAGAACCAGTGGGCGATGAGGACGAACACGACGAAGCCGAGCAGTTGGAGACCGGTTTGTCCCGTGTAGAACGCCAGCCCGAACCCGACCGAGATTATCGTTGCGTAGGCCAGTCCGGTGATGATTCGCGGTCTCCCCGGCAAATATTCGGCGAAGACGGCGAACAGCAGCGCCCATGTTGTCATTCCCCCGATGAGAAAGAGGAGGTAGCCGACGGCGACGCCGCGCGCGCCGACCAGTCCCGCAAGTTCGGAGAACGACGAGAGGTCGAACACGCCCAGCACAGTTGCCGTGAACAGCACACCGGACATGAGCATCGTTCCGACCAATCCACCGATTCCGGCAGTGACGGCAATTCGCGGAACCGCGGTCAGCAGTGGCTCGACGGTTCGGAGGACGGTCGGGCTTCCCTCCCCGGGAACGGTCGTCGCGGACGGGCGCGTCGTTTCGGGTTCCGTCGGTTCGACGCCGTACTTTTCTTCCAGTCGGCGTTCGAACCACTGCCACTCTCTGGTGAACTGTTGCGTTCGTTTCAGTCCCCACACGTCGGCGGTTCGAACCGGCGTTCCGCGCCAGTACGACCAGAGCATGTTGTACAACCAGAGGAGTACGCTGAGTCCGATGAGAAATGCGCCGACGGTGGCCACTTGCTGGAACGAGGTGAACTCGGGGGGATAGACGGCGTGCCGACGCGGCATGGCCAACAGTCCCATCACGATGAGCGTCCCGAACGTCACCACCGACCCGAAGACGAGCAGGAGTGACTGAAACAGCGCAAGTTGGCGGTCGTACAGTCGTCCGGTCAGAATCGGATACCAGTAGTAACTCGCCGCGACCATCATGAACGGGATGATGCCCATGATTATCATGTGGAAGTGGCCGACGATGTAGTAGGTGCCGTGATAGAAGATGTCCACGGGAATCGTCGCGAGAAACACTCCCGTCACGCCACCGATGACGAAGGTTCCGATACTGCTGATACAGAGCACCATCGGAGCAGTAAGCCTGACGTTCCCCGACCAGATGGTCGTTATCCAGTTGAACGTTTTGATGGCACTCGGCACCGCGATGGCGATGGAGACGGCCATGAAACTCGCCCGAATCTGCGGGTCGATGCCCGTCGTGAACATGTGGTGCGCCCAGACGCCGAACGAAAGCACACCGATGGCGAGCGTCGAGTAGACGACGAA
>CAYNQM010000044.1:0-22650 GCA_964399275.1 uncultured Haladaptatus sp.
TAGCGCAAACACAGCAATTCACAGTCCATAGCGCAAGCACAACAATTCACAGCACGAACTTCTTCTATCCTTTCGCGTGCCTGTCGGCCCGCGACGGCGGTGGTATCTGCGTCTCGCTCGACCCCGGTGCGTCCGGGAGGAGACAGCGTGCCGGTTCGCGGTTCACGTGGGCATACTCGTCCGGCGCGTTCGCCAGCGGATGGGCCGGGTTGCGGTCGCTCCGGACTTGGGCGGCGCGGAGTTCGCCGAATCCGGCGATTCGAGCGCGGATGCCCCGCCAGTGGAACCGACCTGCAGGCGGCACCGAGAACGGTTTTGGCGGTCGCCAATCGGTGCGGTTGGCGGCGAGCACCGCGTTGTTGACGTTGGCGGCGAGTTGGTCGTGGTCTACCAGCACACCGACCCGCGCGGTGGCGGGGGCGCGGACAGCCAACACGTCGAGACCGAGGTGGAGCGCTCGGTACTCGGCGACGTTGTTGTCGGGGACGTCCCCGTCAGGAACCGAGAGGCGAGTGACGCGCTTGCCGTCGCGGGTTTCGATGATGACACCGAGACCACCCTCACCGGCGTTGTGACTGTACGAACCGTCGGTGGCGACGTAGAAATCACGATGGTGAGTGTGCGGTGGGTGTGCGATGTGGGGTGTGGGCGACTCATCGAACAAATCTCGCAATGAGGGATGTCGGCCGTGAACGGCCATATTCAGTCTTTCGATGTCTGATTACTTAACTTTGTGGTTGTATCCAACGTCGTATAACACGAAAACAGAAATTACGGGGAATGCTCTCTCGTACCACAGATATATAACTGACTGTGCGTCATATCTGGGTATGCCAGACGAAAGTATGAATCGACGAACGTATCTAAAATTTGCAGGTGGTGCAGCGGCGTCGGCAGCACTCGCTGGTTGTACTGGCGGCAACAGTAACAATCAGGACGGAACGACCACTGGTGACGGTCAAACGCCGAAGAACTTCCCGGTAACGATTACGCAGGGGCAGATGCCATCGACGCTCGACCCCCACAATCACCGAGAGACGACGACGGACAACGTCGTCTTGCAGGCGTACGAAGGGTTGCTGGCTCGTGACGCGGAGGGGAAGATTACGAAGCAACTGGCGACCAACTACAACCGGGTCAACAAGGGAACGGTGGAGTTCACCATCCGCGAGGGCGTGAAGTTCCACAACGGCGGTACGCTAACGCCCGAGGACGTCGCGTTCAGCATCAATCGCATCGTCAAATCCGGCGTCGGTGGATTAGAAAGCCCACAGAGCGACCAGCTTTCGGGCGTGAAGGGTGCGGAAGTCGCAAACGGGAAAGTGCGAGTCATGTCCGATGGCGTCAACCCCATCGTGTTCTCGCTGGTCGCGTCCTACTGTGACATCGTCCAGAAGAAGTGGATACAGAACAACAACAAGAACTACATCGCCAAGAACATGAACGGCACCGGGCCGTTCAAACTCCAGAACTACCAGGAGGACGTGAAAGTCGTCCTCCAGCGGAACGAAAACTACTGGCGCGAACCCGCCGCCGTCTCGAAACTCACCCTCAATGCGGCGAAGGAGTCCAGTACCCGAGTGAACCAACTCCTGAACGGCGAGACGGACATCATCGTCAACGTCCCGCCGCAGGACGCCGGGCGCGTGAAGGGGTCGGACAACTCCCGCCTCGCCGCGGTGCCGAGCACGCGCATCATCTACAACGCGATGCGCTACGACGTGGAACCGTTCTCCAGTCAGAAGTTCCGCCGGGCAATGAACCTCGCCATCGACCTGCCGAGCATCATCGATAACGTCCTTTCCGGTTTCGCCGACCAGACCGGTCAGCCGACGCTCGAAGGGTTCACGGGCTACAACTCGAACGTGAAGCCCTACGGAACGAACAAGAAGAAAGCCGAGCGACTGGTCGAGGAAAGCGGCAACGCCGGGGCGAGTATCACGCTCCACACGCCCGTCGGTCGCTACCTGAAAGACCTCGAAATCGCACAGGCCGTCTCCCAGCAGATAAACGAGCTGAGCAACGTCAACTGCTCGGTCAAGCAACGGGAGTTCAACACGCTCGCCGGTGAATTGACCGACGGCAAGATCAAGACCGGGCCAAAGTTCTACCTCATCGGTTGGGGGAACGCGACGTTCGACGCTAGCCAGACCATCATCCCGCTGTTGACGACCAATGGGGCACTCACGTCCTACAGTAACGACCGCGTTGACAAGCTGATGAATGAGGCTCAGAACATGCCGGACGGCGACAAACGCAAATCGAAGCTCCAGCAGGTGAACAAAATCCTCCACGACCAAGCGCCGTGGATATACCTCAACCAACAGTACAGTGTCTACGGTGTCAACAGTCAGTTGCAGTGGAAAGCGCGCACCGATGAACGAATCGAGGCGTACGCCATCTCGAAGAAGTAACTCCATGCATGCGATCTCGTGGAGGTCGTCGTAGATGTCGATGGGACGATTCATCCTGAAGCGGAGTCTCCAAGGAGTCTTTGTCATCTGGGGCGTCGTAACCGTCGTCTTCCTGCTTCGATTCATCACGCCAGGCAGTGCAATCACCGTCATCGCACCGCTCGACGCGAGCCCACAGTTGAAACAGCAGATAGCGCAGGAACTCGGACTGAACAAACCGATGTACGTCCAGTACGGCGAGTACCTCTGGAACCTCATTCACGGAGACATGGGGTACTCATACATCTCGGGAACACAGGCGAGCACTCGCGTCTTCGCGAGGCTTCCGGCGACGCTCGAACTGGCCGTCGTGTCGACCATTGTCGCTATCGTCCTCTCGATTCCGCTCGGCGTTATCAGCGCGACGCATCGACACCAACCAGCCGACTACGTGGCGACGACGTTCTCGCTCGGGGGAATCAGCACGCCGAACTTCTGGCTCGGTATCATGCTGGTGTTGTTGCTCGCCGTCGGAGGCCCCTTCCCGACGAGTAGCCGCCCGGTCGGACTCCTTGAGGGAGTGGACATGCTCGTCACGTCCGGCCGTCTTCAGGGGCTGTCGAACTGGGCATGGCACATCGCGCTCCCGGCGGTAACCCTCGGAACGTACTTCACGGCGCTCGTCACGCGACTCACTCGAAGCGGAATGTTGGACGAACTCGGTAAGACATACATCCGCGCATCGAGGGCGAAGGGACTGCCGGAGACGCTGGTGCGGTACAAGCACGCGCTTCGAAACACCCTCATTCCTGTCATCACTGTCCTCGGCCTCCAGTTAGGGACGCTCATCGGCGGTGCGGTCATCACCGAGTCGGTGTTCGACTGGCCGGGACTCGGAACGCTCCTCATCGGCGCGATTTACGCCCGCGATTGGCCGCTCATCCAAGGGTCGCTCATCGTCATCGGCGCCGGGTTCGTCATCGTGAACCTCGTTGTCGACGCGCTGTACGCGTACGTCAATCCGCAGGTGGTGTACAAATGATTTCGCCGCGCACGTGGCGGAACCTCAAGCGCGAGTTACGTCAGAGCTTGTTGGCGAAAATCGGCATCGTCCTCGTCATCGTAGTCATCTTCGTGGCGGTGTTCGCGCCCCTGCTGGCACCGCACAATCCCCACGAACAGAACCTGAATCAGTCGAACTTACCACCAATCGGCTTCAGCGAGAAGAAGACACAGACGAGTTCAGAACTCGTCAACGGTACGGTAGAGGTGGTCGAGAAGACGAATTACGTTCGGGCCGACCCGACGCACCCGCTTGGGACGGACAACCTCGGACGCGATATGCTCTCGCGGGTCATCTACGGGGCCCGTACCTCGTTACTCGTGGGACTCTTCGGGACGGCTCTGGCGGCACTCATCGGCGTGACCGTGGGATTGACCGCGGGCTACTTCGGCGACCGAGTAGACGATACACTGATGCGGGGTGCGGACATCATGCTCGCGTTCCCATCGCTCGTGTTAGCCATCGCGCTGGTCGGCGTGTTCGGACGTGAAGTGAGACGGTTCCCCGACCCTATCGTAGCGATGGGGATCGAATCCGGAATGCCGAAGAACGTGGCCATCCCCGTCACCGTCGTCGTCGTCGTCGCGTTGGTGAACTGGGTGTGGTTCGCCCGCGTCGCTCGCGGCGAGGCACTCTCCGTGAAGGGCGAGGAGTACGTCAAAGCGGCGCGGTCGATCGGCGCGAGCGACCCGTTCATTCTCCGGAAGCACATCCTGCCGAACAGCGTGACACCCATCATCGTGCTGGCGACCATCCAAATCGCAGCCATCATCCTGCTCGAAAGCGCGCTGTCGTACCTCGGCTTCTCCGGGGTGAATCTCTCGTGGGGCTTCGACATCTCGCAGGGACGTAACTACCTCGCCACTTCGTGGTGGATATCGACGGTTCCCGGGGTCGCTATCGTGCTGACCGTCATCGGCATCAACCTCCTCGGTGACTGGTTGCGCGATGCTCTCGACCCCGGCATCGAGGGCGAAGGAGGTGGCGTATGAGCGACCTGCTTCGCGTCCGCGACCTCTCGATGCGCTTCTTCACGGAGAAGGGGCAGGTCAACGCCTGTGAATCGCTCTCCTTCGACGTGCGAGAGGAGGAAGTGTTCGGCGTCGTCGGCGAATCCGGGTCGGGAAAGAGCGTCGCCGCGCTCTCCATCATCGACCTCGTGGAGTCGCCCGGCACGATTACCTCGGGCGAAGTATGGTACCGAAATCCCGAGTTAGCGGCGGAGACCGAGGCCGACCGCCCCGAGGCCGTTGACGGCGAGTTCGTGGACATTCGGCAACTGACGACGCGCGAACGACGCGCCCTGCGAGGGCCGTCGTTCAGCATGATATTCCAAGATCCGATGAGCAGTCTGAATCCGTCGATTACGGTCGGCGAGCAGATTGCGGAGGCGGTCGAAGTCCAGCGGCGAGCGCAGTCGAACCCGCGTTCGACGCGCTCGCGGACGCAGGGCTACGGCCTGTTGAACCTCATTTCCAGCACCGTCCTGCCGTCGCAGGACTACGTCAGCGAGACGAGTCACGCGAAGGCGGTCTCCCTGCTGGAACAGGTCGGCATCCCTGACCCGGCGGAGCGCGCCGAGGAATATCCCCACCAGTTCTCCGGTGGTATGCTCCAGCGCGCGATGGTCGCCCAAGCGCTCGCGGGCGAACCCGACCTGCTCATCGCGGACGAACCGACGACCGCGTTGGACGTGACGATTCAAACCCAAATCCTCGACCTTCTGCGCGACTTGCAGGAGAACACCGGGATGAGCATCATGCTCATCACGCACAACCTCGGTGTCGTCGCCCGAATGTGCGACCGCGTCGGCGTGATGTACGCCGGGGAACTGGTCGAACGCGGCACGCTCGAAGACGTGTTTGACACGCCGGTTCATCCCTACACGCAGGGACTGTTGGGGTCGCTTCCCGACTTGGAGAACCCCGAACCGCGACTGCAACCAATCGAGGGGAACGTCCCCGACCTGCTGGATTCGGAGATGGAAGACCGATGTTACTTCGCCGACCGCTGTCCGAAAGCGATGGAGGAGTGTCTCTCCCATCCGTCGATGTTCGACGCCGACGGGAGCGAGGAGCACGAGGCGCGCTGTGTCCTCGCCGAAATGGAGTACGACCAGTCGCACGCACTGCCGGAGGGATTCTTCGACGGCGAGTCGAACGCCGACGCACGCACAGCGAACAGAGAACAGGAGGTGAGCCATGACTGACCCCCTCGTTCGCGTCGAAGACCTCCAGAAGTACTACTTCGAACAGGACACGCTGACCGACCGTCTGCTCGGGCGCGAGCCACAGAGCGTGAAGGCGGTCGATGGCGTGAGCTTCGAGATTGCGGAGGGCGAGACGCTCGGTCTCGTCGGCGAGTCGGGGTGCGGAAAGTCCACGACGGGAGAAACCCTGCTCCATCTGCGCGATCCGACCAGCGGGCGCGTGGAGTTCGAAGGGCAGAACATCTACGAGTTAGACGATTTGAACGAGTTCCGGCGGCGCGCGCAGGTGGTCTTCCAAGACCCCTTCTCCAGCCTCGACCCGCGGATGACGGCGGGCGAAATCATCCGCGAACCGCTGGACGTACACGGCGTCGGGTCACGGAGCGAGCGCAGGGAGCGCGTGCAGGAACTCATGGAGCGCGTCGGTCTCTCGGCGGAGCAGATCGACCGCTATCCGAACGAGTTCTCGGGCGGCCAGCGCCAGCGAATCGGTATCGCGCGAGCACTCGCGCTGGAGCCGGATTTCATCGTGCTGGACGAACCCGTCTCGGCGCTGGACGTATCCGTGCAAGCGCAGGTGTTGAACCTCCTGCAAGAGCTACAGGACGACTTCGGTCTGACCTACCTGTTCATCGCCCACGACCTCTCCGTGGTGCGGCACATCTCCGACCGCGTGGCGGTGATGTATCTCGGCGAAATCGTCGAGATCGGGCCGGTGGACGAAATCTTCACCGACCCACAGCATCCCTACACGCAGGCGCTGTTGGAGAGCGTTCCGCGCGCCGACACGAGCGAACAGGAGCGGGACATCGAAACGCTGTCGGGCGACGTGCCGTCGCCGCGAAATCCGCCATCGGGCTGTCACTTCCGGACGCGGTGTCCGAACGTCATCCCGCCGGAGGACGTGGCGATTTCTCAGTCGGCGTACCGTGAGGTGATGGACTACCGCGAACGACTCGAATCGAACGACATCAGTCTGCAAGGCGTACGCGAACTCGCCGCCGGGCCGGACGAGAATCCGAACGAACTGGACGACGAGACGCTGAAGTCCGAACTGTGGGACGAACTGTTTTCACAGCGACTGGAGGGCGAGAACCGCGCCACCGTCGCGGAGTCGTTCGACCGATTCGTCTCCGGCGACCGTGAAGGTGCAATCGAGACGATGCGCGAGCGGTTCGAAAGCATCTGCGAGCGCCAGCGACCGGTTCTGCAACACCGCGAACATCCGGCGGCGTGCCACCTCTACGACCAACCGACGATGCCGCCGGAATCGGAACGAGAGATGGAGTCGTCGGCGGACTAACCGGTGTCCGTCGTTCGGAATCGTCGCCGAAGTCGATGTCCGAACGAACATTTATAAGCGAACGACCTCTACTAGAGGAACCCCAATGGTGGCCCGCGAGTACGATTTCTGGCTTCTCGACCTCGATGGAACCCTCATCGACATCGAACCGACCTACGTCGAAACGGTGTTCGACCGCGTGAGCGACCGTCTCGGGCGGGAGTTCACGGAGCGCGAATCCGAAATCATCTGGCACGGACTGGGCGGGTCGCGGGACGCACAACTCAAGGAGTGGGGTATCGACCCACCGACGTTCTGGGACGCGTTCCACTCGATAGAAGATCCGCAGGTGCGGGCCGACCACACGTTTTTGTACGACGACGCTAGCTTCGTCGCCGACTTGGACTGTCCAGTCGGACTCGTCACGCACTGCCAGCAGTTCCTCGCTGAGCCGGTCATCGACCGCCTCGACATTCGAGACTGGTTCGACACCATCGTCTGCTGCGACGAGCAGTTGGGATGGAAACCCGACCCCGAACCAATCGAATACGCGATGAATAGCATGAACGTCGAACCGACCGACAGCGGCGTCCTCGCGGGCGACGGATCGAGCGACATCGGCGCAGCGTGGAACGCCGGTCTTGACGCGGTGCACGTCGAGCGACACGACCCACACCGCCGGAATCAGTGCGTTCTCGGCGACTACCGAGTGAACAGTTTCGACGATCTATGGTCGAAAGCCGGGCAAATCGCCGAGTACACCGACTAACTCGGAACCGAGCACGTCGCGGAGTGCTTCGACGCCTGCTTTCCCCTCACGGGCCGGATTCGCCAGCACGCGAACCGTTTCTTCGCCGAGTTGCACGAATCCCACGTCGAGTTTCTCTGCGGTCGAGCGCAGGCCGAGTCCGGCGTCTGCCGACCCCGAGGCGGCTTTTCTGGCGGGGCTTTCGTGGGCTTTCACCGTCAACTCGAAGCCCGAAATCGATTCGACCAGTTCGTGCCGGGTCGTCCCTCGCTCGTCGGCGAGGTCGGCGACTGCGTTGCCGAGCGTCGTCCGCAGTCCGAAGTCGGTTCCCCGATTGACGAATCGCAGGTCGCGGTCTACCAAATCCGCGAGCCCGTCGATGTCCTCGGGATTTCCGGCGGGAACCACGAGTCCCCACTCCCGGGAGTACGACGCGAGTTCGGTTCCCTCGCTCGCGTCGATTGCCGTCTCACCTGTCGCCACTGCGAAGTCCGGCACGCCGTTTCTGAGTCGGCGCAGTCCCTCTCGACTGCCGAGCGCGAGATAGCGCGGCGAGTCGAGTCGGTCGAGCAGACGCGAGAACGCGGGGTCGTCCTCGCCGACGCCGAACACCAACGGCGGGCGCACGTCGGGCGAAAACAGGCGCACTTCGACCGATTCGCCTTCCGCGAGGTAGGCGGTGTCGGGCGAAACCGTCACCACGCCGTCGGCCTCCACGAGGCTAGTCGTGGCTCCGCTTCCTTTGTCCACCGGGTAGGCCAACACCCGACCGCGTTCGTCTTCGACCAAGCCGGTCGGCATGAGTCGCATCCGTCCTTCTCCGTAGCGTTCTTCGACCGCCATCGTGGCGTCGATGGTCGCCGTCGTCGGTTCCGGCACGCCCGCCGCGTTCCGGATCGCCGGGGCGACGAACGTTCGGAAGATAGTCAGCGCGGAGACGGGATACCCCGGCAGGCCGACGTAGGCCGAGTCCGGAAACCGGCCGATGAGCATCGGTTTACCGGGTTTAACCGCGACGCCGTGGAGTAGGAGGTCGCCCTGCGATTCGATAACGCGATAAATCACGTCCACCGCGCTCGCGCTGGTGGAACCGGACGAGAGCACGAGGTCGCAGTCCTCGGCGGCCTCCGACAGCAGTCGCTCCATCTCGTCGTAGTCGTCGCCAGCGTGGGGGTAGAGCACGGGTTCGCCGCCCGCCTCCTCGACCGCTGTGGCGATGGTGTAGCTGTTCACGTCGTAAATCTCGCCGGACTGGTCGGCGAGGGGGTTGCCGGGACGAACGAGTTCGTCGCCGGTCGAGATGATACCGACGCGGGGCTTCCCGCGTACCGGAACCGAATCGACGCCGAGCGCGGAGAGCAGGCCGATTTCCCGCGGCGTGAGTCGCGTTCTGGGGCCGAGCGCCCGCTGACCTGCCGAAACGTCGGCCCCCGCGAGCATGACGTGGTCGCCGGGCGCGACCGCGGTTCGGATTTCCACGCTGGATTCCATTTCATCCGTTCGTTCCACCATCACCACCGCGTCCGCGCCGGGGGGCATCACGGCCCCGGTCGAGATTTCGACGGCTTCGCCCGCGCCGACTTCCACTGCTGGTTCCTCGCCCGCGTGAACCGTTCCGACGAGGTCGAGGACTTCGGGGTCGGCCTCGTCCGCGCCGAAGGTGTCTCGCGCCTGCACCGCGTAGCCGTCCATGCTCGCGCGGTCGAATCCAGGCACGTCGCGGTCGGCGTCCAATCGCTCGGCGAGGACTCGTCCGCGCGCGTCTGCCAGCGGAACCCGCTCGGTTTCGGGCGTCAGGTCGAGCGACGCGATTGCTTCGCGGGCGTCGTCCGGGTCTGCGAGGTCGCGGAACTCCTTGCGCTCGGTCACGCAGACCACTCCCAGTTCGCCACGCTCACGGTCTCGCCTTCGGGAATCCCCTCGCGTTCTTCCGGCACCTCGACCCACCCGTCAGCCAGCGCGACGCTGGAGAGGACGCCGGAACCGCTGGCCCGCGTCGGGGTTGCGATTCCATCGTCCAGCGTCACGCGGACGAACGACCGGATTCCGGGTTCGCTCCGGATTTTTCTCCCCAGATTTGCCGTCGTCGTCGGCATGGAATCGAGCGGCAGGTGGCCCGTCCACTTCAGCGCGGGGCGGAGGAACTGCACCGCGTTGATGATGCAGGCGACGGGATAGCCGGGAAGCAGGACGATTGGCGTGTCATCGATTCGACCGAGCGCGACCGGGTGGCCCGGTTTCAGCGCGACGCCGTGAACGAGGAGTTCGCCCATCTCCGAGACGACTTCCGGGAGCAAATCGCGCTCGCCGACCGACGACCCGCCGGTCGTGACGACGACATCGTGGTCGAGATTCGACTCGATGGCCTCTCGGAGCGCGTCCTCGTCGTCAGTCACCACGTCGTTGTAGGTCGCCTCGCCACCCCACCGCTTCACGAATCGGGAGACGGTCAGTCCGTTCGTTTCGACGACTTCGCCCGGTTCGGGGTCGGATTCGACCAGTTCCTCGCCGGTCGGAATGACGGCGACGCGTGGGCGGTCGTACACCGTCAGTTCGCGGACGCCGACCGACTTCAGCATGCCGAGGTCTGAGGGTCTGAGTCGGTAGCCGGGTTCGTACAGCGACTGTCCGGTCTCCACGTCTTCGCCGATTGGGGCGACGTTCTCGTCCTCTGCGACCGCGTCGAAGACCTCCACGTCGTCGCCGAACTCGTCGGTCTGTTCTATCATCACCACGGCGTCCGCACCCTCGGGAAGTTCGCTTCCCGTGTGAACCCGAACAGCAGTGTTGGGAGCCATCTCGTCAGCCTGTCGGAGGATTTCGGGCGACCGACCGCTCGCGCCGAAGGTGTCCTGCGCTCGAACCGCGAAGCCGTCCATCGCGGCCCGCGAATAGTGCGGGACGTTTCGCGGGGCAACGACTTCCTCGGCGAGCACTCGTCCATCCGCCGAATCGAGGGACACCGATTCGGTGCAGTCGTGCCCGGATACCGCATCTCGGAGTCGGTCACGGGCGGCCGCCACGCGAGTCGTCTCCTTGAATCCGGACTGCTTTCTGTCCGGTTGCTGGTCGCTCATACTCGGCCCTTCGAGTCGGCGGGCAAAAAGGAAGCGGGGAACATTTATCGTTTGCTGGACAACAGTTCGGATATGGCCCTCCTCGATTCCCCCTTCGCGCTGGCGCTCCTCTGTGCGTCGTCGCTCGTCGGTCTCGCCATGCTCTGGTACGGAAGCAGAGACATCCGCGTCGCCTACCGAATCGTACGAAACGACCCGAGCGACGTGATGTCGCTCGGCGACGGAACTCCGGTCGAAGTGGAAGGCACCGCACAGGCCGAAAACGGTGTCCTCCAATCGCCGTTCACTGGAAGCGACTGCGTGGCCTACGAGTACGAAGTGAAAGAAGAAGAGAGCACCCAGCACGGACGCAACTGGCGCACCATCGATTCGGGGCGGAACCACGTCCCGTTTCGCGTCGAAGACGAAACCGCCAGCGCGCTCGTTGACCCCCGCGGTGCTGACTTTCGGTTCAGTGCGGAACGCTCCATCGACGTTCGCGGCGGAGACCAACCCCCCGACCGAGTACAGGAGTTCATCACGTCGAACGAAGACGTGGATTCGGAAGAGCGCAGTCTCGACCTCAAACTGTTCGAGTTGAACACCGGCAAAGATAGAAAGTACGTCGAGAAACGACTCGACCCCGACGAGGGGGTTCACGTCCTCGGCGAAGCGCGATACGACTCTTCGGCGGGAAGCAAAGCGGGCGAGGTGAACACCGTCGTCGGCCACGGCGAGAACGTTCCGCGCTTTCTCATTTCCGACACGAGCGAACGCGGTGCGGCGTGGCGGGTGGCGTGGGGCGGTCTGCCGTACGCGCTCGGCGGCGTCGTGCTGTTGGGGATTGCTGGCGTCTTGCTGGTGGGGTCGTTGTAGCGGTTCGACGAATCAGAACGAGAAGCGGAATTTCGAGCGATGTGCTAGTGACATCCCGATTCCGCATCCGACCGCGGGAACGACGTACTCCATCCATCTGGGTTCGCCTCGTAGAATCGCATCGAAGAGTGCGATGCTAACGTAGGCGAGGACGACGAAGACGGCGAGCGAGGTGACGTATCTCACACCGCTCCGTTCCCTGCAAGACGCAAAACATCACCGACAGGTCGAACGGTATCCCGAGCCACGAGTGGTTTTGGCCAGCCTAAAAATCGGAAACGCTTTATTTTTTTAGGCAAGCCTAAATCCATGGGATCCGATTCTACCGAGCACGAAACGCCGACGCGGCGCGACTACCTCAAATACAGCGGCGCACTCGCTGGCGGCGGGATGCTCGCCGGGTGTTCGAGCATCAACTCGTCTCCGGCGGAGACGGCGACGGACTCCACGAATTCGAACGCCACGGACTCGAACGCGACCACGAGCGAAGACCAGTCGTACTCGGTGACGATGGAACCGGTGGGAACCGTCGATTTCGAATCGGTTCCCGAAACGTGGTTCCCGTACACGGCCGACTACGCCGACATGGGCGTCGCGCTCGGGCAAGCAGAGGGACTCGCCGCGATTGGCGTTCGCGCCCGATTCGGGTCGCACCTCTACGAGGAACTGCCCGACCTGTCGGTTAACAAAGACGACCTGACGCAACTCTGGCAGGACGGAACCGGCAAGGAGATATTTTACGAACTCGACGCGGACGTTCACCTCATCGACCCCAACTTCATGATAAATCGGCTCCAGTGGAGCCAAGACGACGTTGAGACAATCGAGAACAACGTCGCGCCGTTCTTCGGAAATACGATTTTCACGCAGGTGTACGACTGGCACGATTACGCCGACTACACAATGTACGAAGCGTTCGAGAAGGTCGCGGAGGTGTTTCGGGAGCGCGCCCGCTTCGAATCGTTCAAGCAGTATCACGACGAGATCGTCGCGGACGTTCAGTCCCGACTGCCGGACGAGACGCCGGACATCGCGATTCTGTATCCTGCCGGAATCCCACCGAATTCGTTCTATCCATATCTCATCGGTTCCGGAACGCAGTCCAAGCATTGGAACGACCTGAACGTCGGGGACGCGCTAGCCCAAAACGGCATCACTGACGCACAGGCAGGTGGCGGGACGATAGATTACGAAACGTTGCTGGATATCGACCCCGACGTCATCGCAATCAGACTGCAGGGCGAGATAACCGACGAGTACATCGACCAGAAAATCGTCTCGCACATGCGGAATCACAACGTCGCCAGCAAACTGCAGGCGGTGCAGAACGACCGCGTCATCTACGGCGGCCTGACCTATCAGGGGCCGATACTCCACCTCTTCCAACTCGAACGAACCGCCAAGGGTCTCTATCCCGACGAGTTCGGCGACGAGCAACTGTTCGACCGCCAACGAGTGAGCGACATCGTGACCGGAAAGCGATGACGAATCGAAACCAGACGACCGACCGCGATGTCGTCATCGTCGGTGGCGGCCCCAGCGGTTGCTCGGCGGGCATCTTCGCCGCTCGGTACAGTCTCGATACCGTCGTCTTCGACCGCGGAAATGCGGCGCTCCGACGGTGCGCGTATCTGGAAAACTACCTCGGATTTCCGGGCGGCGTGGACATCGAGACGTTCTACGCGCTGATGCACGCGCACGTCGAGCAGGTCGGGTGCGACCTCGTCCCGGACATGGTCGAGTCCGTCACCCGAACCGAGGATGACTCGGGATTCGCGGTCGAAACGAAGGAGGGTCGTCGCGTCACCACGAGGTACGTCCTCGCGTCCGCGTGGTACGACGGCGACTATCTCCGGCCACTCGGCGGCGACGAGATGTTCGAACGACACGAACACGACGGCGAAGCGCACGAGCACTTCGACCCCGAGTACGCCGACGAAGACGGTCGAACGCCGATAGATGGGCTGTACGTCGCCGCACCCGCCGGTCAGCGGAGCGTGCAGGCCATCGTCGCCGCCGGTCACGGCGCGCACGTCGCGCGGATGGTTCTCGAAGATCACCGGAACGAGCAGGGTTTTCAGGATGGCGTTGCGCCGCACTACGACTGGCTCCGCCGGGATGCGGAGTTTTCGGGCGAGTGGGCGACCCGCGACCGCTGGCGCGACTGGTTCGAGGACGAAGCACCGGACGACCACGGCCTCAGCGAGGAGCGCTTCGCCGAACTGCGCGAACGGTACATCGACCGCGCCTTCGAGACGCGCGTCTCCGACGACGAGGTCGAGACCCGAACACGGCGAGGAGTCCAAAAATTCGTCGAGACGGTCGGAACCGAACGGATTCTAGACGCGCTGGACGACGATGTAATCCGCGAGTACGTAGCGAAATCGAGCGAATCGAATCCGCCCTGACAGTAGGTCGCGGAGCGATCTCGCAGACCGTACCCTTTTTCGGCTTTGCCTCCCAACATGGAACTATGTCAGCGCTGCGCGATGCGTTGCGAGAACTCCCGGACGCCGTGTTCGCAGACCTATTGGAGAGCGAGGACTCCTATCTCCTCGTCATCGACATGCCCGGCGTCACCGAGGAAACTATCGACATCGACGTGACAGATGGCCGCCTGCAAATCGAAGCGCGGCGCGAGAAGGACGTGCCCATGGAGTTCGACTACCTGAGCGAGGAGCGGTCGCTGTTCCTCGACGCCGAACTCCCACTGCCGCCGGACGCAACCGGGTCGGGAGCTGAGGCGAGCGTCGCGCGCGGCGTGCTCGAAATCACGCTCCCGAAGCGGTCGTCGGCACCAGACAAGTCCGTACCCGTCAAAGGTCGATAGCTCGGGTGGTCACACTGGTCTCTTTCCGCGCGTATCGTCGGTTCGTCGTCGTCGCATGGCAGTTTCTGCCGCTCCTGCTGAGCTATGCGCGTGACCGCCATCGATTTCTCCTGTTCGGGTCGTCTCGGCAGGTGGACAGCGAAACGCGAATCGAGCGAGCGAACACGCTGTTGGAATCGCTGTTGACGCTCGGACCGACGTTCATCAAACTCGGACAACTGCTCTCGACGCGCCCGGACATCCTCCCGCCGGAGTACGTGGACGAACTCTCGAAGCTACAGGACGAAGTGCCACCCGCCGACTGGGAGCGAGCCAAGGAAGTAGTCGAGGAAGAACTCGGCCCCGTCGAAGAACACTTCGCGGAGTTCGACACCGAGGCGATAAGCGGCGCGAGTCTCGGGCAGGTGTACGCCGCCCAAATCGACGGCGAACAAGTCGCAGTGAAAGTGCGGCGGCCGGGAATCGAGAAACTGGTCGAGGCCGACCTACTGGTCATTCGCTGGTCGCTTCCGGTGTTGATGCGGTTCATCGGACAGGGACGAGCGTTCTCGCTCGAAAACCTCGCCGACGAGTTCGGCCGGACGATTCGGGAAGAGATGGATTACGGGCGGGAAGCGTCGATGCTCACCGAAATTCGGTCTAACTTCGCGGACGAGGACGACATCGCCATCCCCCGCGTCATCGAGAGTCATTCCGGGCCGCGCGTCCTCACCATGGAGTACATCAAGGGGACGAAAATCAACGACGTCGCCGAGTTAGACGAGCAGGGAATCGACCGTCACGAACTGGCGGTGACGCTCCAGCGCTCCTATCTCCAGATGATTATCGAGGACGGCGTCTTCCACGCCGACCCGCATCCCGGAAATCTCGCCGTCAAGGACGACGGAACCATCGTCTTCTACGACTTCGGCATGAGCGGTCACGCGGACGATTTTATCCAGCGCAAAATCGTGGAGTTCTACATCGCAGTGGCGAATCAGGACATCGACGCGATTCTCGACTCGCTCATCGAGATGGGAACCCTCAGCCCGGAGGCCGACCGTGCCACGATGGGGCAGGTGATGGAACTCGCCATCGAGAACGCCCGCGGCGAGGAGATAGAAACCTACCGCGTCCAGCAAATCGTCGCACAGGTCGAGGATACGATTTACGAATTCCCACTCCGCCTTCCGTCGAATCTCGCGCTCATCCTGCGCGTGGCGACGGTCGTCGAAGGAGTCTGTGTCACCCTTGACCCGGAGTTCGACTTCATCTCCGTGGCGACCGACTACCTCACCGAGCAGGGCTACCGCGAGGAGTCCATCAAGCAGTACGTCTCCGAGACGGGCGACCAACTGCAAGCGTCGGCCCAGTCGCTCGTCCGAACGCCGCCGAAACTGGAACGGGCGTTAGACCGCATCGACCGCGACGACCTCTACGCGCGGGTCAGCATCGAGGACGACAACGACGTGTTCGACCTGCTGGCGAAACGCCTCATCTACGGCATCCTGCTCGCGTTCGGCGGCCTGACCACGGCGGTGTTGTACGCGGCGGAAGCGATACCCGCCGCCGCGGTTTCGGCACTGATTTCGCTGTTCGTCGTCGGACTGCTCTATCGCTCGTTCCGCAAACGACGCGGGATACGGGCGACACCGCAGTTCACCCGGCAGAATCTGCGGGAGCGGCGTGGTAGGGAATAGAGTAAAAGAACTCCCGATTCGACCTTTTAGCACTTGGCGCGCGAAAAACGCGCGAGGGACGAGTGAGCGAACGAAGTGAGTGAAGGAGGAGGCTGGGGAGGACGAGGGCTATTGCGGTGGCGGATGCGGTCATTTGGAGTCGGCAATGGTTAGCCCTCACATCGTCTCATCAGTGACGCTAGCTACTGCCGACTCCTAATACCGCACCTCGTCCTCCCCAGCCTCCTCTTCCTCCGGCCGAGCGAACCTCGGCCGGGTTCTCACTCGTTACACTCACGAGAACACCGCTCACTCGTCCCTCGCGCGAGTCGCTTCGCTCACGGCTCCGCCGTTCGCATTGAGGTGCTCCGCACCTCGCAGTCGCTCCCGCGCGCCGAGAGAAGCTGTGACAATTCGAGCAAGTATTCCACATCGTTTTTCACGGGAGGACACCTCTAGCAATAAGATGACCTCCCACGCTAGCCCTACCACTGCCACCGGCCGAGACAGTCGCTGGTGGTTGCTCATCATCCCCGGACTGGCGACGACTCTCGCCACCGCGGTCTCCTCGGTCGTGTTCGGCGTCCCCGCGATAAACATCTCGTCGCTGTCGGAACCGCTCGCGCTCGTCGTCGGACTCACGGTTCTCACCACCCCCGCCGTCGTCGCAATCGGGATTCACTTCGACCGGAAGTACGTCGCGTCGGTGTCGGAGTGGGAACCGCGCTCGGAGTACGTTCTGCTCGGGATCGCCATGTGGTTCGGTTTCGGCATCCCCCTCGCCCTGCTGTATCTCTACCGCCGACACGAGTACGTCGGCGTGCCGTAGTTGGCGTCTCTCTCGGTCGTCCCTTCTCGGGGATTTCCTTTTCGGGTCTCGTTTGCCACGTTCCGTAGTTTTTCGACCAACTGGGGAGAAGCAAGAGTATGCAGATCGCTCCATTCGAACTGGAACGCTGGTTCGCCGAGTACGAACACGAGGCGGACATCATGCTCGCCGAGAGTGGCATCCGAAGCCTCGACGCCAACCGCTTCGACACGAACCCCGGCGAGTTGGGGTACGTCATCCCGACGAACGGCGACCCCGAGTTTCGCGCCGAAGTCGGCGACCGCTACGACAGAGACGCGGACGAAGTGTTGTTTACCTGCGGCACGCAGGAAGCGAACTTTCTGGCGTTTCTGAGTCTGTTAGGCGAGGGAAACGGGGACGGAGAGGGCCATGCAGTGGTGATTACGCCGACCTACCAAGCACTCCACGCCGTGCCCGACTCACTCGGCGACGTGAGCCGAGTGTGGCTCGAACCGCCGAATTGGGAACTCGACGTGGACGCGGTGGCCGACGCGATGCAGGACGATACCAGCGTCATCGTGCTGAACAACCCGAACAACCCGACCGGGCGGTATCACCCGCAGGAGAAAGTCGAAGCCCTCTACGACCTCGCAGAGGACACCGGGGCGTACCTGCTCTGTGACGAGGTGTATCGCCTGCTCGCGGACGATCCACTGCCTCCGGTGGCCAGCATGGGCGAACACGGCATCAGCACGACGAGCCTCACGAAAGCCTACGGACTCGCTGGCCTGCGATTCGGCTGGCTGGTCGGTGACGAGGAAATCGTCGAGAGCGCGTGGCAGTGGAAAGATTACACGACCATCTCTCCGGGCATCGTCGGTCAGCACGTCGCTCGGCAGGCGCTGGGCGAGCAGGAGGACGAGATTCTGGCGGAGAACCGCGAGTTGGCGAAGCGAAATCGAGACCGGGTGCGCGAGTTCGTGGACGAGCACGGATTGGACTGGTACGACCCGGTCGGCGTGAACGGGTTCATCTCGATTCCGGACGGGTTCGAAGACGGCGAGGCGTTCTGTCGCGGCGTCGTCGAGGAGGAAAGCGTGGTTCTCGCACCGGGTGGTTTGTTCGGGTACGACCGGTATTTCCGCATCGGATTTGGTCTCCCGGCGGAGGAGTTGGAAGACGGATTGGAACGTGTAGGACGGTTCATCGACGGGACGCGGTGACCGGTTTTCGTACCGAAATACACCTGGTGCCGATACGTTGTGCCGTTTCGAGCGGTATCGTTCGCCACGCTTCGCATCGATTTTCACCGGATAGACACAACAGCGAAACTACAAGTAATCCATGTGCTAAGTTGATAAGATACTAATAGGTTGCACGTTAATTCACTGTTTTGGGGGCAGAAATGATAAAAACGAACACCGATCGCAAACGTCGATCGCATCGCAATCGAATACGCGTCCTGACCGCCATCGGACTCACGCTACTGGTCGTAACGTCGGTTCTCGCCGGGATAGGGACGTTTCCCGTCCAGTCGGCTCAAGCCGCCCCGACGCAGGTTTCGTCGTGCACGACGATCACGCAACCGGGGACGTATGTTCTGACGGAAGACATCTTGCAGAGTGGCAACGACACCTGCATCGAAATCGACGCCGACGACGTCGATTTCGACGGAGACGGGCACCTCATCACCGGCGAGCAGGTGGCTGGAATCCCGGAAGGTCGACCGAGAACCAACGCCGTCGCGGCCGATAACCAGACGAACGTTACCGTGCACAACGTCGAGATCGGCGAGTGGTGGTATTACGGCGTCCACTACACGAACGTCGACGATGGAACGGTACGCGACGCGACTATCACTGGAACCAACAACGGTGTCGAGTTCGACGCCAACGACGACGGCACCGTTTCCAACGTCACGATCCGAGTCGGTCTACTCAGCGGCGTCGTACTCGACGAAACGACGGACACGATAGTGTCGGACGTGCATTCGATCAAAAACAATAAACGCGGGATCCGCCTCTTCGACAGCGATAACAACACGCTGAGAGACGTGACCGCCAACAGGAACAGCGGCCTGAGTGGCGGCGGCGTTCATCTCTTCCGCAGTAATAATAATAGCCTGTCGAACGTGACGGTTCGGAAAAATGCCAACGGTATTCTAGTTCAGAACGGTGACGAAAACACGATATCCGAGGTGACCACCGACGACAATGGCCACGGCGTCGTCATCGAGGGGAGCCAAAATTCGGTGACGAACGCGACGGTGACGAAAAGCTTCTACGGGGCCATACGGATCGGAGGGGCGGACAACGTGTTCCGAAACGTCGACGCCAGTCCCATTACGAATGGCGTTTTACTGCTCGGAGAGAACCAGACGCTGGTAAACACGACGGTCAGTGATGGTGACAGGCTAGCCAGGAATTTGTTAATCAACGCTCGAAACAGCACGCTGAAAAACACCACCCTCAGCGCCTCTGAAGGCATCGGGATTGACTTCAGCGGTGACGCTACCAACAACACGCTAATTAACACGACGATTCCTAACTCCGGAGCTCCTGACGCAATTTCCGTTAGCAGTGGCGCGACGAATAACACACTGATAAATACGTTTGTCAGTGGCGAATACTACACGAACGCGTTTCAGTCGCTCGGAAACGACGACACCACCGCGATCAACTTCTCGCTCGAAACGGCCACTATCTCGTTCCGAAGTCGCGCCGTGGAAATCGAGAAGACCCAAACCGTTCCGCCGTCTCCGGAGGGTTACCGAGACATCGGACAGTACGTGAACGTCACGAACACGAGCGAGGACTCGTCCATCGATCTCAAGGTTCACTACTCCGATGACGACGTGGCGCAGGCGGGTGTGGACGAGAGCACGCTTCGCATCTGGAAGTACGACGGGGGCTCGTGGACGGAAGTGTCGCCTCCCAACGGGGTGAACACCGAAGCGAACGTCGTGTACGCGAACGTCACCAACTTCAGTGCGTTCGCGCCGCTCGGCGAACCGGCCGAATCGGACGAGCTGTTCCCCGACCCCCTCGTCATCGAACTCGGCAACGTCACGATCGCGGAAATCGGGCCACCGCAGAACCACGACGACGATGGTCTGTACGAGGACGTAAACGGCGACTGTGAGTTGACCGGCGGCGACGTCGCCGCACTCTCCCTCATCGAAATCGCTCACGAACGGGGAGCGCTGGAGTTGACGGACGAGCAAGTGGTGGCGCTTGATTTCGACGGGGACGGACAACTGACGCAGCGAGACGTCGGTGCTCTCGCGACCGACGTTTCGGCCTGAACCCGAACCGCGCATCGTTTTTCGCCGACGGACGAGAACGGTCACACCCCTTCGTTCGCCTCCAGATATTCCTCAAGCAGGGGCGGGAAATCACGCCCGCGAAGATACCGGAGGCCGAAGTCCTCGGCCCAGCTGATGATGCCGGTGTCCTCGGTAACGACGCCCGCGTCCAGTTCTCGGGCGAGGATTAGCAGGTCGAAGTCCTCGCGGGAGTCCAGCACGCCCCGGCGGAGCGTCGAGCGGTACTCGCTTCGCAGGTCGGAGATGAGTTCACCGACCTCTGCCTCCCCGTCGTCGAAGGCTTCCCGGACTGCGCTTTCCGAAATGCGGAGACCTCTATCGACGCGACCGCTCATCTCGTCGATGAACCGGTAGACCAGTTCGGCGGGAATCATCACTTCGAACCGAGCGGGGTTTTTCTTGATGACCCACGTCTCCAGTTTCGAGAGCACGGAATCCGAGACACCCCGGTCTCGGAGGATTGCCGTGAGTTCGTCGTGAACCGAGGGCGGAATGTAACAGGAGATGTTGAGCGAGAGTTTCGCGGTGGCGACAGCGTCGAGCAGACGGTCGATAGCCGACTCTAAATCCTCGTCGTCCTCCCGAGTCTCCTCCGCGAGAAAGACCGACGTATCGAGCACGAACCGCTGTTTGAGCGGGTGTTCCGGCATGATTACTGGTTCGCGCGAGGAGGTAAAAGCCCTTTCATGCCATTTGTTCACATGTATCGTGTCTGAACTCCTGAGAAATGCTCTTAACGATTGATGACCAAGTAACAGTTGTCGCGGGAGCCGCGAGGGCAAACCGGACGGCCTACGTCGATTGACGTAGACGCGGAGCAAAAACCAAGTGGTCGGTAACACGACACCGAGGTCAACGCTCCGACGGAGAACCGAAACGACGTGAAAATCGTCTGCAAAGACGATTGAGAAGACCAAGTAACGGATAACGTGAAAACGGTGTTCGTGAAACTGGTGGAAGCCAGCAGGGTCGTACACGTCGTGGAAAACGTCTCTCGTCCGGGTTCTATTCGCGGTTTTCGCGCTTTCTCGATGTCCCATCCTTCGAGCGACTGCGCGGCAGTTCCAAACGGTTTATACCGGAGCGAACGCAATCCCGCGGTATGGCGAAAGAGCAAAAGGAAGTCCGCGAACTTCAAGAAGGAAACTACGTCATGATGGACGACGCCGCATGCGTCATCAAGTCCTACAGCACCGCAAAGCCCGGCAAACACGGTAGCGCGAAAGCCCGAATCGAAGGCAAAGGCGTTTTCGACGAGAAAAAGCGTAGTCTCAGCCAGCCGGTTGACGCGAAGATTTGGGTTCCGATTATCAACCGGAAGCAGGGACAGGTCGTCAGCGTCGAGAGCGACACCGTCGCGCAGGTCATGGACCTCGAAACCTACGAGACCATCACCATCCAGACGCCCGAGGGGATGGGCCTCTCGCCCGACGACGAAATCGAGTACCTCGAAATGGACGACCAACGCAAAATCGAACGCTAAATGTTTCCCGGTGCGTCCACTGACCGCGGACAAGCGGACTTCGTGGTGGTGGGTGCGCCGCTCGACGTGTCCACCACGTTTCAGCCCGGAACGCGATTCGGTCCCGAACGAATCCGGAAATTCGCCCGGACGTTCGACGACTACGATCATCGCACCGGGCAGTTCTTTTCCAACCTCGCAGTCCACGACCACGGCGACGTGCGCGCGTGGGACGACGCCGATGAGTATCTGGAGTACCTCGAAGGAGTTCTAACCGACATCGTCTGGGACGACGCCTGCCCCCTCCTCCTCGGCGGCGAACACACCGTCACGCTGGCCGGAGTGCGGGCGACCGAACCGGACACCTTCGTCTGCCTCGACGCCCACCTCGATTTGCGCGAGGAGTACGACGGCAACACCCTGAGCCACGCGACCGTCACCCAGCACGTCCTCGATGTGGCCGACCACGCCGTAATTCTGGGTGGCCGAACCGGGAGCGAAGCGGAGTGGAACCGCGCCGGAGAAGCCGACGTTACCGTCGTCCCGCCCGAGGAGGTGGCCGACTGGGAACCCGACTTCGACGGAACGACCTACCTCAGCGTGGACATCGACGGCGCGGATCCCGGATTCGCCCCCGGTACCGGAACCATGGAACCGTTCGGTCTCGCACCGCGCGAGATGCGCGACGTGGTTCGAGACGTGGCCGAAGCAACCGATGTCGTCGGCTTCGACGTCGTCGAGGTCAACGACCGCGACGACGGGCAGGCCGCTTCGTTGGGCGGGAAGTTGTTGCGTGAGTTCGTCTTCTCGCATGCAGACAATTCGGAGTAAAATCCCGGGTTTTTGAATCGATTTACACAAAACCGATTTACACAAAACCGATTTACACAAAACCGATTCACACAATTTACTCGGCGCGCGGGAGCGAAGCGACTCGCGCGAGGTCTTCGTTAGCGAA
>CAYNQM010000045.1:0-22157 GCA_964399275.1 uncultured Haladaptatus sp.
CGAGCAGGTCGCGGTACTCGTCGCGGGCGGCCTCCGCCGCGGCGTCCATCGCGTCGGTCCACTCCTCGGGGAGCGATTCGCGGTCTTCGTTGAGCGCGTCGTAGCGGGCGCGAATCTGGGCGTCCAGCATCTGCTCGACGTTGCGCTCGGCGATTTCGGGGTTGGCGTACTTTTCGGCGATGGCTTCTCCCTGCTCGGTGAACTTGACCTGTCCGGAGACGGTTTCCCGCGGTAGTGCGAGTAGCGCCTCGTTCATCGGGCCGCCGCCGCGAGAAATCGACCCGCCGCGGCCGTGGAAGAGACGAAGGGTAACGTCGTACTCGTCCGCGATTTCGGCGAGTCGCTTCTGGTTGCGGTAGAGGCTCCAGTTCGCGGCGAGGAAGCCGTTTTCCTTGTTCGAATCCGAGTAGCCGAGCATGATTTCCTGCGCCCCGCCGCGCGCTTCGAGGGCGGCAGAGTATGCGTTGTTTTCGAACAGCGTTCCGACGATGCGCCGGGCACCGGAGAGTGCGTACTCGGTTTCGAGCAGGGGAACCACGTCCAGTCCCGAGTAGCCCGGCAGGTCAACGATTTCGGCTTGGTCGGCCAGAAACAGCACTTCGAGGACGTGACTCACTTCCTCGGTCATGCTGATGCAGTAGGTGTCGATGGCCTCTTGTCCGTACTCCCGCTGCCAGTCGGCGGTTTCCGCGAAGAGCGTGAGCACTCGTCCCGCCGTATCCGAGAGGCCGTCAGGGTCGAGGTCGATGATCGGTTCGTCCTGCAAAATCGCCTCGGTCAGCAGTTCGACGCGCTCGTCCTCGTCCATCGCGTCGTAGTCGATGTCCTCGCGGGCCAGCGCCTCGGAAATTGCGGTCGTGTGGTTCTCTTGGTGGTCGCGCAAGTCCAGCGACGCGAGCGAGAAGCCGAAGGTTTCGACGCGCCGCACGAGCGGTTCGACCTCCGTTTCGACCACGACCTCGCTGTCGTTTTTCCGGAGGCTATCGGCGACGGCCTCCACGTCGGCCAGCAGTTCCTCGGCGTCGTCGTACCCGCCGGGGCGCACGTCACCGACGCGGTCGATTCGCTCGCGCATCAACGCCAACTTCTGGCGGTAGGGTTCGTCGGGGTAGCGCTCCGTTGCGGCGTCGGCGATGACGGGAAACCGCTCTCTGTCGCTTTCGAGGCTCGAATCGAAACGTTCGCTCGTTTCGATGCGCTCGCCGTCCTGACTGAGCTCGCCGGAGAGTCGTTTCAGTTCGTCGCGGTAGCGTTCCAGTACGACCTCGCGCTGGCGGGAGAGCGTCTCCGCCGTGATTTCTGGCGTGACGTAGGGGTTGCCGTCGCGGTCGCTCCCGGCCCACGACCGGAACGAAAACAGCTCCGGTACGTCGGCGTCGAACTCCTCGCCGACGGTGCGGTCGAGTTCGTCGTACACCTCGCCGACGATGTCGAACAGGACGTTTTCGAGGTACCAGAGGACGTTTCGCGCCTCGTCGGTCACGTCCGGTCTGCGCTTTCTGACCTGTCGCGTCTCCCAAAGGCTCGTCACTTCGCTCTCCAATCTGCGCTCCAGTTGCTCCTGTTCGCCGTCGGTGAGCCGTCGCTCGTCCAACTCGGCCAGCAGGCCAGCGACCGACCGGAGTTTCGCCTTCACCGTCTTCCGGCGCGCTTCCGTCGGATGGGCAGTGAACGTCGGCACCACGCAGACGTCGTTCAGCACGCGCTGGACGGCTTGGGGGTCGGCATCGTCCTCGGCCAGCGTTTCGGCGGTCGCGCGGAGGCTATCGTCCAGCGTGCCTTCCTGCGTTCCCTCCCGAATCGCTCGGACGCGCTGGCGCTCCTCGGCGAGGTTGATGAGTTCGAAGAAGGTGGCGAAGGCCCGCGCAACGTCGCCCGCCAGTTCGGGCGAGAGCCCGTCGATTTCGCTTCGAAGACGGTCGCGCGAGTCGGCCTCGTCGCGCCGGTAGTCGATAGATTCGGTTCGGAGATTCTCTACCGCTTCGAACGCTTCGCGCGAGCCGAGACGCGAAAGTACGTCGCCGAGCAAACCGGCGAGTTCGCGCACGTCTTGGCTCACGTCGCGGGTGTGTAATCGCATACCACATGGTCGTCGCCGCGATACCTAAAACGTCGGTCTGGAGTCGAAATTTGCGAGTCAGTTGTACTCCCGCCAGCGATAGCCGCAGTCCTGACACTTGAAAAATCGTGTCGGCGGTTCGTCGGCGGAGGCGGTCTGTTTGATGGTGTACCACGCTTCACCGTGGCCGCACTTGTCGCAGGTCACGTCGTTCGCTGTCGGTTTGCCTTCGAAGTCCGCGCCCTCCTCGGTTTCGATGACTTCCGAATCGCCCTGTTTCTCGGTGGAGACGAACTCCTTCGCGCGCTCTTCGTCCTTCCCGGTGGTCGCCTGACAGTCGTCGTTCGTACAGCGCATCTTCGACCCCATGGACTTCATCATGGAACCGCACTCGTCGCAAAATTGCATACCCGGAGTTTCGCGTCCAGCCCCAAAAGCGCCACTATGGACGCACGCGAGGAAGGTGGACTACGAAAGCACGTGAAGCAGGTGGAGCAAGTCGTCTCGGCCCGCGTACACCACCCACGTCACCGCGACGTTGAACAGGATTGCACCGACCGTCGTGTAGATGACGAACTTTCGGAACTCCATCTCGGCGAATCCGGCGGGAAGCGAGATTATCGAGCGCAGGACGGGAAGGAAGCGCCCCCAGAGAACCGAATGTTCGCCCCACTTGCGAAACCAGCGACTCGCGCGGTCTATCTCGTCGTCCGACACGCGGATGTAGCGGCCGTAGCTGTCTGCCGCCTCGTGACCCTCGTGGCCGACGAAGTACGGGACGAGACTGCCGAGCGTCGTTCCGACCGTCATCGCCCCGACGAACAGGGCGAACGCCACGGGGTCGCTCACCAGCAATCCCGCCGCCGAGGGGACGACGAGTTCGCTCGGGAGGAACGGAAACAGCATCGAGGACTCCAAAAACGCGAACAGGAAGACGGCGAGAAAGCCGTACTGCTCGATGAGCGCTAGCGCGGTTTCGGTGAATCCACTCATTTGTCGAGCGGGGCGTCTTCGTCCACGACCATCGGGCAGTCGGCCACTCGAAACCGCTCGGTATCGACCATCGACAGGATGTCCGTGCCGTCGTGCGTGCAGTTGACTGCGGGCGGTTCGGCGAAGTACGGACAGCCGTGGCAGGTCGTCTTCGGAATCGTGCGAACGTCGCGGTCATCCTCGCTCTCCTCGGGCGATGCGGCCACGACGAGGTCGCCGCTGTCTTCGCCCATCAAATCCGTCCACAGGTCGTCTACGTCCACGTCCTCCACGTTTACTTCGGTGAAGGTGTCGTCGAGATCGCTCCGGTCGCGGGTCGATTGGTCGGAACGCCGGCGCTGTTCGACCTCGGCGGCAAGATCGGCGAGCGGTTGGGTTCGCTCGTTGCCGGGATCGTCGGCTTCCTGCGCTTCGGATTTCCGGTCGGTCACTCTTCGGCAACCTCCTCCAGCAGGTCGTCCACGTCGGATTCCAGCGTTTCACCCTCCAGCGCGGGCGGGCGACCAACGACGAGCCAACTCGACCCGAAAAAGCCTTGCTTCGGTTCGATGTCCTCGAACGTCACGCTACAGTGTGGACACGCCGGTTCGGTCAGCAGTGAGATGGTGACGCTCGTCTTGCAGTCGCCGCATTTCGCGCTCTTGATGCCGTGCCGGTTGGCGGTTCGAAAGAGTTCGTCAACTGCGGCGCGAGTCGCGTTCTGCGTGGCGAGCGTTCGCGTTTGATCGCGGACGGCGACGAGCGCACGGGCGAGCACGTCGATTCTCTCGTCGAGTTCGTCGGTCGTCTCGGTGAGGTACTCCAGCACCGATTCGTAGTTTTCGAACCCGTTGTCGATGCGCTCGCGGTTCTCCTCCACGCGCTCGCTGAGTGCGTCGAGTTTCTCGACTGCGCGCTCCACGTCGGCCAGTTCCTCCCGAAGTTCCGGATGGTCGTGGTCGGCGGGCGCTTTGTCGTCGGTTTCGCGCTTGACTTGCACCACGCGCTCCCGAACGTCGGTTATCTTCTCCATGAACTCGTCGCGCAGGTCACCGGGTTCGTCGTCCGCGTCCGATTCGTCGATGGCTCGATGGGCCGCGAGCAGTTCCGAAAGCAACTGCTGGCGCGAAACGTTTCGTTCCTCCGCCCGCTCGTCCAACCACGTTGCTACCGGGTCGGGGAGGTCGGGTGGATGCGCTTGCCCCATGTCGTCGCTCGCCATCAGGTGACTGTCCATTTCTCATACACCTGACTTAATGTTTCGGCTCCGAACGGCACTGTCGCTCGGTGGTATCCTCTAAATATGATGTCTTACGAATCGGAGGCGTCGTCGCCGTCACAGTTGAAACTGACTATGTGTGGGAATAAGATGGGTCGCGGGTTGTCCCGGTTCTCGCCGGTGCAACCGCTGTTTCGGAGACGCGTGACTACTTCTTCGAGACTTTGCCGAGTTGCTTCAGGAAGCCGTAGATATCGTCGACGACCCACCGCTCGGCGATCTTCCCATCCTCGACGTGAGCGAAGATCGTCCCTTGGAGTTCCACGCTCTTGCCCGTCGGTTCGACGCCCATGAACTCCCCCTCGTGGGTCGCACGCATCGTGAACCGATTAGCAACTCGGTCACCGTCTGCGATTACCTCGTCCACGGTGCCCTCCAGATCGGGGAACGCCGAATGGAACTCCTCGACCTGTCGTTTGAACTCCTCCCGTCCGTGTAGCTCCGACTCTTTCCACGGGGAATGCTGAACGAAGTCTTCGGCCAAGAGTTCGTCTATCGCGTCCAAATTCCCCTCGTTCCAAACGTCCTCCTGCATGCGCCGAGCCAGACGTTCGCTTTCTTCGGTGGTCATAGTACCCCCATCTGCGACACGCCATCTACGTAGAAAACGGTTGCCGACGACCGACGACCCCTCGGGGTGATTGGTCTTGATTACGCAAGATAGTTGAATCCGCTCACCCGAAAGACGGGTATGACCGACTATTTCGAGATTCACGCCCGGGATGGGGCGGCCCGAATTGGGGAACTCCGCCTCACCGAGTCCGTCACCACGCCGGGACTCGCCGACGGCGTGGTCTCCGACGCGGGAAGCCTCTGGTTCAAAGAGCGCGAACTGCCGGAAGGCGACGAGTCGAAACTGACCGTCCTGCCCCACCGCGCGTTTCCGAGCGGCACCGACGAGGAAGTGATGGAGTCGTTCGCGGTGGACTACCCGGACGTGGAGTTTCCGAGCGCCGCCGTGGTCGCTCCCGAAACTGCTGAGGACTTCGGCACCGACGCCTACGTCCTCTCGGGGTCACAGCGATTCGTCGGGCACGGTGCAGGGTTCCGGGAGGCAATCGTCCAGACGCGCGAGGCGATTCCCGCTGACAGCGCGCTCTTTCTCTCCGGCGTCGCCACGCCGAAGAACGTCGCAACGCTCGTCTACGCCGGAATCGACCTCGTGGACGCAGACCGGGCCGTGGTCAAAGGTACCCAAGGGAAGTTCCTGACCACGGAGGGCGAGTATCATCTGGACGAACTGGACGAACTCCCCTGTTCCTGTCCGGCCTGCCAGCGTCCGGTAGACGAGTTCACGCGCGAAGACTGCGTTGACCACAACGTCAACGCACTCCGGGCCGAGTTGGGGGTCGTCCGCCAGCGAATCCGGGCGGGGCGACTCCGGGATTACATCGAGGGACAGGCGCGCCACGACCAGTGGCAGACCGCCGCCTTCCGCGAGTTCGACCAGCAGTGGAGATACGTCGAGGAACGAACGCCCGTCATTCGGAACGCGGAACTCGCCGCTGCCTCCGAGGACAGCCTGCGCAGAGTCGAAATTCAGCGGTTCGCCGACCGCGTGACGGCGCGCTATCAGAGTCGATTCCAGAATCCGCTGGTTCTGCTCCCCTGCTCGGCGAAAAAGCCCTACAGCGAGTCCCAGAGCCATGGCCAGTACCACGATGCGATTCAGTTCCGCGCGCACAAGGTGTCGATGACGAGTCCCATCGGCGTCGTCCCGCAGGAACTCGAACTGACCTATCCCGCACAGCATTACGATTCGGTCGTCACGGGTCGCTGGAGCGAGGACGAAAAGGAGTTCGTCGCAGAGGTTCTGCGCCGATATCTGGAGCGAAACGAGTATCCCCGCGTCGTCGCGCACGTTCCCGAGGAAGGCTACCGCGACGTGTGCGAACGAGTCGAGGACGCACTCGGCATGGAGTTCGAGTACACCGTCGAAGGCCATCCGACGAGCACGGAATCGCTCGCCAACCTCGCCAGCACGCTCTCGGGCGAACTGAAGTACGGCAAGCGCGAGCGCCAGCACAACACGGTTCGCGCCATCGCGGACTACCAGTTCGGCGAGGGCGCGGGCGACGACCTCTTCGATTCGATTTCCATCCAGAGTCGCTACCCCAAACTCCGGGTTCACGACGAGGACGGCGAGCAACTCGCGGCGATGGTGCCCCAGTACGGCGTTCTCTCTTTCACCCTCGCTGGCGCGCGCCGGTGGGTCGAGAGCGACGCCTCCGAAAAGCGGGTCGAAATCGACGCCTTCGCGCCGCACGGAAGCGTCCTCGCGCCGGGCGTCGTGGACGCGGACGACGACATTCGCGTCGGCGACGAAGTGGTCATCGAGGGGCCGAAAGCGTTCGCCATCGGTCGCGCCGAGATGTCCGGCCCGGAGATGACGAAATCGACGCGCGGCGTCGCCGTCGAGGTGCGCCACGTCGAAGAGAAATGAGGGCTAACCCGACCATAACCGGCAGTCAGTCACACCCGATTTGGAATTAGGCGATAAATAATAACCTTCTTCAGGTTGGTAGTGACGAGTATGGGCGCACCTGCCGACATCGAGTTCGAGGACGACATCCAACAACGCATCTACAGCGAGGTCGAGCGCAGTGGGTCGGTCTCGGTCGAGGAGATCCGCGACGAAGTTCGGGTCGATGCACACTCCGGGTCGAAACCGGCGCGGTCGGGGACGACAGAACCGCGAGTTCGGATTCCGCCGGAGGAGTTCCACCAGCACGTCTCGGCGCTGGTTGACGCGGGCCACCTTGTGAAGCGAGAAGGAAAACTCCACCTCGCGCTGGACGACAACGTAGAGGAGTACGAGGATGACGGTCTCTCGTACCGAATCCGCCAAGCCCACCAGTTCGACTGGCAGGGCATCGAGACCGCGATTCGAGAGGTGGCCGACGAGGGCGCGTCGATTTCGGCGGAGCGAGTCGCCGCCGACATCGACGACGAGGGTGCCCTGCTCCGCAGAAACGACCGCCGTTCGCGCATGTTCTACGTGGCGACCGTGAGCAACGGCGAGAACGAGGGCGAAATCGCTGGGTGGGTGCACATCGACGCGCCGGAACTCGACAAACTGCGCCACATCGCCGAACTGACGGTCGGCGTCCGCGAACCGTACCGAAAACACGGCATCGGCGGCCGACTGCTGGAGCGCGCGATGGCGTGGGCGCACGACGCCGGATACCAGAAAGTCTACCAGAGCCTTCCGGCGACCAACGAAACCGCCACCGAACTGCTCGAAGAGTACAGTTGGGAGACCGAGGCAGTCCGGAAAGACCACTACCTCGTCGGCGAGGAGTTCGTCGATGAAGTCATGATGGCTCGAAAACTCTAGGACGCCCCCTCGCGACGAACTCGGTTCTTAGCGAGCGGGGCGGTTTGCGGTTGCGAGGCGCAATTCACGCTCGAGCGTTGGAACTCCGGTCGAGACTGCGTCCCTCGCTTCGTCCCGGCGCTCACCCGTTCCCGGCCAAACCCGCAGGGCGGGCCGGGGCCTGCCCGCCCAACCCAAATTCAGGCTGGCATTTTTTCGGAAAGTCGGCCTGCCGTTTTCTGAGGAAATTCGACTTCCGACGGCAGGTCGGGCAAGCACTTGGCGGGCGAGCGCGGTGCGCTCGCTCCGCCTTCGGGTTCGGTCGTGGCTTACGGCTAGCATCTGCTATCGACTTTCCTCCACAGGAATCTGTAAACTGGCCACTTCCACCAAAACCTCCGGACTGCTTATCTCCACGAAAATCGACTCAGCCAAATCGTCGTCTTCGAAGTAGAAACGTCCATGTAGGGATGCCACGACAGGCCAATCGTGTTCGGTGTAGACGAAGCGGGCAAAGGGCCGGTGTTGGGGTCGATGTTCGCCGCGGCGGTCGCGGTCGAGGAGACTGCCGACCTTCCGGCCGGTATCGCGGATTCGAAGACGCTCACGCCGGAGCGCCGCGAGGAGTTCGCCGACCTCCTTCGCGCTGACGACGCGGTTCGAGTCGGCGTCGCGGAAGTTCCGACGACTCGCATCGATGACTCGGAAACGGACATGAATTCTCTGACCGTCCGCGCCCACGCCGCGGCTATCTCGCAGATCGTGGTCAAGCGGGACGAACGGCCGACCGGAATCGTGGACGCCTGTGACACCAGCGAGGAGCGATTCGCTCGGCGGGTCACGGAGAAACTCGACCTCCCGGTCGAAGTCACGGCGGAGCACGGCGCGGACGAAGTTTATACGATTGTCGGCGCGGCGAGCGTCGTCGCCAAGGTCGAGCGAGACGCTCACGTCGCCCGAATCGCAGAAGAGCACGGCGAGGTCGGCAGTGGTTATCCGAGCGACCCGAAAACGCGGACGTTTCTGCGGGAGTACGTTGAAGACCACGGCGAACTCCCCGACTGCGCCCGTGCCTCGTGGCAGACGAGCAAGGACGTGCTCTCTGCCTGCGAGCAGTCCGCGCTCGACCAGTTCTGATTACTTTCCGACCAGCGCCGAGACGGCGCGCTTTACCGGCGCGGAATTCGTCGGAGCGACCGTCGCGGCGATGTTCACCACGTCGCGGGCGAACGGTTTCGGGTCGTCGCGCGAGAGGTAGTCGAAGTTCGGTTGGGAGAGAAGCGACGCCAGCACCGTCGCGGTTTCGCCCGGAATCGACGGTCGTTCGACGTGGTCGTAGTCGTCGCGCAGGAGGCTGAGGAGATAGACCAGTTCGCCTCGGAGAATGTGGCTCCCGACGCCGGTTTCGTAGCCCGTGTCGGATTCTCTGATGCCGCGGGCGAGTTGGTAGTAGCGATAGGGGAAATCGACACCCGCGTGCACCGCGAGTTGGAGCGACCCCCAAAATCGCGGATTCACCTCCAGCAGTTTGAACTGGCCGTCGCGGGGGTCGCGCCGGAACTCCACCATCGCTGGCCCGTGCCAGTCGAGCGCCGAGAGGAGTCGAAGCCCCTGATCGCGGAGTTTCGGGTGCGACACCGACTCGCGGAAGACGCTCGCCCCGCCGGAGTAGGTGTAACTCCGGATTCGGCGATGTTGGAAGGTGGCGACCGGGTCGCCGTGGTCGAACAGCGCGAAAAAACCACACTCCGTGCCGTCCGGGATGCACTCCTGCACGATTGGTTCGTGACCCATCTCCCGAACCAGTCGGTCGGCGTCGGGTTCGCCGGAGACGAATTCGACGCCGGGGTACGTGGTTCGGTCGTCTTCCACGAGCACGGTGTATCGCGATTTGACCACCGTCTGGCCCGTCCAGTCGTCCCACTCCGACAGCAGGCGCGTCTTCGGCGCTGGAATCCCGACCTCCTGCGCGCGCTGGAACAGTTGATTTCGGTCGCGGGCGACCGTCATCGTCTCGGCGTCGGGCCACGGCGTGGCGACGTGCTCGGCGAACGACTCCCGAAACTCCGACAGAACGTAGCTCTCCGGTTCTCGCAGTGGAACGATGGTTTCCACGTCCGGTCGCTCTGTGAGCGAGAGGAGGCCGTCCCGGTATCCCGAAATGTCGTCGGTCGGCGATGGTACGCGCACGGATTCGGTGACGTACTTCGAATCGAACGCGGGCGAGTCGCCCGACTCGCCCGCCGCAATGATTGGGATTCCACGACGACCGAGCGACCTGATGCAGGCGAGACTACTACCCGCAGTGATGGCGGGGACGACGACGCTCATCTGTCCTCCAGCGCATCGGCGAGACTATCGACGGCACTCGTCACCTCACCGTACACGCGCCGAAACGTCTCCTCGTCGGTGCTGTAGGGATCTTCGATTTCGAAGTCGTCGTCGCCGACGAACGACCGCAGGAAGTACGCCTTCTCCAGTTCGTCCTCGTACTCGCGTTTCAGATACCAGTAGTTCCACGCATCCATCAACAGCACGAGGTCGCTGTCGTTCAAGAGGTCGCTATCGACGCACTGGGAGCGATGGTCGGTCAAATCCACGCCGAACTCTCGGGCGACCTCGATCGCGGAATCGGGACTCGACCGCCCTTCCTTCTCGATGAACCCCGCCGACTGAATCGACCCGCAGTCGAAATCCACCGACGACAGTCGCTCCCGAAAGTATCGCTCGGCCAGCGGACTGCGACAGATGTTTCCGAGACAGAGAAAGCAGACTGTCGGTTCGGGCGGGAGCGACCGAATCGCCGCACTCGTGTCTCGCGGATGGGCGTCCGTCCGGAGTCGGAGTCGCTCCATCTCCACGGCGACCCGCTTTCTGCCGCGTCGGAGGTGTTGTAGCATTGTCGGCGGTTCGACGCAGGCGTTGTTATAGGCTGAACATCGTTGCGGGAGTAAAGAATTCCTACGAGCGTCGTAGGGGGAGAATACCGAAAAAGTACGGTTATTTGTCGGTCAGCAGGTAGCGCAGGATGTCACCGTAGGCCGGGCGCGTCACCAGCACACCGATGAGCACGCCGAGGATGGTGATGAGGGCGAATCCTTGGAGGTCGCCGAGCGAGAGCACCGCCAGCGGACTCATGGCGATGATGGTCGTCGCGGCGGCGGCCCCGATGACCCAGAACGCCTTGCGGAAGCGCGACTGGAAGACGCGCGAGGAGTGAACGTCGCCCTCGCTCATCACCTCGTCGGCGATGATGATGAGGTCGTCCACCCCGGTACCGATGACCGCGATGAATCCCGCGATGTGCGAGAGGTCGAGGGGTAACTCGATTGCCGCCGCGAATCCGAGCAGGATGACCACCTCGGAGAGCGCGGTGACGATCATCGGCAGCGCGACCTCTTTCCGTCCGTACCGGACGAAGACGGTTCCGCTCACGGCGAACACCGCGGCGATACCTGTGATGAGCGAATACGTCTTGAACTCGGTGGCGAGACTCGGCGCGAGGTAGGTCGTCGTCCCCGCCTGCGTGTCGAGCGCCGCCGGGAGCGCACCCGCGCGGAGGTTGATTTGCAGGCGACGGGCCTCGGACATGTTCGTCGTCAGCATTCGGAACGTCGGTTGTTGTTTGAACTCGCCGCTTTTAATCGACGGAGCGAGGTCTTTCCCCATCGACGCGCCGTAAACGACGCGCTCGTCCACGACCGTGTAGAGACAGTAGCCGCCTTCGCTGACGTTCGCGGTTCCCGCCGCGTAGCTACAGGCGTCGATGCCTTGACTACTCGTGAATCCCCGCTCGTTCATCACGCGGGTGAACTTATCTGCGGCATCGTCGTTGAGTGTGACCGAGATGAACGCACCGCTTTTCCTGCCCTGGTCTTGCTGTGCCTGACCGATTTGCGCGAACGATTTCTGCGTGAGCACCGTCGTGTTACGGTAGCTTCCGTTTTCGGTCGGGTAGTGGGCGACGACGGTGACCTTCCCGGGTTCCGTCACCAGTCGGTTCATCTGCGACTGGTTGGTGTTGGGCATCTCGATTTGGATGAAGTGGTTGCCGCCCGACGACACCTGTTGGACGCGGCCACCCGCGAGTCCGGATTTGGAAATCTTGTCGCTGAGCGTCCGGACGATTTCGGTGCGCGTCTGCGCGGTGACGCCCTCACGAACGTCTCCGTGGCCGATTCCCGCGTTGTCGAGCGCGGAGGTCAACTCCTGCGTCGTGGCGTTGTCGGTGAACACCTCGACGGTGACGCCGGACTGACTCGACCGAACCATCACGTCGCTCTGTTCGACGCCGGAGATGTTTCCGGCGACGGCTTGCTGAACCGCGGGTTGGTCCATCCCTTGCGGAATATTCACGTTTTCGGCGGTGACGCCGTTGACCGGGGCGCGAATTCGCGTTCCGCCCGCGAGTTCCAGCCCGTATTTCAGGTTCGTCGGCCCGGTATCGTTGGCGAGCGCGTCGTTTTGGTTGCCGCCGGAGACGGTTCCCTGCGGCGCGAACAGCGCGAAGGCGCTCCCCAACAGGAGAAGCACGAGCAAGCTCACGCGCCACTGTTTTCGGAGGCTCATCGTGCGACCCCCTCGAACTTGTACCAGCGAAGCAGGCTCAGGTTGAGCATGTACGTGTTCATCAGGTCGGTTGCCAGACCCATCACCAGCACCACGCCGATGGACGTGAGCAGGTCGATGCCGAAGAAGAACGCCACGAGCGCCATCACGGACATCGCAGAGAGTGACGTGAGCGTCATCGTCACACCGGTTCGCATCGCGCGGTAGGTGCTCTCGTAGAAACCACCCGACCGCCGAAGGATGTGGTTGTTGAGCAGGATGTCCGAGTCCACGCTGTAACCGATGAGCATCAGGAGTGCCGCCACGGTACCGAGCGAGAGCGGAATGCCGACGATGTTCATCAGCGCGAGCGGAATCACGATGTCACTGAACGCCGAGAGAACGACGGCGATAGATGGAACGAACGTCCGGAACATGAGGAAGACGAGGATGCTCATGCCGGCGAACGCGGCGACGAGACCGTACAGCGCGAGTTGCTGTGAATCCGCGCCGAAGCTCGCCGAGGTGCTCTGTACCGATTGCACCTCGTAGCCCGCCTGTTCTGCTTGTGATTCGAGTGCTTGCGTGTTCGTCTCTTGGAACGTTACGATGTAGACGTTCTCGGCCGACTGTGCGGGCGCAATCGATTCCGGATTGAGCGTCGAATCTATCTGTGCCTGCGATGCGGTCGTCTGAATCCGCATCTCGGTACCGCCCGTAAACTCGATGCCGGGCGTTACCGGCGCACCGGTGGTAATCCACCAGCCAGCCAGCACGAGGAGGGCCAGCACGAGGACGGCGAGCGGTACCGCCGCGAGTTGTCGGTTCGAGTACCGGGTGTAATCGACCTCCGGTACTTGAAACTCTACCATGGTGGATGGGTGCGGGATGCCCCTGAATAAGCCTTCTTAATTACTGTAGCCCGAGGTGTCACGTGAAACCTGCGAGAACGCATTTAGGTCTCGGCTTCCTACCACTTTACATGGCCACCGAAGAAGTCGAATCCTCGGGCGAGACGGCGACCAGCGTCGTCGTTTCCTATCCCGAAGATCTGAGCAGTTGGGGACGATTCCAACTTAACGAGCGTCCGTTCCGTGCCTACCTCCGACGGACGAAAGACGAGGTTCGGGAGGGAGACGTGTGGGAGGAGTTCCTCGACGTTGGCTGTTGCGGCGACACGCTGGACGTTCCGCTCCGCGTCGAATCGGTCGAAGGCGGCGACAGAATGGGAGACGATACCGAAATCATCTACGACGTTCGGGAGGCCTGTGGCATCCAAGGCGGGTGGCTGGTGCAGAGCGAGGACGGGCCGAACGAAATCTAGAACTGCTCGTCCAGAAACGCCTCGATGCGCTCTCTGGTCGGTGCAGTGCGTGCGCCCGGTGCCATCGACGCCAGCGCGCCGCAGGCGTTGGCGAACTCCAGCGCCTGTTCGTAATCCGCCGAATCGAGAAGCGTGGCGATGAATCCCGCGGCGAAGGCGTCTCCGGCCCCGGTCGTGTCCACCGATTCGACGCCGAACCCGGGGTGGGTGTAGGCTCCCGCCGTGGTGTCCACGCGCGCCCCGTTGCTTCCCTGTTTGATGACGACGACGCGCCCGTGGAGTTCCGACGACGGGTGTTCCAAATCCTCGTCCAGTAGAGTCTTCGCCTCGCGGTCGTTCAGAAAGACGATGTCCGAGTAGGCGAGCGCCCGGGAAAAGTCGCGCTCGCCGAGTCGGCGACCGGGGTCGAAACTGACCGTCACGCCCGCTTCGGTGGCGATTCGCGCCAGTTTCGCGGCGCTGTCCGGGCGCTGACTGGTCAAGTGGAGGTGGTCTGCTCGCTGGACGTAGTCGTCGTCCATGTCGGCGGGCGTGACTGCTTCGTTCGCGCCTTCGTTGCCGAGCACCATCACCTCGCCGTGTTCGTCCACGATGAGGTACTTCGTCGTCGTCTCGACGCCCGTGACTTCGATAACGTGCGTGCAGTCTACCCCGGCGGCGGCGAGTTCGCGACGGACGAGCAGTCCGTGTTCGTCGGTGCCGACGCTTCCGACGAGTCCCGCGGTGATACCCATCCTCGAAAGGGCGACGGAGACGTTCGCGGCGCTTCCACCCCCTGAGCGTTGTTGTGAGGTGATGCGCGCCTCCCCGTCGGGGTCGGGAAGGGAATCAACGCGAAGCGTCACGTCCCAGTTGACGTGTCCGGCGGTTACGACGCGAACCACGGTACACTCCCCTCACAATTCGTCAACGACATACCGTTTCGGTACGCGGGCGACGGTGAAAAGTCCTGATGACTCATCCCGTGATAGCAAAGAGGATGAGATTGTGGGCACCCGGCCCCAGTCCGACGGCGGCGACGACGCCGAGCAGGAGGTACCCTTCCACCGGTTCTTCGGCGACGTAGTCGGCGAACAGCACGACGACGAACTCCGCAATAGCGAGTTTGACCAGCACGAACAGCCAGCCGACGCCGATGACGTCGGCAGTCGGCAGCACTTCCGCGAATTCGAGGATGGCGCGCGAGACGGGCGTCCGTTCGCTGGCGTCGAGCACGTCGATGCCAATCGCCGTCGAGACGCCATCGAGGGCGTGCGCGAACAGCGTGAGCGCACCGACAGCGCCGGTGATGACCGCGACGTGGGGGTAGAAGAATTGGGTTCCCACCCAGAGTATCCCGGTCAGCATCACGGCTACCACGAGCGCCACGAAGGGCCAGAACAGGCGGAGACTACCGTTTTGGATACCGTACAGCAGGGCGGCGACGACGACGAGCAGGACGCCCGCCATGCCGACGCCCGCCAGCACTTTTACCACCGACGACTTGAACTGCTGGAGTGCGACCAGCCAGACGACTCCGGCGATGACGAACGTCGTGAGATACACCGAGGGCGTTCCGAACAACGGTGCGAGAACGTTCGGAATCAAGTGGACTTGATAGAGCGCGTGAAGTCCGGCACCGACGACCATCCACGGCGCGAGCGCAACGACGGTTCGTTCCGAGATGCTCGGTTTTGCACGCCGGAGTAACCAGACGACGATGCCGACGGCCAACAGAAGCGGGAGAAAATAGGGCAACGGCGGGAGTGCAAATCCTTCCGGCAGTACCATACACCGACACGCGAAGGCACATGTGGAAAGGTTTGCGGTCTGTCGGCTATTCCCGCACTGTCGTCGGTCGCGTAGCGATTAGGTGCCTTCCTCACTCGAACCGTCCGACGCGTCGGTCAGCGACGTGAGGTGGGCCAGAAACGCCTCCAATCGTTCGTGTTCCTCGTACAGCACGTCGTTTGATTCCATGCTGTAGGTGACGAGTCCGAACTCCGCTAATTTTGGGAGGTGGACGTGGTGGAGTTGTTGCCGAATCCGGCGTCTCGACGGTTCGGAATTGGACGTCTCCGAGTGGAGGTACGCTACGAGTTCCTTGATGGAACGTCGGTTCTCCACCCCCGTGGCCAGATGAAGGAGAATGCGACGACGCTGCGGATTGGCCAGGATGCGAAACAAATCATCGGTAGACAACGGTGTGTCCTCTTCGTGCACCATTTCGTTTGTGGCTACTTGGGCCGATACCTTCAACAACTAGCTTGTTCAGACTGGGGATTTATAAGTGAAATTGGACAGAACAAGTCAACCCCGGTCGCTCGTTTCGCCGACGTCTAACAGCGTTTGTTCGAGCAGCGATTCGTTCCCGCGACGAATCCGCTCCGAGAGGGCTTGTTGGCTGATGTCCAGTTCGTCCGCCAACTCGCTGAGCGTCACGCGACTCGGGGACGAGAAGTAACCACGGTGGAGTGCGAGAAGCAGCGCTTCGCGTTGCTCGTCGGTGAGCGACACGGATAGCTCGTTTTTTCCCACTTCTCGAAGCGTGTAGATGCGACCGAGTGTGTAGCTGATGTCGTTTTCGATGGAGTAGTTGTGGAACGCCGAGAGGTCGTCGTACGACGGAAAGAGAAGTTCGAACGACCAATCCTCGTCGTCGTACCCCTGCGCATCTCGGATGATTCCGCTCGACTCGTGAAGTCCTTCGAGAAAGGCGTTATCGGGCATTTTCCAGTTAAGAAGGTATAGAACGCGGTCGTTGACGCGCTCAAGTTCGGCGAGGTCGTTGACGTTCGGACTCTCCTGAACGTTCTTTTCGAACCCGCTCAAATCCCCGTTCCACGCCCAGAAGATCGGGACGACGTGAGATCCGACCGGCACCACGCGCTCGAACTCTATGTGGACGTCGTCCCCAGTAGTCAGCAGATTTCCCAATGGGAAGTCCCCCGCCTGTACCGTAAGTTCGGCAACGACCGCCATGTTGTTCTCCTACCAGCACTCCAACGACCTTAATCGCTCTGCTGGATGGTTCTCGCTTGCCCTCGTCAACGCCCGATTACTGTTCCCACGGTTCGCCGCCGTACTGGTCGCCGAACAGTTCACGCATCAGCGTGACGATGCTCTCGGGTGGGAACTGGCCGCGCTCGGTGACGATGGCGTCTACGTACCGCGGCGGGGTCACGTCGAACGCCGGGTTTTCGACCGTTACTTCGCCGATGTCGGCGCGTTCGTCGTCCGGGAGAACTTCCTTTTCGTCGCGCATCTCGATTTCGACGGTGTGACCCGTCATCGTCCCTGGATGGAACTTCAGGGTTTGAGCGGCCACCATGATTGGGACGCCGCGTTCGCGGGCGTTGACCGCGAGTCCGGAGGTGCCGATTTTGTTGATGACGCTCCCGTCCGCGGCGATGGAGTCCGCGCCGACGAGGACGTGGTCGGTGTCGTCCAGATACCGACGGGCCGCGTTGTCCACGATGAGCGTTACGGGAACGTCCCACTCGCGCAGTTGTTTGGCGGTGATGTGGCCCTGCTTTCGCGGGCGCGTCTCTTTGACGATGGCGCTGAGTTCCTTGCCGTCGTCCAGCGCGTGGCGCACGCAGGAGAGAGCGTCCGTCGAATGGCAGTGAGTCATGACGGTGTCGCCGTCGCGGAGACGGTTCGCACCGATTTGGCCGAGGTTGTCCTGCGCTTGGTCGAGTTCGTGGCGAAACTCCGCGACGCTTTCCACGACGCTCGCCCGCAGTTCGGGGACGGTATCGCCGTGCATCCCCCGGAGGACGAACCGAAGTGCGTTCGGCAGACTCACCGCAGTCGGACGGGTTTCGTGGAGTTGCCGGGCGGACTCCCGAATTTCGGCTCGGAAGGCCGCGGGCGTTTCGGCGGTGCTCGATTCCGCCTGCTCGCCGAGGGCCGCCGCCGCCGCGTCGGCGATGGTCGCCGCACCGCGAATCTCCATGTCCGCGATGTCGTCCGCGGCGTCCCTGACGGCGGGGTTGATATCGCGTTCCATGCCCCGTTCTAGGACGCTCACTGACAAAAAGATGGCCCGGCGGAATGCATACGGTCGTGGCAGTTGCACACCTGCTATGGATTTCGACGCGCCAGTGGCGTACTCTGAGACGGTGATGCGTGTCGCGGAACTCGTGGCCGCCTACCTGCTCGTCGGCCTTTTTCTCGTCGGACTGCTCGATTTTGGCGTCCTCGCGTTCGAACGCGTCCGCAGTGGCCAACTCACCGACCCGCGAACGCTCATCCAACTACTCGACATCATCCTCCTCTTGTTCATCGTCGCCGAAATCTATCGAACGGTCATCGCCTACGTGGAGGCCACTGGCGAGGTGCGGGTCGTCAAAGCCGTGGTATACGCCGGAATCATCGCCATCGTCCGCAAGGCGATTACGTTCCGAACTGACGACTTTCCGAGCTACGACGACGCTCTCACTGCGGCGCTCGCCTACACGCTCTTGCTCGTCGGATTGGCGCTCACCCTGTTCGTCGCCAGTCGAGCGAGACGATAGCGGGATTTTTACCCCATCGACACATCCGCCCTGCTATGAACGAAGCCGAACTTGCCGAAACAATCGACCACACCGTTCTCGGCCCGGAAACGATGCTTTCCGACGTGAAATCGGTTCTCGACGACGCCGAGGAGTACGGAATGAACGCTTGCATCCCACCGTGCTACGTCTCCGAAGCGGTGGAATACGCCCCCGACGTTACCCTCGCGACCGTCGTCGGATTCCCGCACGGCCAGAACGCGACCGACGCGAAACGCGACGAAGCGGTCTGTGCGTGGGACGACGGCGCGGACGAACTCGACATGGTCATCAACGTCGGGCGACTGAAAGCGGGCGAGCACGACGCCGTGAAAGCCGATATCGAAGAAGTTGTCGCCGCGGTGCCGGTTCCCGTGAAAGTCATCATCGAAACCGCGCTGTTGACCGACGAGGAGAAACACGACGCCTGCCGACTGGCGAAGGAGGCCGACGCCGCGTTCGTCAAAACCTCCACCGGCTTTGCGGACGGTGGGGCGAAAATCGAAGACGTGGAACTGATGGCGGAGTACCTCCCCGTCAAGGCGAGCGGCGGCATCGGCGACTACGAGAAAGCGAAGGCGATGCTCGACGCTGGTGCCGACCGAATCGGCGCGAGCAGCGGCGTCGAAATCGTGGAAGATTTCCGCGGTTAGTTTTCGAGCGATTCGACGTTCCGATCAGTCGTCGTCGTCGCTCGGTTGCGGGCTCGGCGTTCCCTGATTCGCGCTGGACATCCAGTTGTCGATGTGTTCCGCAACGTACTCCCGGCCACCCCAGCCGAAGGCGACGCCGACGCCGATAGCGATGGCGGCGGCGAGACCCCACGCGAGGGCTCGCGCGAAGACGTACAGGATTCCAACGTCGATTCCCATCGTGTCGAGACCGATGACGATGGCGGTGAAGTACAGGAACATCCGCGTTCCCGTGGCGAACCAGCTGGTGTACGCAGTGTGGGTCGCCGCCCGAGTTCGCATGATGGCGTCACCGACGAAGTCGGCCACCACGAATCCCAGCACGATGACCAGCAGTCCCGCGATCAGTGCCGGAAGGTACGAGACCGCGGTCGCCACCCACTCCGACAGCGTCGCAATCGCCAGCACGTTCGCGGCGGCGAGAATCGCCAGTGCGTAGATGAACCACGCGGCGAGTTTCCCGAACGCGCCGGAAACTGCGCTTTCGGTGCCGCCCATCATTCGGCCCAGTGGCGTGTCTAACACCATTCTGTCGAGTTCGATTCGGTCTGCGATCCTGCGAACGACCGCTGCCACGGCGCGACCGATAACCCAGCCGATGAGCAGGATGATGATAGCGCCAACCAATCGCGGGAGCAGTGCGATGAATCCGGCGACCGGGTCTTGTAGCCATCCCGGAAGCCCCCCAACTTGCAATACTGTATCTGTAACGAGGTCGTGTCGAGTCATTGTTTTTCTCCCCCACTGCTGTGGGCATTAGAGGAATGAACTACTGCCAGTTTGTTGTTGACCGCCTAAATCGCGTGCCAATCGAGTAACGACGAATGACGCGGATGAATTTTCGAAGTATTATTTGTAGAAAATAACACATTCGGCACCGATTACTGACCGAAGAGTGTCAGATTCGGTGACGCTCCGTCGGTCGAGAAAATGGTGTTTCCCGAACTCGTTCGTCATTTTCTGCGAGAAAGATACGAACCGTTAACCCATTCTAGAATATTTATGACACGAATCCTGGTTCCTCGATTCCGAAACGCGCGTCCGTCAGGGTTCTTCGAGCGCGTAGAGCATGTTCCGGGTGTCCGTCGGTTCGGTAATCGCAAAGAGAGTTCCGTTCGACACGGCGAATCCCTGCCGAATGCGCGACCCTAAGTCACGCTTCCAGCGCACCGCGTCGAATCGTTTTCCGGCGATGCCGGTTCCGCCGCCGGTCTTGATGGCGTACACCTTTCCTGCGTCGTCGCCGACGTAGAGTGTGTCTCCTGCGACGACAGGGGAGCTCAAACTGTTCTCCGCGAGCGAAAACGACCACTTCGTCTCGCCCGAATCGTCGTCGATGGCACGGACTTCGTCGGCGTCGGTTCCGAAGATGGTTCCCCCCGCAACCGCGAGATGGTGTTCGACCGACCCGCCGCGCTTTGCCCGCCATTTGGTTCCGCCCGCACCGGCGCTCGTATCGAGGGAGAACACCTGACCCTTGAAACAAGGAATGTAGAGCGAGTTTTTGATGATGGTTGGCGCGGCGTCGAGGATACTCGGCAGTTTCCGCCGCCAGTAGCCCTGTCCATCCGATTTCGAGAGTGCGAACACTTCGCCGCCTTCGGTGGCGACGTACAGCAATGGACTCGTCGGGTCGATTGCTGGCGAGGCCGTAATCGCTCCGTACACCTTCGTTCGCCACTGTTCTTCGTTTCGGCGCAGGTCGAAACAGTGAACCCACCCGTCGCTCGTCGCGGCGAACAGGTACTCGCCGTCGGCGTCGAATCGCGGTGCGGCGTGGACATCTCCCCTCGTCTCGAATCGTCGTCGTTCGATGCCGGACTTCACGTCGATTTCGATCACAGCGTCATCGGTAGCCGCGGCGTAGACGTTCCCGTTTCTGACGGTCGGTGACGCCCACGTGTGACCGTCGTCCGCCGGTGTGTACTCCCACCGCTCGTTTCCGGTTTCCGCGTCGAAACAGACGAGACGGTCGCTTTCGGTGAGATAGACGCGATTTCCGGCGGCGACTGGCTCGCCGAGCGTCATTCCGATTGGCGTCTTCCACTTTACTTTCGCACCGGAACGAGGGCCACGGGCGTTCGGGTTGTACCCCGTGTTTGCGCCGTCGTGCCCGACCGTCGGCCAGTCCGTTCGACCGCCTGCAATGTCAGCGGCCTCATCGTAGGCCGCCGACGTGGAATTACAGCCAGCGGTGGCGGCGATGGCCGCGGTTCCGCAAGCCGCCAGAAACTCCCGACGGCGGGGTTTACGAGGAAAATCGGGGGACATTTGTCAGCCATTCTCAGCTTGCCGTAATAGGTTTTCTGTACCGACAATCGTCGCCCTTTTGCCCGCGTAGCCGAAATCGAACACCGAATGGCCCGGTACCACATCGAGACGTACGGGTGTACCTCGAACCGCGGCGAGAGCCGTCAGATAGAGTCCGCGCTCCGCGACGCGGGCCACTATCGCGTCGAGGGACCCGAACAGGCGGACGTGGCAATCATGAACTCCTGCACCGTCGTGGAGAAGACGGAACGCAACATGGTTCGCCGGGCCAAAGAACTCGAAGCCGAGACGGCCGACCTCATCATCACTGGCTGTATGGCGCTTGCACAGGGCGAGGAATTTGCGACGGAGGACATCGACGCCCAAATCCTCCATTGGGACGACGTGCCGACGGCGGTCACGAACGGCGAATGCCCGACGCCCGGCCCCGGCGTCGAACCCGTCTTGGACGGCGTGGTCGGAATTTTACCGATCGCTCGCGGTTGCATGTCCGATTGCTCGTACTGCATCACGAAGCACGCGACCGGCAAAATCGACTCGCCCTCCGTCGAGGAGAACGCCGAGAAGGCTCGTGCGCTCGTCCACGCCGGTGCAAAGGAACTCCGGATTACCGGACAGGACACGGGCGTCTACGGTTGGGATCGCGGCGAGCGAAAACTGCACGTCCTCTTAGACCGCATCTGCAACGAAATCGAGGGCGATTTCCGCGTTCGAGTCGGAATGGCCAACCCGAAGGGCGTTCACGGCATTCGGGAGGAACTCGCGCAGGTGTTCGCCGAAAACGAGGAGTTGTACAACTTCATCCACGCGCCGGTGCAGTCCGGGTCGAACGACGTGCTCGGCGACATGCGCAGACAGCATCAGGTCGAAGAGTACGTCGAAATCGTCGAGACGTTCGACGACTATCTGGACTACTGGACGCTCTCGACCGACTTCATCGTCGGCTTCCCTACCGAGAACGACCACGACTTCCAGAAGACGATGGCGCTCCTGCGCGAGACCCGCCCGGAGAAGATAAACGTCACCCGATTCTCGAAGCGCCCCGGTACAGATGCGGCCGACATGAAGGGGCTCGGCGGGCAGGTCAAGAAGGACCGCTCGAAGGAGATGAGCGAGGCAAAGCGCGAAATCGTCGGCGAGGCCTACGAGGAGATGGTCGGCGAGACCCACGAGGTGCTG
>CAYNQM010000046.1:0-22120 GCA_964399275.1 uncultured Haladaptatus sp.
GTGGATGCATGATGGTCAAATCGTCCGTTGCGGTTTCGAGTGTCTCCATATCGATACGGTATTCGCCAGCAATCTCTCGGTATTCGTTCTCGTCGGGGAAGCGTTCGCGCTGGATGCGCGTCACGTAGAGCACGTCCAGATTCGGAAGTACGTCCTCGATGTCGGTGTGCTCGCGGACGCTCGCGCCCGACTCGTGGAGGTCGTAGCGCACGCTTCGCGGGAGTTGCAGACTCTTCGGACTGATGAAGTGCTGGCGAACGTCGAAGTTCGTCAGCGCGTGGGCGAGCGAGTGAACCGTTCGTCCGTACTTCAAATCGCCCATGATGCCGATGGTGATGTCGTCCAATCCGGCGTTCTCCCGAATCGTGTAGAGGTCGAGCAAGGTCTGGGTCGGATGGTGGCCCGCGCCGTCGCCCGCGTTGAGCAGGGGAACGTCCACGAAGTCGCTCACCATCTTGGCCGAACCCTGACTCGGATGGCGAAGCACCAGCGCGTCGGCGTAGCCCTCGACAACGCGAACCGAGTCGGCGAGGCTCTCGCCTTTCTTCACGCTGGAGGATTCGACGGAACCCATGTCAACGATATCTCCACCAAGGCGCTTGATGGCGGTTTCGAAGCTCATCTTCGTGCGGGTGCTCGGTTCGTAGAACATCAGGCCGAGCAGTTTCCCCGCGTGTCGGTCGGCGAACGCCGAGGGGTCGGCGTCGATTTCTGCGGCGCGGTCGAGGACGGCCTCGATGTCCGCACGCGAGAGTTGTTTCGTGTCGATGAGGTGGTCGTGCCGCATCGTTCGAAGAGGAGTCGGCACGCGCCTTGAAAGGCACGGGTCGTCCCCGAACGTTAAGTCGGATGACGGAACCAAACCCGGCATGCTCGCCATCGCCGGAGGAAAAGGAGGGTGTGGAAAGACGACGACGACGCTCGGACTCGCAGGTGCACTCGGCAGAACGCGCCGAACCGTGCTCGCGGTGGACGCCGACCTCGACATGCCCGACTTGCACCTGCTCGCCGGGGTAGACGCCGACCCGAATCTCGCAACCGTCGAGACCGGCGGCGCGGTCGAAGACGCCGCACATCCACCGCCCGCTCTCTCCGGCGTCGAAGTCGTGCCAGCCCCACAGTCCGCGACGACAGACGTGCATCTTCCCTCCGCACTCGCTCGACTCCCCAACGGCGCAGACCACGTCCTCGTGGACTGTCCCGCCGGTGCAGGCCCGGACGCAGCCACACCGCTCCGAATCGCGGAGCGCGCACTGCTGGTGACGACGCTCGACCCGGCAAGCCTCCGCGACACCGCGAAAACTGCCGTGATGGCTCGCACGCTCGACACGAACGTCGTCGGCTGTGTCCTCACCCGAGCAGACCGCGTTCCGTCGGGCGTCGAGCGACTGCTGGACTGTTCCGTGTTGGCGACAGTTCCGGAAACGAGCGCACCTGTTCTCGCCGACGAGTCGGTCAATCGGTCTTACGACGCCCTCGCGTCGGCAGTCCTGACCAAATATTTATGAACGCTCTGTGAGTTGTCGGGATTATGGTAGGGCGACTCTCGACTGGCGTTCCGGTGCTCGACCGGAAACTCGATGGCGGGCTTCCACCGGGGAGCACCGTCGCTCTCTGCGCGCCGCCCGCCAGCCAAGCCGAACTCCTTCTGTCGGAGTTCACGGTCAGTCGACCGACGTTGTACCTGACGACCGACTGCGACGAGGAGTCGGTGAGTGCAAAATTCCGCCGCGGGCCGGGGCGGCGAACGCCGGAAGTGCGCTACATTCCGGGCGACGCCCCACTCGACCACGCTCGACGCCTGTTTCAGCGACTGCCGGAGGATTCGACGCTCGTGGTAGACCCAATCAATCTACTGGAGCGCGAAGACCCGACCCGATACCGGAACTTCCTGCACGACTTGCAGAGCCACGTCCGCGGAACCGACAGCCTCGCCGTGCTTCACTGTCTCGACGGGCGAAGCGTCCCCGACCAGCGCGACATCACGGAACACGCCGTGGACGTGGTATTCCAACTCCACACCGAAATTTCGGGCGACCGAGTCGAAAACCGACTGGCGGTGCCGAAGTTCCGCGGCGGCAGGGCGCTCCCCGAAACCATCAAACTCGAACTCACCGAGTCGGTGGCTATCGATACCAGTCGGGACATCGCGTGAAACTCCGTCAGCCGCAATACTGGCGATTGTCGTCCAGTTTCCGTCGTCATTTTCCGACGCGCGCTGAACGAACGTTCGAGACCAGCGACAACGGTTAGCCGTTTCAATTCGAAGGTGTATCTATGACCACATCCGGGGCTGAACTCATCTACGTCACCGTCGATATGTGGCATCCGGACTGCTGGACGTTAGAGGTGACACAGGAGGTCGATGCTGGTTTACTTGGCTACGAGATGACAGTGTGGGATAGCGAATTCGTCGACCGCTTCAGACTGTACCGAGCGTACGGCGAGAGCCGGGACACAGTTGCGGAACTCATCCAAGCCGTGGACGACACAGACCTGACTGAAGAGGTGATTATCCTGTCACCTTCGACAGCCCCCGATTCGAGAGCGTTCGGACCAGTCACGCAGGACATCTTGGTCGAGTTCAATCCGGCACCGGGAACGCGAGACGCGTTCGCGTCCCGTGGATTCATGCATTACGGACCGTCACAGCACGAAAACGGTCGGGAGCGCCGAACGCTACTCACCATTTCAGACCGCGATACCGTGTATCAGGCCCTCGAAGATATCGAGGAGTCCTACCACGCCGACCTCACTATCGAACGGTTCACGACCACTCATACGCCGAGCGGGATGCAGGACTTACCGAGCGATGGGTTGTCGCCTCGGCAACGAGAAGCGTTCCAACTCGCCAGAGCTCGTGGATATTACGACTATCCGCGAGACGTCACCGCACAAGATCTGGCGGACGAGTTTGGTATTTCACGGACGACGTTTCTCGAACACCTTCGTAAGGCCGAGCGAGAACTCCTCACAGGGATCGAATTCCACTGACGAGTAGCGTCGCCCGTCACTGTGAGGTACCTGCCTCATGCTGTTTTAGCCCGAAATGTGAAATACAGATGGATCACGAACAGTCGAATCCGCTCTTCAGTCTCCATTCGACCAATCCGACAGACAAGAGGCAACGTTCGGAGGTTTCCCGAGATATCGAGTACGAACACGTCACCGTCCCGGTGTTGATTATCGGGGCCGGTGCAGCGGGCGCACGAACCGCCATCGAACTAGCCGAAAATGGTGTGGAACCACTGGTAATCGGCAAACGCGACCACGGTGATGCACATACGACGTGGGCCGCTGGCGGAATTAACGCCGCCCTCGGAACGCTCGACGCCGACGATGACTGGCGGATACACGCCGCAGACACGTTGAAGGAAGGCCACTTCGTCAACGACTCAGTAGCTGTCGAGACGGTCACGAAGGAGATGCCCGGCCGTCTACACGAACTCGCTCAATGGGGGATGCCGTTCGACCGAACTGACGATGGTGACATCAATCAACGATACTTCGGTGCACAGTCGTTCCGACGAACGGCGTTCGTCGGCGACCGAACCGGCGAAGCGATGCTCGACACGCTCATCGAGAAAGCCAAATCGCTGGACATTCCCTACCGCGAAAACGTCCTCGTGACGGAGTTGCTAGGGGACGGCGACCGAGTGTACGGAGCAGTTGCGGTCGACTTGGAGACGGGCCAGTTCGTCCTCTTCGAGGCCGCTCACGTGGTTCTTGCGGCAGGTGGCTCCTCGGCGCTGTACGGTCGACACTCGTCGCGCGACGACGAGAACACCGCCGACGGCCCCGCACTCGCGTACCGAGCAGGCGCGGATTTGCTCGATTTGGAGTTCGTACAGTTTCATCCCACAGGGATGGTTGGCAATCGATACGGGGAAGAGTGGGACGGGCGACTGGTCACCGAAGCCGTTCGCGGTGAGGGTGGTCGGCTGTACAACAGTGACGGCGAGCGTTTTATGAAGCGGTACTCGCCCGACCAGCTCGAGCTAGACGCCCGCGATGTCGTCGCCCGCGCCATCGCAACCGAAATCGACGAGGGACGTGGCACCGACAACGGTGGCGTGTATCTCGATATCAGCCATCGAGACGAGTCGTTCATCCGCGAGCGTCTTCCCAGTATGTACGACCGGTTCCACCGTCTCGGCGTGAACATCAGCGAACAGCCAATCGAGGTGGCCCCGACCGCACACTATTCGATGGGCGGCGTGGACATCGACTGGACAACCGGCCAAACGGCCGTTGACCGTCTCTATGCTGTCGGGGAAACGACGGCCGGGGTTCACGGTGCAAATCGGCTGGGCGGGAACTCCCTCGCCGAGACCGTTGTGATGGGCAAGGTCGTCGGAAATCATCTCGCAACCCTCGACAATGACCTACCGACGATGCCCGACGACGTTCGGGCAGACGCCGAACAAGTGATGAACGCACTCGTCTCGGTCGTCAATAGCGACGGAGACTATCTTCCCTCCGAATTGACAGCTGAACTCCGTTACGTGATGGACGGCAACGCTGGAATCATCCGGGACGAGGATTCCCTCCAAAACGGGCTTGAGGCGGTTCGTGACATTCGGACTCGGGCGGCCTCCCTCCGTCTCGATGGAAATCTCACGAGCGAGGAGTTCGAACTTGCTATCGATCTCTCGTTTATGCTCACCGTTGCAGAGGGGGTTCTTCGTGGGGCATTGGAACGCAAGGAATCCCGCGGGGCGCATTTCCGCTCCGATTTCCCGGAGACGCACGAGCGGTGGCGACAGAACATCCTCTACACGCAGGACGGCGTCGGATCGTCCCTGTGGTACCGTGACGTAGTGCGACCTGCTCCCGAAGTCGAGTCGGCGATAGACGAGGGATACGAGCTCGAATACCACCATCTCGAATAGTCGAACGTCGCGGAACCGAAAGCACAGCGCACCGATTTCGTTCGTTATTACCTTCGTTCGTCTATCCGCCGCATCTGCTCGCGGTGAAGCGTTACTATCATGTCCGAGAGCACGCCGAACATGAGCAACTGCACGCCGAAGATGATGGACACCCCGGCGACGACGGCGAGGACTTCGTGGCTCTCGCGGGGCGTCGCGACGAACCATTCGAACCCGACGTAGCCGCCGACGAGCACGCCGACGAATATGGAGAAGAAACCGACGCTCCCGAAGTAAAAGAGGGGGTTGTTCGTCTTGGCGAGTTGGTAGAGCGTCATGATGATGTCGCCGCCATCCCAGATGGGATGGAGATTCGTCTCCGAGTCGTCGGGACGCTCTTCGTAGGTTATCGGCACCACCGTCGTCGGAATGCTGTGTTTCACGCATTCGACCGCCAGTTCGGTTTCGACGCCGAATCCGTCGGACGTGAGATAGGCGCGCTCCGCCGATTTGCGTGAGAAGGCGCGGTAGCCGCTCAGGATGTCCTGTAAGTCTTGGCCGTGGATAACCGAGAATGCACGATTGATGATTTGGTTGCCGAACCGGTTAAGACGCGTCATCGAACCGTTTTCCATGTTGGCGAATCGGTTGCCGATGACGTGCTCGTAGCCATCGTCCAGGGGTTCGAGCATCGCTCCGGCGTCCTCGGGCTTGTACGTCCCGTCGCCGTCCAACATCAGGATGTACTCGGTTTCGACGTGTTCTATCCCTTCCCGGACTGCTTGGCCCTTCCCCACACCCGATTGCTCGATGACGCGGGCACCGTGGTCGGCCGCGACTTCCTGCGTCTCGTCATCGGAGTCGCCGTCAACGACGAGGACGTTCGAGAAGCCCTGCTCCTGAAATCCGTCGATAACGTTGCCGATAGTTTCGGCTTCGTTCAGCGTCGGAATGAGCACGCACACGTCCTCGGAGTCGGGCATTGTCGGGGAGATAGGCACCGGGGGCTAAAAGCCCAACCTTTTCCTCTCAGATTTCCGACCGAGGCAATCCATAGATGTTTAAAACGAACCGCCCAACCACCGAATATGAACCGGCTTGCGAAGGTTGCTGTGACCGTTATTGCGGTTGCCAGCATCCCCTATTTCGCCTTCCTCGCGCTGTACGGACTGCTCCGCCCGGACGGCTCGCCAGCGAAAAAACGAGACGCAGAGCCGAGCGTGAGTATCGTTCTCCCGACGTACAACGAGGCCGACATCATCGAGATGAAACTGGACGACCTCCTCGAACTTGACTACCCGATGGAGAAGGTCGAACTCGTCGTCGTGGACTCCAGCGACGACGAGACGCCGGCCCTGATACGCGACTTCTTCGCGGACCGCGAGGCGCCGGCGCTCGAACTCATCGAGGAGACTGAGCGACGCGGACTCGCCCCGGCGCTCAACGACGCCTACGCCGCCGCCCAGAACGAGATGGTGGTCAAGACCGACTGCGACTCGTTCGTGGCGAACGACGCTCTGCGGGTCGCGGCGGCGAACCTCGCCGACCCCGAGGTATCGGCAGTCACCGGTCAGAACGCGGACGTTCTCGGCGGAAGCGAAGTCGAAGAAGGCTACCGCGGCGTGCAGGCACACGTCCAGACGCTCGAATCGCACCTCGATTCGACGCTCATCTTCCACGGACCGTTTTCCGCGTTCGAAAACGACGCTATCGTTCCCATCGACCCGAACTCGCTGGCGGACGATACGGAACTCGCGCTGAAGATTCGGCGGAACGGAAAGCGGGTCGTCTTCGACCCGGACATTCGGTACAGCGAAGCCTCCCACTCCGACTTCAAAAAGCGTCGGTTGCAGAAAGACCGGCGCGGAATGGGCCTGATTCGACTGCTCTTCCAGCACCGCGACGCGCTCGGAAAGCACGGGAAGTACGGCGGTCTCGTCCTTCCGTTCAACTGGTGGTTCATGATTGTCTCGCCGTGGCTGGTCGCCCTCGCGATTGGGTTGTTGACGGGCGCGGCACTGATTTCGGCAGGGCCGTTTGGACTCGTCGTTCCGGGTGCGCTCGCGGCGTTCGTCCGGTTGGGCGGTAATGATCGGTTAGGTTCGCTCCAACCGCTGTATGCCATCTTCGACACGCAGGTGTCCCTGTTTCGCGCGAGTTTGGAGTTGTTGCGCGGTGAAGGAGATGGGACGTGGGAGATTGACGAGGAACTGCGGGAGGCCTTCGAGTGAGACGAATACCGGCGATGAAATCATTCTAATGTGACAGAAAAGAGGAATCGAGTAAGAAGGCTTATGTAGTCCAAGAAGACTCCAAAATCGTAAGGAATGTCGGACGATTTACCCTCGATCGCAATTCTCCACGACCGATTTCCACAAATTGGAGGTGGTGAAAAATTCGCTATCGAGGCGGCACGCACTCTTGATGCACCAATTTACACGATGTACGTCTATCCCGGTACTGAAATACCAGACGACGTGCGCGTTATCCCCATTAAGCAAGAAAAATATGCGAGTGGGCTGTCGAAGCATCTCCTCGCGTGGAAAAACGAGGGGTCGAATCCACTCGAAACGCTCTCCGTGGCAATGGACATGACCGATGCCCATCCCGACCTCACGAAATACGATGTGATCTTGGAGAGTGCACCCCTTTCGAAACATTACGTTCCGACCGTGGATCAGACGATTATTCACTACCCACACAGTCCCCCACGATGGCTCTACGACCTCTACCGCGACCGGATGGACTCGTTCGATTATCCTGGAATTCGGTTCGTACTCAAAGCCTACGCGAAGTGGTGGCGCGCGTTGGACAAAGAAGCGAACGATTACGTCGATACGTTCGTCGCCAACAGCGAACTCATCCGTGACCGAATTCGTCGGTACTATCACCGCGATGCGGAGGTCGTCTATCCACCCGTCACTGGCGATTGGCGTAACGAAGGCGACGACGGCTACTTCGTCACGTGGTCACGACTCGCGCCCGAAAAACGGATACCCCTCCTCGCAGAGGCGTTCACCGAATTGGATGAACACCTCGTTATCGCCGGAGATGGAGCGGATAGAGGGAAACTCGAACGTATCGCACGGGGACACGACAATATCGAGGTTCGAGGGTTCGTAGACGATATCGAATCGCTCGTTGCACGTTCGACAGCCGTTATCTACGCACCCGTGCAGGAGGACTTCGGACTCGTCGGTGCGGAGGCACTGATGGCCGGAAAGCCCCTTCTCGGCGTGAACGAAGGTTTCACGAAATATCAGGTCGAGGAGGGCGTGACCGGCGAAGTGTTCGAACCGAACGTGGAATCGATTCGGGAGGCCGTTCAAGCGTTCGACCCTGCGAAGTACGATAGCGACGAGGTTCAGGAACGGGCTGAACGATACAGCTACGACTCGTTCCAGCGCGGACTGCGGGACGTCGTCGGTCAAACGGACAGGGAGGACTAAGATGGCGATAGAGCGTCCTATAACCACGACCGACCCGCGGATTTCGGTGGTGATTCCGACGATTCCCGACAACAGCCACGCTGAAGTCGTCGGGTGTCTCGAATCTCAAACCTTCGATTCGTTCGAAGTACTGGTCGTGAACGATGCCAGCCTCGACATCTGCGAGGCAAGAAACGCCGGAATCGAGGCTGCGAACGCAACAGTCGTCGCTCTCACGGACGACGACTGCTGCCCGGGTTCGGGGTGGCTTTCCACTGTTGCACACGAGTTCAACACGCAACCAAACCTCGTCTGTCTAGAGGGCAAGGTAGAGGGCGGCCGAGCCTATCATGGAGAGCGTAAGTACGTCGGCTGTAACCTCTCTTTCGACCGAGATGCGGCGTTAGCTGTCGGAGGATTCGACAGCGGGTACGCTGGCTGGCGCGACGACACCGAGTTCGGCTGGCGGATGGAACGAGACGCCGACGGTGAGTGTCGGTACAGCGACGACGTTCGAATGACTCATCCCGAACTGCCGCGGGCGACTATCGACAAAACACTGGAAGCGCGACTAAAAGCCGCGTATCCAGACCGATACGAAGACATTATCGTCCCGGATACGACGATAGGCCGATTGAACGACTGGCTGTGGCGGAACGGGGTCTGGGACTTCGTAGACGCGATTCGCTACGGGGGACAGCAATGACGAACGTCGCACTCGTCGTGCTAGACACGCTCCGGAAAGATGCGTTCGACAAACACTTCGACTGGCTTCCCGGTCGCCGGTACGAGAACGCGTGGAGTACGAGCCACTGGACGGCACCCGCGCACGCCTCGCTGTTCACCGGCAAGTATGCGAGCGAAGTCGGCATCTACACTAACTCACAGCGATTTGACTGTGAAGAGTCACTGCTCGCCGAACAATTCGCGGACGCGGACTACACCACGCGGGCGTTTAGCGCGAACCCGAACATCTCACCTGCGTTCGACGCCCATCGGGGATTCCAACAGTTCGACGGGGAGTTCCGTCTCGAAGAGTTGGGTGAGGAGATGTTCGACTGGGAAACGTTCATCGCGGAGTCCAAAGACATGGGGCCGGAGCGATTCGCTATCGCACTGAAGCGGTGTGTCTTCGGCGATTACGAGACGATTCCGTCGTTGAAGCGCGGTGCGAAGTTGAAACTCCGTGACATGGGATTCGGGGAGACGGCCGTCTCCGCCGGTGGCGAACGCGCCCTGTCCCTCGTTCGAGAAACCGATTTCGGTGACCGAGAATTCTTTTTTGCGAACCTCATGGAAGCACACGCGCCCTATCATCCACCAGAACCGTTCAAGACGGTTGACGTAGACGTGGACACTATCCCTGCGACGGTGGAGAGTCCGGATGCTCGTCCTTCAGACATCCGGCAAGCGTACGATGACAGTGCTCGGTATCTCTCACACGTGTACGAGCAACTGTTCGAAGAACTTCGCGCGAATTTTGACGTCATCGTCACCGTCAGCGACCACGGTGAGCTACTCGGTGAACACGGCAATTGGGGACATATGTTCGGCCTGTATCCCGAACTCACGAACGTTCCACTGTCGATATACACCGCTGACGGCGCGAGTGGTGACAGCGACGTCGCCGTGAACCTCTGTGATGTCCATCGAACGTTAGTGGAATTTATCGGTGCCGAGTCGAATAGACGTGGGCGGAACCTACTCGGGGAAGTTGATGATGGCGAGTTCTTGACGGAGTTCCACGGACTACGTAAAGCGAACTATCGTGGACTGCGAAACGAAGGATTAGAGGACGCCGATCGAGTGAATGAGAAACGAAACGGGTTGGTGTCCGGAGACTACTACGGATACGAGACGGTTGATGGCTGGAGCGAGCGCGGACCGAGACCCTGTGAGAACCCGAAACAGCGTCTCGCCGAACTCGTCTCGGACTGTGACCGTCGCCACGTCGAAGACGAAGAATACGACTTAGACGACGACATCGTGTCCCGACTGGAAGACCTCGGATACGTCTGAATGGGTTTCGCTCTTCGGTGCCAGCAATCGAAATCACATTTTCCAACCGATACGAAAACGTTATTGTACCGGATGAGACAATAGGAGGAATAAACGATAGCTGTAGCGAAACCGAATCTGGGGCTTCGTGGATGCTATTTGAGGCAGAGGATAACTAATGACAAATGTTGCACTCATTGTACTCGACACCCTCCGCAAAGATTACTTCGACAAACATTTCGATTGGCTCCCCGGCACTCGATTTGAGAACGCGTGGAGTACGAGCCACTGGACGGCGTCGGCGCACGCGTCGCTGTTCACCGGAAAATACCCGAGCGAACTTCCCGTAAACAAGAAGAACGAGTTTTTCCCGACGACCGAACCGTCTCTTATCGAACAGTTGGCTGAGAACGGCTATCGGACGCGAGGATTCACGTCGAACATCTACATGTCATCGAATTTCAACTTCGATGAAGGGTTCGACGAACTCGAAGTGTCGTGGCGAGTCAAACAAATCCCGAACGAGGACACGTTCAATTGGGGAGCGTTCATCTCGAAACATCAGGACGACGGGGCGTCACGGTACTTTAAAGCACTCTATCAGTGTCTCACCGACGATTCTGACACAATCCCGTCGTTGAAGTACGGGGCCAAGATGAAACTGAACGACCTCGGCGTCATTTCGCACGAAGACGAAGGGAGCAAACGAGCGTTGGAGTACGTTCAAAAGTCGAACTTCGACGCGAACGGGGAATTCCTCTTCTTGAATCTCATGGAGGCACACGCTCCCTATGACCCTCCAGAGGAGTACAAAACAGTCGAACGGCCCGAGATAAACAAACGGCGCCCGTCGCTGACCGGCGGCTACGACGACCCGGAGTGGCCACGCACCGCGTATGACGACGCCGTCCGATACCAGTCGGATATGTACGAGAAGATATTCCGAGCGGTTCGGGAAGACTTCGATGTGGTCATCACCGTCGCGGATCACGGCGAGATGCTTGGCGAAGACGACACGTGGTTGCACTGGCTAGGGATTCGCCCGGAAGTGAGCCACGTCCCGCTCTGCATCTCCGGAGACGTTGACATCCCGGACGCCGAGAGTGTCGCCAGCCTCGTGGACGTTCACGCGACAGTAGCTGATCTCGCGAACCTCGACGTGTCGAGTCCGCGAGGAACGTCCTTACTTGGATCTACGAACCGTGACGCGCGGTTTGTCGAGTATCGCGGATTGGCCCAGCGTCGGCGGGAGGTCATCGAGAAGGTCGGTGGCGACCCGGACGAGTACGATCGAGATTGTTACGGAATCGCTGAAAAACAGTACCACTACGAGACGCTCGACGAGTTCGTCGGCGACGAGGAGTGGCAACAAAAACTCTCGGAACTGGTCGAGTCACTCAACTTCGAAACGGCGTCGTCGGACGGCGTCTCGGATTCGGTGGTCGAACACTTGGAAGACCTCGGCTATGCCTAATCACCCACTCGTCAGTGCTATCGTTCCGACGCTCGACTGGCTCCGGTTAGTCGGACGAGTCGTCGAGAGCGTGAACGCGCAACCGTCTGCTCATTCGGTACGGGCGTCGGTTCGTGGACGAGTCGAAAGTACAGGTCAGGATGCTCCGGCAACGAAAGGACGGTTCGAGCACGCGATGACGAGCAACGCACTCAAACGTGCCGTCCGTCGCGGAGACGACGTATGACCGAAGCGACCGACGTGAGCCTCGGTGGCGAGACGGGGAAGGCGGCGATTGCCAAGTTTGCGATGGCCGCGGTCGGATTCATCGCCAGCATTCTCTTTGCTCGGGAACTCGGTCCAGGAGCGTTCGGTGGATACTACTTGCTGTTTGGATTAACGAAATTCGCGGATCGCCCGCTAATGGGGTGGGCGACCGCGAGCAAAAAACGATTTGCTGACGACGAGACAAGGAGACGAGAAATCGTCGGTGCACAGTTCCTCTTCAACGCATTCTGGATCCTCCTCGCGGCGGTCGTGGCGTTGCTATTAGCCGACAACATTCGGTCGTATAGCGGTCTCGCCATGGCACCGTTATTGTTCGTAATCTTGCTCGTGTCGGAATCGAACTACGAGGCGTTCGACCGCATCCTCACGGCGAGAGGTCAAGTCGGACTCGCAACGTGGGCTGATGCACTCCGATCATATCTTACGCTTCCATTACAGGCAGCTTTCGTGTTCGTTCTCGCGGGCTACGGCGCGGACGGGATGGTATACGGTCTCGCAGGTGCAACGATACTGACATTTCCCATTGTTTTCTACTTTATTAGGACGAGACCAGCGATTCCGTCGTTCGATACGCTCGCTAGTATAGCTCGGTACGCCCGGTACAGCATCCCGACGGATCTCTTCATGACTCTGTACAACCGTCTTGACATGATTTTACTCGGCATACTGTTGTTACCAGCGACGGCGGCGAACTACCAGGTCGCGGCCCAGTTGACGCTTCCGGCGACGTTCGTTGCGACACTGGCAGGAAGTGGCCTGATGCCGCGCGTGAGCCGGCTTTGGGCCGAAGGAAAGGCAGTCGGGCAGGAAGTGACGAATACGATTGCGTTTTCGAGCGTGTTCGCGGTGCCCATCTTCTTTGGTGCGTTGGCGATTCCGCGCGCACTCGTTGTGACCGTGTACGGACCGGAGTACGTCCTCGGCGCGTCACTCGTCGCCAGTGTAGCGGCGTATCAGGTGCTTTCGACGCAGACAACGCCGTTGATTCAAACGCTCAACGGAATCGATAGGCCGGACGTGAACATGCGCGTGTCGAGTGTCGCACTCGCGGTCAACGTCGGTCTCGGGGTAGTTCTCACGCTCCGGTTCGGCCCAATTGGTGTCGTTATCTCCTCTCTCGTCGCGGAGGGCCTCATCTACGTGTTCACCGCATTTATCGTGAAACGAACGGTCTCGTCGGTGGAACTTGTTCCGCGTCCGCTGCGCGTGCAGGTCGGTGTCGGTGTGGTGATGTTTCTCGTCGTCTCCGCAGTTCGGAACACCATCATGGTCACGTCGTGGTTCGATCTCGGCTTCCTTGTCGGCGTCGGTGGGGTAACGTACGTGGGCCTGTTAGTGGTTATAAGTCGGGAAGTTCGCGAAACTATCGGGAGCGTCCTGCGCGGTTCTCGCGTAGAACGATACCTACCGGCACATGTTCTGGACTGGTAGTTTATATTGTCTACCGAACCGAGATATAATCTCACATTCATCCCCGATGATTTCATCGTATGAGAAGCCGATGAGTAAGGATTCAGTATGGCGATCTGCCCTCGGTGTTATATCACAGTATCATAAGGCTTATGCGCGTTTTGCCAAATTCTCCACCAGATGAGCCAAGGCACCGAACAGGTCGAGGAGTCCTCCGCCCTCGACAATTCCGTCCTCGACTATGTAGAGGACTGGTACCACGTTCCCGCGCTCGCGCTGTTGCTGGGATTTATGCTGTGGGTGCGACTACAGTCCTACGACAACTTCACCGTCAACGGTGAGGTGTTTTTCTCTGGTAACGACGCATGGTACCATCTCCGACAAGTACAGTACACAGTCAACAACTGGCCCGCGACGATGCCGTTCGACCCGTGGACGTACTACCCCTACGGGACGAGCGTCGGCCAGTTCGGCACGCTCTACGACCAACTCGTTGCGACTGCGGCGTTGATCGTCGGTCTCGGCGACCCCTCGCAGAAGACGGTTGCACTGACGTTGTTGGTCGCTCCGGCAGTGTTCGGAACGCTCGTCGCGGTTCCGACCTACTTCGTCGGGAAGCGACTCGGTGGCCGTCTCGGTGGCGTGTTCGGCGTCCTTGTGCTGGCACTGATTCCCGGCGTCTTCCTCCGACGTGGTCTCGTCGGCTTCTCCGACCACAACGTCGTGGAACCGCTCTTCCAGACGCTCGCCGTGCTGGCGATGATGGTCGCAGTCACGGTCGCCGAACGGGAACGCCCCGTCTTCGAACTACTGCTCGACCGGGATTTCGCGGCGGTTCGCCGTCCGCTCGGCTACGGCATTCTCGCAGGCGTCGCCACGGCCCTCTACCTCTGGACGTGGCCGCCGGGCGTTCTTCTCATCGGCATCTTCGGCGTGTTCTTCATGCTGAAACTGACCGCGGACTACGTTCGCGGCGTCAGCCCCGACCACCTCGCGTTCGTCGCGTCGGTCAGCATGAGCGTAACGGGCCTCCTCTTGCTCGTTCCGCTCGGAACCGCTTCGTTCAGCGCGACCAAGTTCTCCCTGCTCCAACCGCTCATGGCGTTCGCCATCGCAATCGGCGCTGGATTCATGACGTGGTTGGCTCGCGAGTGGGACGACCGTAACCTCTCGACTGCGCTCTATCCCGTCGCCATCTTCGGTATTCTCGGCGTCGGCACGCTCGTCGTCTACGTCGCGCTTCCGGGTCTCTTCCACCTGATTCAGGTGAACCTCGTCAGGTTCGTCGGCTTCAACGCGGGTGCGGCACAGCGGACGATTGGCGAGGCACAACCATTCTTGCAGGGCGGTCAGTCGCTCTCGTCCGCCGTCATTCCGCAGTACGGCCTCACCTTCTTCACGGCCATCGTCGGTGCGCTGGTGATGGTCTGGCGCTCGTTCGCCAACGACGAGCACGACGCCGAAAAACTGCTCGTGCTCGTCTGGACGGCGTTTATCGTGGCCGCCGCGTTCACGCAGGTGCGATTCAACTACTACCTCGCGGTTCCGGTCGCGGTGCTGAACGCCTACCTCCTCGGTTGGATACTCAACTTCGTCGGCTTCGACAGTTCCGCCCGCGACACGGTGCAGAACGTCGAAGTGTCCCAAGTGATGGTGGTTCTGCTCGTCGTCATGCTCGTCATCCCCGGACTGGTCATGCCGGTGCAGGTCGGCAACTCCAAGACGGCCACCGCCATCCAAATGGGGAACAGCACCGGTCCCGACGCGGTTCAGTGGGACGGCACGCTGGAGTGGATGCAGACGAACACGCCGCAGGAAGGCAACTACGGCGGTGCCGGAAACTCGATGGCGTACTACGGAACGTACACCGAGGGTGACGGTGACTTCGACTACAAGAAAGGAACCTACGGCGTCATGTCGTGGTGGGACTACGGACACTGGATTACGGTCAACGGCGAGCGAATCCCGAACGCCAACCCGTTCCAAGAGGGTGCGACCTCCGCCGCGAACTACCTCCTCGCGCAGAACGAGTCGGAGGCAAACGGGGTTCTGAACCAGTTGGGCGAAAAGGACGAACAGACGCGCTACGTGATGGTCGATTGGAAGATGGTCGAGACGAACGGCCAGCCACAGAACACGAAGTTCTACGCCCCGACGGTGTTCAAGGACGACGTTTCGTGGCAACACTACTACGACTACATCTACCATCAGCAGGGTCGGTTCGCCCAGCACAAACAGCCGTACTACGAGAGCATGATGGTTCGATTGTACCGCTACCACGGTAGCGCGGTCGAACCGCGGCCCATCGTCGTTGACTGGGACACGACGATGCTGGATGGACAACAGTACAAAATCATTCCGCAAGGGCCGAACGAAACCGTCGTGAAGCGGTTCGACTCGATGCAGAAGGCTCGCCAGTACGTCCAACAGGACGGCACCTCGCAAGTCGGCGGCATCGGGCCGTACCCGAGCGAGCGCGTTCCGGCGCTCCAGCATTACCGCGTCGTGAAAGTGAGCGAGTCGCAATCGACGAGCATGTACTCACACTACCAGACCCTCCGGCAGCGACTGGGTCTGCTCCAGCAGGCGAACATCTCGGGACAGGATTACCTCCGAACCTCGCCCTCGTGGGTGAAAGCGTTCGAGCGCGTCCCCGGCGCGACGGTGCAGGGAACCGGTCCCGCGAACACCACCATCACCGCCTCGGTGGAGATGAAATCCGACATGGGGACGTTCACCTACACGCAGAAGGCCAAAACTGACCAGAACGGGAAGTTCACGATGACCCTTCCGTACTCCACGACTGGCTACCAGCAGTGGGGAACTGACAAAGGGTACACGAACGTGAGCGTCCGTGCGACCGGCCCCTACGAGTTCCGGACGCCGATGGAACGTGGCGACGACGGCTTCCAGTTCCAGAACGCCACGGCACAGGTTCCGGAAGGAAAAGTGCTCGGCGAGAACGGGAACCCCGTCACAGTGTCGGTAGACCAACAGCAGACGGTTCCGGTCGAAGGCGCGAACAACTCGACGAGCAACAACAACTCGACCGGCCCCGGCAACCAGACCGGCGGTAACTCATCGTCGAACAGTTCGCTCGGCGACAACTCGACTGGCAACCAGTCGAACTCGCTTCCCAGTCCCTCCTCGCCCGCGACGCGAGCAGGTCTCGTCGGTGCCTACGCCGCGACGCTCGTCGTCGCCCGGCGCGACTGAAGCCACCTCGATTTTTCGCGGCCCCTATCCTCATATTCACGTCGCTCGTAGCAGGTGGCAGTGACAGGAGACGAGCGAGAGCAATCCGGCATCGACCGCGGATGGGAATCGTTTTTTGATTGGCCCGAAAACTCGGGAGCGATGCGTGCCCTGTTGACGATTTATCTGAAAGGTCTCTGCATGGGTGCCGCCGACGCGGTGCCCGGCGTCTCCGGCGGGACGATTGCCCTCATCACGGGAATTTACGAGCGACTCATTTCCGCAGTCGCGTCGTTCGACCCGCGAATCGTAACGAGTGCGCTCCAAATCCACGACCCCGAGGAGCGCGCGAACGTGCGGGAAATGCTCGCGGAGATGGACTTGCCCTTCCTGTTAGCTCTCGGGGCCGGAATCGTCACGGCAGTCGTGACGGTGACGGGACTGGTGACGATGGCGAGCGAACGAGTGCCAATTCTCCTCTTTGCCTTTTTCTTCGGCCTCATCGCCGCATCAGCCATCGTCCTCTACGACGAGGTTTCGGTGAGCACGCCGGGACAGGTCGGTGCGGCCATCGCCGGGTTCGTCCTCGCGTTCCTCGTTGCCGGTGCAGCCGAGCAAGGTGGCGGCTCGTCGCCTCTCCTGTTCATCTTTTTCACCGGCATGATTGCCATCAGCGCAATGGTGCTACCGGGAATCTCCGGGGCGCTTATCCTCTATCTGCTCGGACAGTACGAGTATCTCTCGGACAACCTGCATGGGTTCAAAGACGCAGTCGTCGGCCTCCTTAACGGCGGTTCCATTGATTCCCTCGTCGCGCCGGGTGTCGTCGTCATCACGTTCGTCGCCGGTGCCGGAATCGGCGTCCTGACGATTTCGAAGGCCGTCAAGTGGGCGCTCGACCACTATCGCGCGGCGACGCTTACCTTCCTCGTCAGCCTGATGGTCGGCGCGCTTCGCTTCCCCGTCGAGAAAGTATTCGGGGCGGATAACTTCGCGTGGACGCCGACGGTACTCGGCGGTGCGGTCGTCGCCGCGCTCGTCGGGGGCGGTGCAGTGCTCCTGCTCGACCGCTACACCGACGACCTCGACTACTGAGTCACTTCGACTGCGAAGCGGCGGAAACACGGAATTCTCGGGTAAATCGGCGTTTGACCGAGAAGCACAGTTAACTAGTTTCCCGGCGTATCCTTGTTGGGATGACTGCAACCTACGAGTGTGAACAATGTGGCAACAGGGTGAGTGCGCTCCAGCAACCTGGCGAGTGTCCGGACTGCGGCGGCGAAATGCGAAACGTCAGCGTTTCGCGCGAATGACGGGGTCGGTGGACTGAGTTCGGTCGTATCGGGGGAGCGCGTCGATGCGTGCTGAAACGTCCGCGAGCGAATCGCCCAACTCGCCCAGAACTATCTCCGGCACGTGCGAGCAACGCGCGCGAGGTCTTCGCGACGCGAAGCGAGCGACGAAGAAGGAGGTTGGGGAGGGTGCGTCGCGGTTGCGGTGGCGATTTGCGGTATTAGAAGTCGGCAACTGCTTACACGAACAGGTCTCTCAATCATTCGACTATCGCGGCGTCAAGCACTTCCAGCGGGTGCCGAATCTCGTACCCCGTTCCGTGGTTCATCTGCATCGCGCAGGTCGGACATTCGGTCATACCGGTTTCGCCGTCCGTGTCCGCCATGTGCTCGAACATCTCCTCGCCGATTTTCATCGAGGTGTCGTACTTCTCTTCCTTCCAGCCGTAAGTGCCGCTGATGCCCGAACAGGAGTCGCCCACGTCCACGGGGTCGGAGCCATCGACAGCGGAGAGCAGTTCGACGGCCTGCCCGTCGAGACCCTGATTTCTGGCGTGGCAGGGCGCGTGGTATGCCAGTTCGCCGAACTCGGATTCCGGCACCGAGGCGTCGGCGAGTTCGCCCTCCAAGTCCTCGTGAATCCGGAGATATTCGAGGGCTACGAAGGTGTTGGCCGCGACTTTCGAGGTTCCGTCGAAAGAGTAGAGTTCGGGGTACTCCTGCCGGAGCGACATCGAACAGGAGGTACACGAGCAAATCACGTCGTAGCCCTGCTCGACCAGCGCTGAGAAGGTTTCGACGTTGAACTTCGCGGCTCTGCGCGCGTCATCCATCATCCCGTTGGCGTACATCGGCGTCCCGGAACACCGCTGGTCGGGGACGACCACCTCGTAGCCGAACGACTCGAACACGCGAACCATCGCCTTGGCAACCTCGGGCGTGTTGTAGTTCGAGTAGTCGCCGTGGAAGTAGGCGACGCGCTTGTCGTCGCTCTCGACTTCATCCCCGTCACGCTCTGCTCGCGCCTCCTGCGCTCGCTTTTTCGAGGCGCTACTGCCACCTCGCTTTTCCCACCAGTCCGTGAACGTCTCCGTCGCAAACTCCGGAAAGTCGCGCTCGCTGGTGATACCGAGCAGTTTTTCTCTGGCAAACTTCGCTACCGACAGCCCCATCACGAAGTTCGAGAGGCGCGGGAACCGTGCACCGAGCGGGGCGAGTCGCCCGTAGTTCGACAGAATTCGATTGCGAACGTACTCCAGCGAGAACTTGGACATCTGCGAATCGACGTACTCGCCGCGCGCCGTGTTGTGCATCTGCGAGAGCGGGACGTTCGAGGGACAGACGTTATCACAGCGCATGCAGTTCGAACAGGACATCACCGAGTCGTCGATGTCGTGGTCGTCCTTGCGCTTGAGTCGCCACTGCTCCGGCCCTTGGAACTTCGGCCCGGGGAAGTCGTCGTCAACCTCCGCGACCGGACACTCCGTGTCGCAGGTCGAGCATTTGTAGCAGTCGTCAGACCCCGGTCTGAGGTCCATCGATTCGCCAGTGAACACGTCTTGCAGTTCGGATGGGTCTCGTGATTCTGCTTCCTTCTCACTCATAGATTCACCTCGTCGCTCGCGTTTCGTCCCGCGACGACGCCGGTCGCCAGCGAGACACCGCTTCCGGACTTCTCCGCCGAAAAGTCGTAGCCGCCGAGAACCGCGCCGACGGCGCGCAGATTCTCGAACTCCGGGTCGCCCGACGGGTCGAGTGGCCGCAGTTCGTCGTCAACGTGCACGCCGAATCGAGCGAACGAATGGTCGTCGAACGCGCCGTCTTCGAACCAGTCGTACCGATTTTCCGGTGCGGGTACGTGACAGTCGAAAATCGGTTCGCGGACGCCGTCCCGATTCGAGCCGATTCCCTTGCCGACCAGTCCGCCGGTCGCCAGCACGAACTGCTCGCCGTGGAACGGGATTCGCGCGCGATTTCGCTCCACGACGACCGCCTCGATTTCGTCATCCCCTTCGAAATCCACGACTGGATTGCCGGTCGTCGTTCTGACGCCCGCCTCCCGCAGGGCGTCCTCGAACTGCGTTTCGAGTCGCATGCCGGGGAGACTCGGCGGCCCCATCGGGATTTCGAACACGTCCACGCCCAGTTCGCGTTCGAGGGACGCCCGAACCTCGGCAGGATGCTTTTCGCCCAAAATCGCCGGAAAACCGATGCGCTCGGCGTCGCCGAGGTGCGGTTTCACGCGCTCCGCGAGGGCGGTTCGAACCGGGATGGACTCGGACACGTCCGCCCCCGTTCGCTCGTCTCGCGTGCGCTCGACTCGCTCGTTTTCGTCCAGCGCGTGAGCCAGTCGGGTGATTCGGGCGTCGGTTCGAAAGCCACCGGGGAACGCGAGCGTCACGCCGCGCGCCTCGAACGGAGCCAGTTCAGAGAGGCGCTCGCCAGCGACCGGCGCGTCGAAATCCACGACCGTCTCGAATCCGACGAGCAGGGTTTCGCGGCCATCGCTGGCCAGTCCCGGCGCGGTGTGTGTCGGGTAGCGCGCGGTCGGTTTCACATTCCCGCCGAAGGTGGGAACGAGGGCGTTGCGGTCGGTGTGGTCGCCAGCGTAGTCTGTGACGGAGTCGAACAGGTCGAGTCCGGCGCGAACACCCTCCTCGCCGACTCGTCGGTAGGGGTGTTCGTCGGGCACGTCGCCGAGTGCGTCGAAGGGATCCGAGACGATGTCGCCCCCGACGTAACCCAACACATCGATGAGTCCGCTCGCACTGCGGAGCGTGCTCTCTTTGTGCGAGAGCAGTCTGACGCGTGCACCGTTTTCGGCCGCCGACAGGGCAGTCGCCATCCCCGCCAACCCGCCGCCGACGACGACCACGTCGTCCTCAATCGCCATTGTGTCCTCCGTCGAATGCGGCGAAGTCGATGGGTTCCGTCTCACCGGCGTCTCGGTTCATCGTCGTCGCGTGGAGCGCGTAGTTCAGCGCGGCCTGCGAGAGTTGTTCGCCCCAGAGTGCGTGACGCTCGCCCTTCCAGCGTTCCTGAAACAGTTCGTCCAAGGCGTCGCGGGCGGTCGGTTCGTCGTACTCCGGGTGGAGTTCGTTCGCCATTCGGTGACAGCAGATGCCGCCTTGACAGTTGCCCATCGAGGAGCGAGTTCGGATGCGAACCGCGTTCAGGTCGGTGCCCGACCCCGCGATAGCGTCCTGAATCTCGGCGCGGGTGACCGCCTCGCACTCGCAGAGAACCGGGTTCGGTTCGTCGCTCGGGAGGACTTCGTCGGCGCGACTGCCGAGTCGCTGGACGCTCCGCCTGCCGATTGGGGAACGAAGACCGAAGTCGTCCATATAATCCCGGAGAAGCGTGAAATCCTCGCTTCCGGGCAGGGGTTCGTCGGCGGTTCGGCACTCCGCGGCGACCCCGAGGCGGTCGCAGACGTGGGCGGAAATTTGCTCGGCCATCATCCGGTAGGTCGTGAACTTCCCGCCGACGATGCTGGTCATGCCAGTTAGGTCGTCGCGCTCCTCGTGGTCGAGGAGGAAGAAGTCCCGCGTGATGTCGGTCGGGTCTGTCGTCCCGGGGCCCGGTGGTTCGTACAACGGGCGGACGCCCCAAAACGACCGAACCGTTCGGGAATCCCGGAGGATTGGAACGAGTTTCGACAACTCGTCTATCATCATGTCCACTTCCCACTCCTCCTCGGGGTAGCTCTCGGGGTCGCTGACTTCTTCGTCCGTGGTTCCGAGAATCGCCGTCGTTTCGTGGGGGACGACGATGTCGGCGTCGCCTTTCGGTCGGCAGTGGTTGACGACCGTATCGACTTGGCGGCAGTTCATCACGACCATCACGCCCTTCGAGGGACGGACTTCGATGTCCACGCCCGCCATCTCGCCGAGTTGTCCGGCCCACGCTCCGGTCGCGTTGACGACGTACTCGGCCCGGATTTTCTCGGTCGTGCCGGGTTGCGCGTGGTTTCGCTTGCCCGGCCCGCTCTCGTGGCGTACTTCGACGCCGACCACGTCGTTGTCGTCCACGAGCACGTCGGTCACTTCCGCGTGGGTTTCGATTCGCGCCCCGTGCATCTCCGCGTCGGCGGCGTTGGCCACGCAGAGCCGGAAGGGGTCGATGGCCCCGTCTGGTACCGCGATGGAGCGTTTCACGTCCTCGGTCAGGTAGGGTTCCTGCGCG
>CAYNQM010000047.1:0-22085 GCA_964399275.1 uncultured Haladaptatus sp.
GACCGTCGATTCGACATAGTCCAGCATCTGGTCGCGCTGGTCCTCGTCGATGACCGGACCAATGACGTTGTCGCGGTCGGTCGGGTCGCCGATTGGGAGGCTCTCGGCGCGCTCGGTCAACTGCTCGACGTACTCGTCGTACACGTCCTCGTGAACGAGGTGGCGGTTGATGGAGATACAGACCTGACCCTGATGCAGGAAGCTTCCGAAGACTGCCGAATCGACTGCGGCATCCACGTCGGCGTCCTCGGTGACGACGTGGGGGTTGTTCCCGCCGAGTTCCATCGCCGGAAGCGCGAGATTCTCCGCGGCGAGACTCGCGACGCGCTTGCCGACCTCGGTCGAACCAGTGAACGCCATCACGTCGAGTTCGGGATGGGAGGCCATTCGGTCGCCGATGTCCGACCCCTTGCCGGTCACGACGTTCAGGACGCCCTCGGGCAGTCCGGCCTCCTCGAACAGTTTGGCGATGAGCAGGCCACCAGTGACGGGCGTCGGGGAGGCAGGCTTCAACACGACCGCGTTGCCGAGCGCCAGCGCTGGCGCGACGGCCCGCATCGAGAGGTTGAACGGGAAGTTCCACGGCGAGATGACGCCGACGACGCCCATCGGAATCTGTTTCACCTGATTTTCCTTCCCCGGAATCATCGAGTCCTTGAGGTCGCCGCCGACGCGGTACGGGAAATCAGCCGACTGCTGGGTGATACCGCGGGCGGTCTGCCACTCCGCGAACGCCTTTCCGTTCGCGCTTCCCGACTCGACGGCGAGCGCGCGAAGGATGTCGTTGCGGTGTTCGTCCAACAAGTCCAGCGCCGATTCGATGACGCCGACTCGCTTGTGCGGCGGTTGGTTGGCCCACTCCGCTTGCGCTTCCGCGGCGGCCTCGTACGCTCGATTTACGTCCTCCTCGGTGCCCGCCGGAACCGACGTGATTCGTTCTTGCGTCGCCGGGTTCGTCACCTCGATTTCGTCCCGGTCGCCCGTTTCCCATTCGCCGTCGATGTAGAGCGCGTTCCAGTCTCCGTCCGCGGTGAAGTCTCTGTTCGACATTCGTTTTTGAATCCGACTTCGATTCCGATAAAGCGTGTGGAATCGGCGGTGGTGTAGTGATTTCGTCGAACGTATCACGCCTTTCCCTCGTACCAGTTAGACATGATCCACCTTCAATAGTCGCCGCGCACGAGCGTGTGCGGGGTATGGCCTTTCTGCTCTTCCAGGTCTGGTGTGCGTTCCCGTGCTTCGATTAGGAGGCTCTCGAACAGCGGACTGGGCGATTCGCCTGCTGAGAAAACGAGATGAGACTCCGAAAGGTTAGAGGAGAGCGACACGTATTATCGACCAATATTTTAAATTGTTGAATATGATATAAATAATTCAGCGAATTCACACTGACCGAGGCGAACATTCATGTCACTGACAACGGAATAGAGAAGTATGACTCGATGGTTGCGTCTTGGCGGTTGGGCGGTTCTCGCACTCGTCCTCCTGTGGCTCGTCGCGGAAATCGTAAGCATCGTACTCGGCTTCCTGACGTGGCTCGTCAGCACCGTCCTCACGCTCGTTGTCCTCGCGGTTCTGTTGTATCTGGCGTACATCGTGGTATCGAATGTGACCGGCGGGAGCGGCGGGTCAGGTCAATCGCGAACGCGCGAGCGAGAGAAGATACTCGAATAGTCGATTCGCTACTCAACTCGTCGTGAGCGGGGTCAAACAGTGGCGATGTTCGTTCAGTCCTCGTGACAGTCGGTCGCAACGTCGTGCTGGACGGCTGCCGACTGTTCGGCGGTCGGCATCGGCGACCGAACCGACGGAGAAAAACCGCTTCGACCACTACCTCCGCCAATGAATATTCAGTTTCTCGGGGGGACGCGCGAGGTCGGACGGAGCGCGATCCTCGTCAACGACACTCTTCTGCTCGATTACGGGACGCTGACGGGAAACCCGCCGCAGTTTCCGGTCGGCGACGTGTCCCCAGAGGCAGTCGTCGTCTCGCACGGCCACTTAGACCACGTCGGCGTACTCCCCGCTCTGCTCTCGGGTGACGCCCGCCCGCCGATTCACTGGACGCCGCCGACCCACGAACTGACCCACCTGCTCGCGCGGGACACGCTGAAACTGCACGGCGGGAGCTACGACTGCCCGTTTACCGAGTCCGATTTGAAACGACTCCGGCAGGTGTCGGTGCCGCACGGCTACCGTGAGACATTCGAGACAGCGGGCCACGAGGTCACGTTCTTCGACGCGGGCCACATCCCCGGAAGCGCGCATGTGCTCGTGGACGACGGCGATACGAAACTGCTCTACACCGCGGACTTCCACACCGGCAACCAGCGACTGCTGACTGGGACCACGGCGCGACCTGACGCCGATATCGTCATCTGCGAAAGCACGTACTCGGACGTGGAGCACGACGATAGAACGGAAGTCGAAAAGCGATTCGCCGAGAGCGTGAAGACGACGGTCTGGGAGGGTGGCACGGTCGTCGTTCCCGCCTTCGCCATCGGTCGAACGCAGGAGATGTTGCTCGTCTGCGAGGCGCACGACATCGACTGCTACGTGGACGGCATGGGTAAAGAGGTGACGCGAATGCTTCGGCGAAACTCTGAGTTCGTTCGCGACGACGACGCGTTCAAACGAGCCATCTCGAACGCGCGATTCGTGACCGGCCGGGACGGCCAGCGAAAACGAATCGCGCGGCAAAACACCGTCATCGTGACGACGAGCGGGATGCTGAGCGGTGGGCCAGTTGCATCGTATCTTCCTCAGATTCGGTCGAATCCGGTAAACAAGATCACGATGACGGGGTACCAAGTTGAGGGAACACCGGGTCGGGAACTCTTAGACGCTGGGCGAGCGGAAATCGACGGCCAAGTAATGCCGGTAAGCGCACAAGTGGAGTCATATGATTTTTCTGCACACGCCGACCGCAATGGCTTGCTCGATTTTCTCGACTCATACCGAGACGCAAACGTGCTGGTGAATCACGGCGATCGATGTGAAACGTTCGCGCAAGAATTACGGGAAGACGGCTACGAGGCGAAGGCACCGGAACTCGGGGAGACAGTTACCTCCGAGTGAACGGTTACGAGTTCACTCGCAGAGCGACACACCAAGTAGATAGATAGAGAGCGCATATTCAGCGTTGACACGACCGAGATTCGGTCGATTCGAATCGACAAGTGCAGAGCGTGTACTTAGCGAGTAGATGTGTTAGCCGAGGGAATTTATCACTTACTTCCCACGGTAGAGCAACAAGGCACAATCCCCGTCAGGTGTGTGAATCGTGGTGTACGTTCGTGAACTCGATCCGGGCCCCGCCAGCGTCGCTCTCCGTCACTCGATACTCCCATCCGTACACCTCAGCTAACTCCTTGACAAACGCCAGTCCGAGCCCAGTTCCCCCTTGCTCCATCGCCGTCGTGTAGCCCTGCTTGAACACGGCCTCCCGATCTTCCGCCGGAATCCCCACACCATCGTCGGCCACGTAGAATCCGTCCGGGAGGTCGCCGACTGTAACGGTGACGTCGTTTCCCCCGTGTTCAACCGCGTTCTCGAACAGATTCCGAAACAGGTGGTGGATGTACGTCTCGTCGACTTGAATCGTCTGCTCGATCTCGACGTTGAGTGTCGCCTCGGTCGCATCCACCTCGTCCCACGCCTCCCGGGCAGTCGCTGCGAGCGAGAGCGGTTCACTCGTCCCGGTTGCGTTCCCGCCCTGGGTCAACACCAGCAAGACATCGATAACGTCCTCGATACGGTCGAACGCCTCCGTGATGTACGAAACCACTTCCGGAGCCGCGTCCGCCGGCAGTTCGTGGCAGTATATCTGGCCAATATGGACGGGGTTGCGAAGTTCATGCGCGAGTAGACTGGCGAAACTATCTAACCGATCGTTCTGGTTTTGGAGGCGGCGTTCGCGGTCGGTTCGCTGGAGTGCGGCTTCTGCTGTTGCCCCGACAAGTTTGACGAGGTGTTGCCTCTCCGCATCGAACGTCGCTTGTTCCGCCGCAGTAACAGAAAGGACGCCGTAGTCCCCGAGCGGAACGACCATCGTCAGCCGTCCGTTACTGTCGTCCGTTGGCACGGCAGAATCGATCATCCGCGGTTCACTCTCCGTAAAGGTCGTCCAGACGGGGGAGTCCGCTCCGGCAGTGATCGGTTCGAGTTGCGTCGTTGACTCGGCCCGGAACGACGAGCTCACTGGTTCGAGGCGATTCGCCGTGTCGTCGAAGCAATACACGAGCGCGTCGGCCAGTGCGCTGTCATCCGTGAGGGTCTTGACGATAATATCACCAATCTCCTGCTGGGTTTCCGTATTGAGCAGTTCACGCGTCGATTCCTGCAGCGAAGTGAGTGTCTGCTCGCGCTCCTTGCGCCTGATTGCGGCGATCGCGTGGCTGACCGTTTCGCCCAGCTCGCTCAGTACAGTGATCTTGCGCTCGTCAAATGCGGACTCATGAGTTGCATACACCGTTAGTACGCCGTATTCGACATCGTTGTAGACGAGCGGAACCGTGATTGCCGACTCGTAGCCCGCCGTCACCGAAGCGTCCCGCCACGGTTCACCGTTGCGGTCGTTATACAATTGATGGACGTGTTGTACCGTTCGAGTTCGAAGCGTGGACGCTCCGACGCCTTTCTCTGTTTCCTTTGCAGTCTCCGTGTCGGCGGTTCGAATCGCATCCAGATACTCGTCGCTGATGCCAGCCCACGTTCGGGGTGTGACCTCCTCGTAATCCTCCGTGTACTCTGCGATCCACGCGGCGGAATAGGTTTCCGACGCCGCCAACCGGTCACATACCGCCTGTTCGATCTGCTCTCGTGACGTTGCCGTGACGAGCGCCTGATCGATATCCCGGATGACTGCGTTAATTTGGTTGAGCTCGTCGAGTTCATCGCGTTGCCCGCGGAGTAGCTCCTCGTACTCGTGGCGCTCGGTCATGTCTTTGGTGACCTTGGCGAAGCCCCAGAGGTTTCCCTCGTCGTCGTGAAGTGCGGTGATGGTGACGTTGGCCCAGAACGTCGAACCGTCCTTCCGGATGCGCTTGTCCTCGTCCTCAATCCGACCGCTTGCCGCCGCCTGTTCGAGGTTCCGCTCAGGGCGACCTGCGTCGCGATCCGCCTCGGTGTAGAAGGTCGAGAAGTGTTCGCCGACGATCTCTTCTTCCGCGTAGCCCTTCATTTGTTTCGCGCCCTCGTTCCACGTCTGGACGACTCCATCAGGGTCGAGTACAAAGATTGCGTAGTCGGTGACTGACTCGACGAGCTCGTTGAACTGCGCTTGCTCAAGTTCGAAATCTGTCCCCGTTTGAATAGCCGAAAGTTGATTATCGGGAAGCCACCAGACGCGACCGTCCGCCCCCACTGCCTTGGTCGCAAGCTTGCCTTTGTCGGCGAGTTCTTCGAGGTTGGTGGTGGCTGTGCGCGGTGTACAGTTTACTGCGTCAGCGACCTCGGTTGTCGTGAGTGGCGTCACCGGATCGGCCCTCCGGGCGAACAACCTGAATATCCCATCGCGTGTCTGTTCCGAGGGTCCTGACGTTCCCATAATCAGGAGTATTCCACCGAAATCATAAAATCCTATTGAGTGATTAGGCCCGGTTACAGCGTTGCTTTCTCGTCTGTCTTGACCTCTCGAAGACGTTCGAGAACACATGCGTTTCGTGGTATTCTCGTTGTGGTGATAACAGTCCTCGAAAGCATTATCGAGTATTTCTGGTACGTGAAAACCCTGAGTTGGAGATCGTCCAAATATTTTCGCCCAGATGACCGTGTTACCGAGACAAATCCTCGAAACATCTGCGACTCGAACCGCTACGTTCGCACGTCTACCGGAAGGGTGATTCGGTCATTTCGGCCCGAATACTACCTGCCATCCGTATACGACAGAACGAAGAACAAGGAGTAGCCCGACGAGGAAGCTTCTCAATCGACGCTCTCTGGTGTGTTGCTAGCGAAGAGCGTTCGTGTGACGACACTCTTCGTTTGATACACGACCCGCACGACTGCCGCCCGACGTGAGACGAACAGCGTGGTACCCAGAACGAGATAGACCGCTGTGAACACCAACAGCAGTTCGTAACTCGTCATTCCAAACTCGACGATGTTGCGAATGTGCAGGAACTCGGTCGCCACCTGTGAGACGAAGAGGAAAAGCAATCCGAGTGCTTCTCGAATACTGAACTCGAAATCGATGATGAGAGCGAGCGCGAAAAAGGACTGTGCGGCGGTCAACCAGATTTCACCGGCCTGTTTCTGGTCGAATGGAAGCGCCCCGTACTGTCCGAGGGCGATGGAGTAGACGGCCACGAGCGTGCCGATGAGGAGCGTCCACTGGTTGAGCTTCGAGGAGATGAGCGCGTTGAAGCCAGCCGTCGAGCGTGCCTTGATGACGAGCAGTGCAACGACAACCAGTTCGGGGGATTCCGACGCCAGCGGCGCAATCCACTGAATCATGAAGAACGACGGAATGCCAACTTGCGTACCGAGCTGTTCTAAGCCGTGTGCGAACGGTTCGACGGCGGTGAAAATGACGAAACCGGAGAAAGCGAAGAGGCCGAGAACCGTGAGTCCCCGGTATGGGTGTGTGATTTTCTGGAGTTCGGCCGGGACGCCGACGTGTTCTTCCATAGACCCCGATTCTCGCTTATCTCCGAGAATAAGCGCGATGTACGCCAGATAGATTCCAACGAGAACGACCAAATCCACGATATCGATTCCACCTCCCAACGGAACCATAAACGCCCACAGAGTTGCAGCGAGGAGAAAGACTATTTCGAGTCCGATATCGCGGTCGAGTATCACCGCATCTGCGAGGAAACCCGTCCGTTTCTGGACGGACGGATCCGACGCGCTGTCGGCGCGGAGAATCGTGAACAGCGCGATTCCGGCCCAGCCGATGCCGATTAGAATCCGGTTCGCACCGGTCATGTTGGCGACAGCGAGATTTCCAGCTTCGATACCTTTTGACGTTCCTGCAAACTGTCCGGCGTCCCACGCATAGAGCGCGTCAACGGCGTACTCCGGCGCGACGGCGAGCACCGCGAGGACAGCGATTGCAAACGCTCGTGGAACGTCTTTTTCGGCAGTTTCCGCACCCCATGTGAGGAGAAACGACGCGCCGAGGATGCCGATACCGCTTACGGCGACAGTGGCGATGATCGGAAAGGAATGACTCACACCGAACAACCAACTGCCGACCCACGGAGCGGTTAACAGCACTGCTCCGACGATAGCGGCGAGTACATTTCTCCTCATGGAATCGACACCCCTACGTGACGGAAATCTGAACGACTCATCTGTTACCAGTCTGAATGAATTATTGCGACTGGGCCTCAAAAACCACAAGATAACGTCGATAACGCTGGTTTCGGGGGGTAGAAGTCGTCTATCATCCACATTCCCGATTTGGCGATGAACCAATGATTACCGGGGTAAAGGTGCTGTATACCGTGAAATGGCCGTGTTCTTGCGATACGTATACTGTCTCACTGCAATTGTGGTCTGAATTATGAATACAACTGCAATCAGTCCAGAAGGGCGATTTCGGCGTCGGGGACGTTCTTCTTGACGCTTCGAATACCACGCTTTGCACCTTGCTTCGAAGCGTAGCCTTCAGCACTGTCCGCGATTATATTTCCGTTGGGGACGACGAGTCGCCACCGCCATTCCGCGGCTCTGTCCTGATACAGTTCGAAGACTGGTTCAGCTGGCATACTTTTCCGTTTCAGAGACACGAATATACGTCTTCCGTCGGGTCGTATTTCTGGGATACGATTCGGGTCGCCACCGACAGATTCCAGTGGTGTCGAATCGTCGTCTCGGATTACGGCAGTTCCACAGATGAAACGCTATCCACAAATGCCGAACCCCGACGACGTACCGGCTCTGTTCGACGGTGGCCATCTCTGGATTCAGGAGAAGGTAGACGGCGCGCACCTCCGGTTTCGACTACAGGAGTCGGGACTCCTCCAGTTCGGAGACCGAAATCGCGTCTATGACTCCGACTCGATTCCGACGCCCTACCGGCACGCGGTTCGGCACGTCCGCGAAAATATCGACCGGTCGGCGCTCAGGTCGGCAGTCGATACCGTGGAATCGGTCGTCTTCTTCGGCGAAGCGATGCATCACCACGCCATCGACTACGAGTGGAATCGAACGCCGTCGTTTCTGGGGTTCGACGTCTGGTCGGAAACGAACGGACGATTTCTCTCGCCCGACCGCGTCGAAGCGATTTACGACCGTCTCGGGCTACATCCCGTGAACACGTTCGCAAAGGAAGTTCGGGCGGTCGATTTCGACTTCGACTACGAAATCCCGCAGTCGAACTGGTACGACGGGCCAGCAGAAGGAGTCATCCTCCGGAACAAGACGGGTGACCGCGCCAAACTGCTCGATTCCGGGTTCGGCGGGGAAGAGGGTAGAACGCGGACGAGCGAATCCGCCAGCGAGTTGGCGAAACAGTACGCGACCGAACGTCGTTTCGAGCGGATTGCGAACGAACTCGAAGCGAATCAACGGGCAGTCACCGTCGATTCGCTGTTCGAGCGCACGTTCGAAACCATCGTCCGCGAAGAGCACGGGCATCTGTTCGGTGAAGGAGCCGATATCGACGTGCAGGCGTTTCGGTCGGAGCTCGCGTCACTCACCCAGCGGTTCGTGTCGGAACGTCAGTGAAGTTCACTCGTTCGTCTGCGGAAGTCGGACGATGTCTTCGGGATTCTGGTAGGCGTAAATCACGATGTCACCGCGGTGGCGCTGTTTTCGAATCAGTTCCTCGCCCTCGGTTCGGTCGATGGCCGCGAGTATTTCGAGCGCGGTCAGGATGTCGTGTTGCGGAATCCCTCGTTCCCCCTCCGGAATCTCCTCGCCCGCCGCCTCCCGACTTTCCAGCATCACCCGGACGTATTCGGACAGGTCGCGCGACCCTGCTAATCGCTCGTGCCACGAAAGGGGATAGATGCTGATGCTGTCGCCCATTCGATAGAACACGTCGTCGGAAACCCACGTCATCGAATCGGTCACTCGCTCTTCCAACAACTCGTCGGTTCGCTCCCGTTCGTAGCCGAGTGCGTCGGCGTAGGCGTGGAGGCGTTCTATCGAGATGCCGGGGTCGTCGCTGTGGACGTGGCGTTCGAGATACGTCACGAAGTCCTCGATTCGGTAGTATCGGTCGTGTTCGGCAATATCTTCGACCAAGCGTTCGTCAACAACTGCCATACTAGCTTCTTCGACCGACGAGTCGATAAGACTCTTCAGAACTGTTCTGAGAGGTATTTCGTTAGGGCTACGTGCGTCGCTGGCTGGGGCTATCGAGTTCCGTGAAAAGAATTATCAGAACTCGACTGAAGGAGAGAACGATGGCAACCGTTCTCCAATCGATTCGGTCGGCACTCCGGCGAATCGACCCAGTGTCGCTCAGCTATCTCGGAGTGCTCGGAATTCCGAGCTATTTTTCAGATTCGCTGAAACCGCTCCGCCCGTTCATGCTGTTCTGGCTGTTCGGTTTCTGGCCGCTGGTGAGCGTTCTGCACCCGACGGACGAGGATTCGGCGGTGGAGTTCGACACGGACTGGCGCTGGCAGGCGCGCTTTCTGGCGAGCAATCTCCTCGTGATGGTCAACCCCTTCGTCGTCGCGCAGTCGATGGCGCAAATCGTCGGCTACGTCGTCGCCCTCGCCCGGTATCGTGGACGCCCACCCGCGCCGGGGCGGTTCGACCAACAAACCGACCTCAGACTTCCGCTCTCGGGAACGTGGACGGTTGTCAACGGCGGCGTAGAAAAAGAGAACTCCCACTCGTGGGGAATCATCGCACAGCGATACGCCTACGATTTCGTCAAGACCGACGCCGAGGGGCGAACGCACGACGGCGAGGGAACCGTGGCGGAAGAGTACTTCTGCTACGGCGAACCGATGGTCGCGCCCGCGGAAGGTCAGGTGGTCGAAACGAAGGACAGCCACCGCGATTCGCCGTACTTCCACGGCATGCTCGACCCACTGCAGCGCGACATCCGAGGGAACTTCGTCACTATCCGGCACGCCGAAAACGAGTACAGCGTGTTGGCGCACTTGGCCGACGGAAGCGTCACCGTCGAAGAAGGCGACCGGGTCGAACGCGGCCAGCAGGTGGGTCGGTGTGGCCACTCCGGCAATTCGACCGAACCGCATCTACATTTTCAACTGCAAGACAGGCCGAGTTTCTATCTCTCCGCGGGACTGCCAATAACGTTCAGCCACGTCGTAATCGACGGCGACGAACCGGGCAAGGCTTCGATTCACGAAGGCCAGCAGGTATCGACGACCGATTCTGCGTAGCGCGGTTCGGCGCTGTCAAAACGTGAGATGTGAGGAGGACGACGGCATGTCGTCGTCTTCGTCGGAGTCATCGTCCTCGATGCCGCCCGCGTGGGAAAATTCGCACGTCCTGTCGGTCAGGTAGATGGCTCCGTCCTCGACCGTTACGTCCACCGAGAGGAGCGTCGAGCCTTTCGCTTTCCCGTTGTCGCAGTGGCCGGAGCAGGCGTCGAACATCGACCCGTGTTTCGGGCAGACGATTTCGCCGTCGCGCATGGCGGCCCCGAATCCGCGGTCGAGTCGCTGGTCGGTCTCGTGCTGGCAGAAGTTGCGCCACGCCGAGATGCAATCGCCGCCGTTCACCAGAATGACCTCCTCTTTCGACCCGTCGTGCTCCCGAATCGTGAACAGAAACGAGTCGTTTTCCGGCAGTTCATCGACCGTCGTCAACCGCACGTCGTCCGGGGTGACCATGAAGATTCATGGTCTGCGCGATACGTAAATCGTTTTCTTCGGCGGGCTACTCGGGGACGACTTTCGACTGCCCGAAGTCGTACGTGACGTCGGTCAGGTCTTCGGAAACCTCCCAGAGACGGTCGGCCAGTGCCTCGTCGTTCGAGCGTTCGCTCGACGGCTGGAGTTCGGGCAGTCCGCGCATGTTCATCAGACCGCCGGGACCGACGTACTCTCCGCCGACGATTTCGTCGTCAGTCGCGGCGTAGAGCATCGGAAGCGCGCCGCGTTCAGCACTCTGGGCGAAAATCGCGTTTGCGAAGCGCGTCATCCACAACCGAACCAGCGAGCCATCCTGTTCCGGGCCGCGTCGCTGGAGGTTCGTATTCGCGTAGCCCGGATGGCAGGCGACGCTCAGCACGTCCTCGATATCGGCGTCGCCTAGTCGGCGGTCGAGTTCGTAGGCGAACAGCACGTTCGCCAGTTTGCTCTGCGCGTAGGCGTCCCACCTGTCGTACTCCCGCTCGCCGTGCAAATCCTCGAAATCGATGTCTCCGCGCTCGTGTAGACCACTGCTCTGGGTGACGACGCGCGTCTCGCCCGGCGTTTCGAGAAGCGAATCGAACAAAAGTCCAGTCAGCGCAAAGTGACCCAGATGGTTGACGCCGAACTGGAGTTCGAACCCGTCCTCGGTTTCGCGTCGGGGAACCGCCATCACGCCCGCGTTGTTGCAGAGGACGTGGAGGTCGTCGTACTCCGCAGTGAACTCGTCGGCGAAATTTCGAATCGAATCCGAGTCTGCGAGGTCGAGTTCCCGAACGTCGAGAGTCGCGTCGGGAACTTCGGTGAGAATGCGACCTTTGACGGTTTCGGCGTGATTCGTCCGTCGGCACGCCATGACGACGGTGGCTCCGTTTCGAGCGAAAGCGCGAGTCACCTCGTAGCCGAGGCCGCTGTTCGCCCCCGTGACGACGACGGTTTCGTCTGTCATCTCCGGCATCTGCTCTGTGGCCCATCCAGTCATGCAATCGCATACGGTCGCATAGTACAGAAAGCCACTGCCCGACGAGGCCGGTTGGAAGTCGGGGACGTGACTCGTGCCAGCCTACACGCCAGCGCCGGTCGGCGCGTCCGGGAGTTCGACGGGTTCGACCGGAATACCGAGTTCTTCTAGCGCGGCTTCGAGATGTTCCGCTTTGGCGTAGTCCGAGCCTTCTTCTTCGCGGATTCTCTGGGCGGTTGCGAGCACTTCGGCGCGTCTGTCGTCCGGAATGTCGAACTTGTCGGTCGTCAGTTCGATGGTTAGACCGTTGTGGTCGCTGGTGTACAGCGAGTAGAAGATGCTTCTGTCGAAGACGCTGTACCGGTGGCCGTGTTCTTCGAGTCCGTGTTTGATTTCCTCTAACCGCTCCGGTTCGAACCGGAACGCGAGGTGGTGAACAGCACCGATTCCGGTTCGCTGTGGGGCGGGGTTCGACTGCCGCCCTTCCTCGACGAAGAAGGTGATGATGCGACCGTCGCCCGTGTCGAAAAACAGGTGCGTGACGTTCGGCGCGTCGAGGTTTGGCTGGCGCAGGACGAGGGGCATACCGAGCACGTCGCGGTAGAACTCGACGGTGTCCTCCTCGTTGCTCCCGATGAGGGTGATGTGGTCGGTGCCGCTGAGATGGAACGGACTGTCTGGACGGTCTGCCGTAATCGGAATGTCTGGGTCGTCGGGCATGAGTTCTCGTGGTCAACGTTGGTCTCCGACGGGGATATACTCTCGCGGACAGTGACGACACCACGTGACACCGATGTCAGTAGCGTCCCCGAATCACGACTTCAGAGTCCCTACAACTCCTCGATTAAGGAGCGAAGTTCCGGGTCGAGTTCCTCGAACGCCCGTCTGCGCCCGTCCGCGTCTTCGCCGGACTTCTTGACGAAGGTTCGCTCCTCGTGGTCGAAGACGGCGGACTCGTCCAGACCGCGCTCCGCCGCCAACTGCTTGAGTTTCTTGGTGTCGAAGCTCAGCGCCTCTCGGGGATCGATACCGGCGCGCTCCAGTTCGGCGCGAATCACCGCGTCGTCCTTCTGGTTTCTGCGGCGAGTGGTATAGCGCTGAACCGCTCCGAAGTCGGCGGGCACCTCGCGGTCGTCTTGCAGGAGGTCTGCGAGAACGTCGCGCACCTGCTTTCTCGCGTCGTTGGCACCGCGGTACACGTCCGAGAGGAGAGTGTAGAGGTTCACCAACCGAAACGTATCGAGGTCGGAGAGCGAATCCGCATCGTACCGCTGGACGAGATCGAGCAGAAGGAGCGCGTCCCGTGCGAATTCGAGGTCGAGTTCGGCCATTTCTTCCGCCTCGACCGATTCGGACGCGGTCGGTTCGGCGGTTCCGGTTCGGACACTCTCCGGACGCGAACCGCTGGTGGAACGCGAGTCGGTCGGGGACACCGTATTTGTGGAATCGGTCTCGGAATGTTGCTGGCGTTCCTTCTCCCGCATCACGAAGTCGCGGGCACCCTCGAAGACGAGGTTGTCCCACGAGTGGCGTTCGTCGTCGGTGCCGCTGATGTGCGCGGCGACAGAGCGAATGGAATCCTCGTAGTCACAGCCAGCGGCGGGGCAGGTAGTCGGGTCGTAATCTTCGTCTCGCATGTGTCGATGTGGTTGGTCTCAGTTCGGAAGTCGAGCGTCGGCGATTGCGGCGAGTCGCGGGAACGCCCACGCACAGCACGCTGAGAGCGCCACGGACACCCCGGCGGTCACGACGGGCGAAAGGAGCGCGAGATCGACCATCGCCGCGGCGTAGGAAACCGCGAGAATGACCGCGTTGTAGTAGCCCAGTCGGAGGGCGAACAGCACGGGCGTCATCCGTGGCCACTCGACATCGTTCCACTCGCCCCGGAACGACCCGGTGGCGAGAGCGAGGGTGGCCCACGCGAATATCGCGGCGAACTTCAGCGCTCGGTTCGGGCTGGCTCCGAGCAACAGCATGAAGGCGGGGATGCCGAGAAAGGTCACCTCGCCGACTGCGAAGAAGACGTGTTCTACCCACTGCTCGACGCCCGCCTTTTCATCGCGTTGGCGAAGCTGGCGCTCCTCTATCGCGTGGTCGGTGCCGGAACCCGTCACTGCCGGAAATTTCGGCGGCTTCGCATATAAAATTGCGGTGGCGGTGCTTTGATGTGGAAAAATCGAGGTAGGTATGCGATTCCAGAGCCAGTCTGTTCGTTTCGTCGTTCCAGAACCTGCGTCTGTTCGTTTTTCCCGCGGGGAAGTCCCGACTCTAAACGACCGCCACCGCTCGCAATCGAGGTCGTGGAGACCTCGCACGCTGTCAGGATGCGCCATGTGGACAATTATTGACTGCGCGAATTTTCACAAACACTCTCGGCGTGCGGTAGCGAACCGGAGGTTCGCTCGCGCGAGGGACGACTGAAACGAACGAAGTGAGTGGAAAGAGTCGGCTGGGGAGGGTGTGGGCGGTTGCGGTGGCGGTCATTTGGAGTCGGCAGTAACTAGAATCACCGAGGAAATAACCAAAACAAACGAGAGAACAACCACGATATACGGGAGAACAGCCAGAGCCTACAAGAAAACACCTAGAATCACACAAACAAAATCGAGAGACAGAAAATGGCACAAACAGTGAAAGAGTGACAACTGGTCAAAATATCGAGTCGGTAGAAAATTTCCCATCTCGAACTTATACGAACAGTTCCTTTTTGCCCCGTCAAACGAATCATTTTGCAATGACTGACGGCTTCGAGGAGGAACCGCCAGCAGACCGCGAATCACCGGTCGGAGAGCCCGTCATCCGCGGCGACGAGGCGATTACCGGCGAGCACGCGAATCAGGCGAAGGCCTTCGACCCGGACGACCCGGAGAGCATCGCCGAGGCGGCCAAAACCGTGCGAGCCTTCGCGGAGGGAAGTGCCGGGAGCGAAGACAGCGTCTACATGCTCCGAGGAGCCGCGGCCTGCGCCGCGTTGGTGCGAGGCGTCGGGTCGTACAAGGGTGCCGCGGAGGAGGCCGGGGGCGAGACGACCGTGGCGTTCATCCGCAAATGGGCGCGGGTGCACGACCTCCCGCGGTCGATTCGCCGCCACGTCGCGTTGGGGCGCATCGCACCAACTGCCGCAAAACACGTGGCCCGAGTCGCTGGCGACGCGCGCTACCAACTCGCGTGGGCCATCCTCGACAATTCGCTGACGGTCAGGGACGTGCGGTCTATCGTCAGCGAAATCAACGACGGAACGTCGGCGGAACGCGCACTGAGAAATCACGGCATCACGCCGGGGGAAGTGACGCTCTCGCTTCCGCCGACGGTGTACCGGGAACTCCGGCGGGAGGCGACGCTGGCGAGCGAAGAACCGGAGGACGTCGTCGTGCGGGCGCTGAAACGCGAATTCGAGTAGTTGGGAGTAGTCGGGGTCGGGTCGAACTGTTCAGCCGAGGAACTCGCGGGCCGTCTGGGCGAGCACTGCGCCCGCCGTCTCCACGTCAGACCAGTGAATCGTCTCGTTCGGGAAGTGTGCCTGCCCGATGTTTCCGGGGCCGAATACCGCAGTCGGAATTCCCGCGTTGACGTAGTGGCGCGAGTCCGCGCCGTACGTTTCGCCGCGCAGGGTCGTATCAAGTTCGTGGTCGGCCATCGCAGACTGAAGCGCACCGACGACGGGTTCGTCCGCGTCGGTCTCCGCGGCCTCGAACTGGATGGAGAATCGCTCGAACGTGGGGGGGTTCTCGCTCAACCATTCGCTTTCCTCGACCACCTCGGCCAGTCGCTCTTCGTATGCCGATTCGACTTCGTCCACCGTCTCGCCGGGTGCGACGCCGAGGCGCATCTCCGCGGTCAGGTTTGCAGGGATGGTTGACGACCACGTTCCCGCCTCCACGGTTCCGATGACGATGGGCCACGGGACGGGGAACTCCTCGTACAACGGGTGGGTCACCGACTCGGAACGCTCGGCTTCGAGGTCGTAAAACGCCTCGCGGATTCGCTCGAAGTGCGGCAGGACGCTCTCGCCCCGCCAGCGCGTGGCCGCGTGCGCCGAGCGTCCCGTGAGGTGGAGTCGCTTCATGACGCTTCCCTCGGTGGCAATGACGGGCGTGAGGTCGGTCGGTTCCGCGACGATGGCCGCGTCGCGCTCGAAGGGGTACGGATTGGAAAGTGCGGCCGCCGCCGCGCCGATGCCACCCTCTTCCTCGCCGACGACGCTCTCCACGACGACTCTGCCATTGAGGTCGCGGTCATCGTTTTCGGCCAGTTCCGCGAGGTGCTTCGCTGCGAAGACACAGGCAGCGACGCCGGATTTCATGTCCACCGAACCGCGAGCGGTGAGATTCTCCTCGTCGTCGTCCCACGTCGGGTCGAAGGGGTCAGTGTCCCACGATTCGCGGGCGGCCGGAACCACATCCATGTGGCCGTTCAGGACGAGCGTCGGGCCTGCGTCCGGATTTCCGAACTCCAGCACGCCCGCTACGCTCGGGCGCTCGACGAGCGTTGGCCCGCCAGCACTGGCTTCGGTGTGTTCGATGTTTGCAGGGTCGTCGGGAAACGAGGGGTGGTCGGCCATTCGCTTGGCGTCGGCGGTCCATTCGTAAGTTTCGAACCCGAACTCGGCGAGTCGGTCGGCGAACCATCTCTGCGCGGGGCCTTCGTTTCCGCCGGTCGTGTCGAACGAGCAGAGTTGTTCGGTGAACGCGCGCAGGTCGTCAGCCTGTGCATCGACAAACACTGTCATGATTCAACAGTCGCGGGCGGGATGCTAAACGTTGCTGACACCGGTCTCGAAATAGAATGGTAAACGTTTAACCGTCGCAACTCTCACAATTGGATGAGGGCTGGTAGCTCAGTTAGGCAGAGCGTCTGGCTTTTAACCAGACGGCCAGGGGTTCAAATCCCTTCCAGCCCGTGTTTCTCCACGACGAACTATCTCGTGAGTCGTGTTCGAATCGACTCAATCGTCGTTTCGGCATGAGCGAATCGTGACAAAGAGGCCCGAAAGGAACCCCTGAGTAGCGTTTCGCCACCGTGTTACGTGGTATCTTTCCTATCCCATCACTTAACCATGTCCGGCGCAATTACTGCATGTGAGCGAAGAAACAGAGCGTCGGAATCTCCGAATGCCTAACAGCGACGAGATGTTCGGCGTCGTAACCGAACACAACGGCGGGAACCACGTTCGCGTTCGTTGTGAAGACGGTGAGAATCGAATGGGGAGGATTCCCGGACGAATGAAGTATCGGACGTGGATAGAGGAGGGCGACGTCGTCCTCATCGAACCGTGGGACTGGCAGGACGAAAAGGGCAACATCGAATGGCGCTACACGAGTCAGGATGCCGACCAACTTCGGCGCGAAGGCCACATTCAGTAGCCAGCGGACGAACACTGTTCTTCTCAGAAGAGACTACTTTCCCTTCGGAACGCAGTAGAACGTCTCTACGTCCTCGCGCACGACGTTAATGAATTTGGTTCCGTTCGGAAACCGAAGGACGTTGACAGCGTTGTGAATGTCACGGGTCGCGGACGCCGTATTGACCAGCAACACGACGCGCGCGAAGTGGTCGAAGGCCGGGGACACCGATGTCAAGATGACGACGAGCGCGAGAGCGTCGATGACGAGGAGTGGTGCGAGAAATGTCACCAGGATTTCTGATCGGCTGAGATGATGGCGAAGCGAGACGATGTACGGCATCGGTTCTGGAATGCCGAGGAACGACCCCCACCGAAAGCCGAACTGGGGTTCCTTGTCGAACCGCGCACAAGCGAGGTAGTGAATCGCTTCGTGTGCCCCAACGACGAGGAGCGCAACGCCGAACTCTGGGACGAGCGTAGCGAATCGCAGGACTGCGGCGTCGGTCGGGAGCGACGACAGAAAGACGGCCGTACTCCAGATACCCGGAAACAGCGCCGCGGCTAGCACGACCACGACGAGCGCGTGACAGACGAAGCTCACCCACTCCCGGAAGGTGTACCGCTGGTAGTTGGCGTAACCGGGTGGCGACTCTCCGAGCACGTCCATCGATTTCCGAGACGTCTCCGATTTGTATAAGTAATTCCTGCATGATATCCGCGCTTTTTATCGGGGTGCAAAAATCGAAGTCGTTCAGTAGACGTTATACGGTAGCCGAACACAAAAGACGGACATGAACCGATTCGTTTCGGATCCGCTCGAACCATTCGGAATCGTCGTCGGCGTGTTACTCGTCCTCGTCGGAATCGCAACCCTCGTCGGAACCCCGTGGACGCACAAATCCGGGAGCGCGGTGGTCATGCTCGGCCAGATAGTCGGGGCGCTCTCGGCAATCGGTATCGGCGCGGCTCTGGCGTGGGTGTCGCGAGCGTAAAAAGAGCGATTCTGTTTATCCTTTCACTGGCAGATAGGCTAACATCGCCAGCAGGAGCGCCGCGAGGAAACTGAGGATGGAGACGCCCCAGAGACCTGCGATTCGCTCGTTGAAGTGATTGATTTCCTGATTCTGTTCCTGATAGCCTTCCACGTCAGACGAGAGCAGTACCTTTCCGCCCTCGCTGTAAGCCACGAACGACTGATTGTTCGGGCCGAGTTGAGCCTGACTGCCGCTGGAAAGCGAAGTCGTCGTCGTTTTCGGTGCGCTCCACTCTAGCATCACTGCTTCCTTCGTGATGTTCGAGATGGTCGTGGAGTTGTTGCTGTACTGGAAGTTATTGCCCTGTCGGAGCGTCTGAGTCTGCGGTTCGCCGAACTGCTGTTGCTTGTACTGGTCTACTGGAACGAGCGACTTGTTGCCGCTAGAGCCGTTGTCACTCCCGTTGATAACGACGTAGGTCTGGTTACCCTGTTGCACCGTCTGCGTGTTGTTGCTCAGGTTCTGCACCTCGCGGAGCGTGGCTTGGTTCGGGTTTGACTGGTTCGGGATGAGGACGCGGAACGTCGTGTTGTTCCGCTGAATCGTGGAGTTGTTCGCCAACTCCGCCGAGTAGGTGGCTGACTGATTCGTCCACGCGACTTCGGCCGAGCCGTCACTGAGGGAGGTGACGTTGTACTGTCGTCCGTCGACGTTGAACTTCTGTCCCTGCTGTGAGAGGGTCTTGTCGGGGTTTTCGACCGACACCGTCGGCTCCTGAGCGACTCCGATGAGTGAGTACGCCCCGGCAGCGATAACGAGAAAGACGACGATGTAAACGCCCGCTGCTCTTCGTTGCATATTCTAGCCCCGGTTCGCGTCGGGTATAATGGTTACTTTTTGCCGACACCGTTTACCACCCGTTTCTTTACTGTCGAATACGAACCGAGCGTATGAAATTCGGCGTCATCAGCACGGCGAACATCGGAACGAAGGTCGTCGTGCCCGCGATTCGGGAAGCAGGGCACGAAGTCGTCGCACTCGCGTCCCGCGACGAGAAGCGCGCCGCGGAAGTCGCAGAACGACTCGACGTTTCAGAAGCCTACGGAGCCTACGACGAACTGTTCGAATCGGACATCGACGTGGTGTACAACCCGCTTCCGAACGCGCTCCACGCAGAGTGGACGAAACGCGCCGCAGAGCACGGCCTCCACGTCCTCTGTGAAAAGCCGCTGGCGGTAGACGCCGAGCAAGCCCGCGAGATGGGCGACTACTGCGACGAGCAGGGAGTCACCCTGATGGAAGCGTTTATGTATCGCTACCATCCCCGAACCCAACGAGCGGTCGATGTCGCGAGTGACCTCGATGTACGCTCAGTGAAAGCGACCTTCCAGTTCGCGATGCGCGACCCGAAGGACGTTCGACTCGACCCCGACCTCGCGGGCGGGAGTCTGATGGACGTGGGCTGTTACGCCGTCAACGCGGTGCGCCTCTTTCTCGGCGACCCCGAGCAGGTGTACGCGACGACCGCGGACACGATGGATTCGGGCGTAGACACCGAGCTGGCCGCGATATTCGAATACGAGGAGGGCGTGACCGCCGAAATTTCCTCCGGATTCACGACGACGGGGACGCAATCCTACCGCATCGAGGCGACGAACGGGTGGCTCGAAGCGCCGGAAGCGTTCGTCCCGCGCGGCGACGGCGGAACCGAACTGGAGTACGAAATCGACGACCGCACCGTTACAGAACGATTCGACGCGACGAACCAGTACGCGCTCGAAATCGAGCATTTCGTCGATTGCGTCGAGTCGGGAACCAAACCAGAGACCGACGCCGATGACGCAGTGCGAACCATGACCATCATCGACGCGCTGTACGAAAGTGCGCGTGAGGGTCGTCCCGTCTCGCTCTGAGTTTGCACTCTTCGCGCGCTACTCGCGGGTGACGACGAAGACGACGACTCCCCAGAGGAGCGCGACGACGCCCGCACCGAACAACAGAAGTCTGTAGCCTGTGCTCACCGCGAGTCCGGCGAACAGGACGGGACCGACTGCGCGCCCGAGGAACGTCGTGCTGTTCCGGATGCTCAGCGCACCGGCTCTGAACCGAGGAGCGACGACACCGCTGATGGCCGCGTCCACCGAGGGCATGCTCAGGCCGACACCTGCACCGAGGAAGGCGGCCCCCGCACCGACGAGCACGACGGAGGGCGCGAGCCAGACGCTAAACAGACCGAGCGCGTAACACGTGAACCCGACCGTCACCAGCGCGCCGTTCGAGAGCGTCCGGGCGAACCGACCGTTCTGCGAGGAGACGACGACCGATACCGCTTCCGCGACCGTGACGACGAGACCGATGAGCAGGGGGGAGACGGCAAACTGCTCGACCAACAAGAACGGGAGAACAGTGAACACCGACCCGAACAGCAGGAGTTCGGTGAAGAAGGCGGTACCGTAGAACGCTATCGTTCGCCGACCGACGAGTGCCGAGAGCGCACCCTTGAGATAGGAGATGCTTCGTTGGCTGTGTTCGGCCTCCGGCTCTTCGAGCGTCAGCAGAGCGAACACGGCGACCGGAGTTCCGGCGAGGTACGCCCAGAACGGGACGTTCCATCCGTAACCGACCAGCACACCGCCGAGGAGCGGGTAGAGTGCCGCACCCGCCGACAGTACCGCCGTATTCACACCGAGGACGGCGTTCCGTTGGACGCCGTCGAACGCATCGCCGATGAGCGTCACCGTGGTGATGAAAATGCCCGCGGCGGCGGTACCTTGAACGAGCCGAATCGCCAGCAACACCGTGAAATCCGGCGTCAGCGCGAGTGCGCCTCCACCGAGACTGAAAACGAACAAGGACGGAACGAGGACGGAACGCCGACCGAATCGGTCGGCCAGTATGCCGATGAACGGCGAGAGGACGATGCCAGTGACGAAGTACACCGAAATGAGCAAACTCGCTTGCGCCTCGGTGATACCCAAGAATCCCTGAATGGTAGGAAGAGCGGGACTGATGAGTGGCACGCCCAAGGGCGCAAGCGCCGTACTCGCAAGGACGACGCGAACCGTCGGCGAGTGCCACGGAACCGCAGACGACTCCCGAGTTCGTTCGTCGAGTTCCGTCGTCATACTGGATCGGAGGACGTGAGCGGCGATATACTCGCGTTTGAGGTTCAGCCGTCGAGAACTGGAATCAGACACGAAGCGAGACAGAATCAATCCGATTACGATTTGTACGCACCGCATCTGACGACGGGATTTGTATCACGAAAACCGTCCAACGACGACCACCAACGAAATAATTGACTATTCGACAGAGGGCATGTCACACAGGCATCGAAAATCGACGCTGTAGTGTCACATTTCGATCCGTTCGCTCGAACGGAGTATAACTGCCAGTATTATCGCATCGGGGGAAGCAATCAGCTATCGCTCATGTCGCGGGGTGGCGTATCCTCAGCTCCGATACATTTCGAAGAGGCCACCACCTCGGAAACGGTTCACAACATCGTCAAGACATCCGTCGAAGACGAATACGGCAACCGACAGGGAGAAGCAGTCAAATCACGCGGCAACGCGGTGCAACGACCGGAACCGTCGTTCGGCGATCCAGGCCGCCGGAAACCACTCCGAAAAGTCGCGTCGAAACACGTATCGTAGGCACCAACCGAACGGCACGCTACGCTCAAGCTCGTTCCGCGAAATGAGAGCGTCAAGCCCGCATTTGAACCCGTTCAGGTGTTCCTGCTCGTACGTAACCACAGTCAGCTGTCTCCGACCTTATTCAAATCGACGATAAATATCGCGAGTGACGAAAACGTGTCACCCGTGCTAAGCCAAGGGCCGGATTTGAACCGGCGATGGGCGGCTCTGCAGGCCGCTGCGTTCGGCCGGACTCTGCCACCTTGGCGCAGTCGTCTCTTTGTAGTCTGCTGGTTTAAGGATAGCGGTCTCTGTGTAGCTGAGATAAATAGCGAACCCCACCCGGAGCTTCCGCTCTCGGGTGGGGAATGAATGTAG
>CAYNQM010000048.1:0-21802 GCA_964399275.1 uncultured Haladaptatus sp.
CGTACATCAGCATGAGCAGGCGCTCTAAGGCCAGTCCCCACGCCATCACGTCGCACTCGACGCCCAGCGGCGTCAGCACCTCCTCGCGGAAGATGCCGGAGTTGCCGATCTCGATGAGTTCGCCCGTCTCCGGGTGTTTGCCGAACAGTTCGAAACTCGGCTCCGTGTAGGGATTGTAGTGGGGCTTGAATTCGATGTCCGTAATTCCGAACTGCTCGTAGAACTCGGTGAAGGTGCCCATCAGGTCACGCACCGAGAGGTCTTCGGCCATGACCCACCCCTCGATCTGGAAGAACTCCAGCAGGTGCGTCGGGTCGAGGGTGTCGTTGCGGTACACCTTCTCGACGCTGAAGAACCGCTGTGGCGGTTCGAGTTCCCCGATGGCGTTCCCGGAGAGATATCGCATCGACAGCGACGTGGTGTGCCCGCGGAGCGCGATTGCGCGGGCAAAGTTTTCGTCCCACGGCGAGTGGTAGCCGTCGCTGTCCTCGCCGATTCCTTCGAGGTGCGCCCGGCGAACCTTCTCCACCAACTCCTCCGGCAGGTCGTCGATTTCGGTCGGATTCGACAGGGCGAACCTGTCCCAGTGGGTTCGCGCCGGGTGGTCTTGGGGCATGAACAGACAGTCGTTAATCCAGAAATCCGCGTCCGCGTGTGGACCGTCCATCTCCTCGAAGCCCATGCCGACGAGTACGTCCTTCACGCGGTTAGCCGTCTGGCGCAGGATATGCGTCTTCCCGCCGTCGATTCGTTCCGCGTCGGCAGAGACGTTGTACTCGGCGAACTCCACGTCGCGCCACTGGCCGGTCGTGAGCATCGCGGGCGTCAACTGGCCGACAGTCTCGGCGGCCTCGACGCCTTCCATCAGTACCGTCACGCCCTCGTCTGTGAGCGTCGCCGAGCGAACCGTCGATTCGGCGCGCTCGACGAGACCGCGACTCTCCAGTTGGTCGAGCGTGTCGGCGTCGTCAACCGACTCGCCAGCGACGAGCGCGGACAGCGCGCTGGCCTCCTCGTCGTCCTCCGGATTCGCGTCTGGACTCGCCGAAATTTCGCCGTCAGCGATGCTTCCGTACCCCTTCCGGGCGTAGTTCGAGAGCGCGATGTTCACCTGCGGACCGCCCAGTCCGGACTGGCCGATGGCTTGGCCCATCTGAATCGGTTCCCCGTCCGCACCCGCGGAGAGCGCCGCCTCGTAGAGTTTGATTTCCGGCAGGCCGTCTTCGGTGTACTCTTCGCCCTCTTCGGTCAGCGAGACCGCTTCCTCGGTTCGCTCCTCGACGGTGAGCAAGCCTTCGTCTTCGAGTTCGAAGACCGCACCCGTCACCGCTTCCGGTTTCAGGTCGGTCTGCTCGGCCAATTCCTCTATCGTCTGTTCCTCGGTCGCGCTCGCGGTTTCCAACACCGCGACCTGTGATTCTGGTAGTTTCATCTCCAGTCGGTAGTCGTTGGTCGTATGTCCCTGTCCGGCGGTTTAGCCCTTCTGAAGACCGTCGGATAATTGCCTTCCATCGGGCAACTGCGTACGGTTTCGTCCTCCCACCGCGAGAGGAGTCCGCCGCGCGCTCAGACCCCGCTAAAAAAGCCGAATCCCGTCGCTGGTCGTGCCTCGACTGCGATACTGCCACGGTGGGATTCGGATAGCATAGTCAAAAGATGGTTCAGAGCCGACAAAAACGTTCCGGAGGAATTTATTCCACATCCGCCCGATAGCCCAGTCATGATGGACTGGGAGCGGTTCTACCGACGGGCGGAGTACGACCGCTGTGCCTACATCGGGGGCGAACGAATGGCCGACCTCGCCGAGGAATTTTTCGACCGCGTGGGTCAACCCGACGATTTCGCTTCGGTCGGTTGCGGCCCAGCGGTCGTCCCGTTCCGCCTCGCGGAGAGCTACCCAGACACCGAATTCTTCGGGTTCGACCTCTCGGAGACGGTCGTTCGGGACAACGATGAGAAAGCCGAAAAGCAAGGACTCGACAATCTCCAGTTCGCGGTGGACTCGCTCCCCGCCCTCGACACTGACCGCCAGTTCGACGTGGTGTATTGCGTCGCCACGCTCTACTTCGTGGAAGAACCGCGGCGCGCAATCGAGAATCTGTACTCACGGGTTCGAGACGGCGGTCACCTCGTATTGAACTACCCGAACGAGACGAGCCGGGAGCAGTTCGACAGGGAGTTCGAAGGCCGAAAGCGCGAGTCGTTCGGACTCGTACTGAGCGGTGCAAACCTGATTAGCGAGGACGTGGTTCGAGAAGTGACGGGTGCCGAGACGCAGAATTACTGGGAACTGGTCGATGCCGAGGACGAGGAGTTCGCGGACGACGCAACCCCCTGCGTCATCGTGAGAAAGTAGAGTTCGGAGTCACGGGTTTTTGCACGTGCGAGGCGTAGTCACTGTGAATGTCCTCCATCACAACCGAAAACGGAGGGGTGTCGGGAATGGTGCGCTGGCTCCGCGGACTGTGGAACTACTACCGAGAGTACACCCACACCGCGGTTCACGCCGCCTCCGCGGCGGCGCTCACCGCGTTCGGTCTGCTCATCTTCGTCAACAGACTGTTCGTGATACTGGCGATTGCCGCGTACATTGCCCCACCCATCATCCTCTACAGTATCGGCTCCGACATCGGGAGAGAATCCGACACGCAGGAAACCGCTACCGACCGATCCACATCCGAAGCAAGAACAGATACCAATCCGAACATCAACGCGGATACCGGAAACGGGGATACGGATTCAGATGGGAGTGATGGAGATACCGATTCCGACGGAACTGACGGCGATACCGATTCCGACGGAACTGACGGCGATACCGATTCCGACGGAAGTGATGGAGATACTGACTCCGATAGCGACGATGGGGACACAGATTCGGACTCTGACGGAACGGATACCGATACTGATTCGGACAGCTAACCGGTCTGAACTACCTTTTCTCTCTTTTCGAACAGCAACAAAATGAACCGCGAACCGGCCTATCTACGCGACGATTGCAACTGAATGTCCAACTCTTCGAGGAGTTCCGCTGCCTCCTCGCGTTTCTCCTGATGTTCCTCCAAGAACTCGCGCATCAACTCCGCGGCCTGTTCCTTGCATCCACCGCAGAGTCGCTCCCCGCCGACGCACTCCTCGTACACCTCTTTTGTGAACTCGTCGTCGTCGCCCGCCAGCAGGTAGGCGTACAGTTCGTACACGGGACATTCGTCGGCTTTGCCACCCTTCTCGCGCTGGAGTTCCGCCGTCTCGCGCCCGCCCGTCGTAGCCGACTTGACCTTGTCGTAGCCCTCCTCGGGGTCGTCCAGTAGGCTGATGTGACTCGCCGGAACCGAGGACGACATCTTCCCGCCCGTCAGTCCGGTCATGAATCGGTGGTAAATCGAGGACGGCATGATGAACCCGTAGCCGTCGTTCTCTATCTCGACTTCGCGGGCGAGGGCTTCGGCCTCCTCGCGCGTGAGGTCGAAGGCGTCGATGTGCTCGTCGAAGACGCGCTTTTCGCCGTCGATGGCCTCGATGAGCGCCCCGAATGCCTCTTCAGTAGCGTTTCGGTCGAGGAATCGAACGCGGGGACGAAGCGGTTCCATGCCCGCGTTTTCGAGTTTGTCGATGACGCTCTCGACCGCAGGAACGACGGAGTCACCCGTCTCGGACAACCACTCCGCCGCGTCCTCACAGCGCGGCACGTCGGAGTCGTCGGCGTACTCCTCGCGCGCTTCGTAGGCCGCCGCGACGTGCGACAGTTCGGCTTCGTCCACCTCGAAACCGGCGTAGGCCTTCGTCACACCGAAAAACCGCATTCGAACCGCCAAGTCCCGGGCCAATCTGACGTGGGGATCCTGATCGGGGCCGACCGGGATGACGGTCGGTTTCGGTTCGTCCAACTGCGGGTAGAGGATGTCGCCCATCTGCGTGACGACGCTCTGGACGTGCGAGACGTTGGTTTCACCGTCGAATCCGTAGATGCCTTCGAACTCCGCGAATCGGGCTTTCGACCCGAGTTCGAACGAGAGGTCTTGCAGTTCGCGGTTCTCTGACTGGCGGTAGAGCGTTCCCTCCTCAGCGTCGAATCCGAGCGCGAGGAGCGAGAGCAGGTAGTCCCGCGAGTGCTCATCGATTTCTTCCCACGACAGGCCGCGGGCGCTGTGGGCTTCGAGGTCGGCGATGAGGCCGTAGGTGTCGCCGCCCTGTTGCTGGTGCCAGATGAGTTCGTCGAACACCAGTTTGTGCCCGATGTGGGGGTCGCCGGTCGGCATAAACCCCGAGAGCGCGGCGAACGGTTCGCCGTTCTGCATCGCCTCGGCGACTCGGCGATAGCCGCGGTCGCCGAAGATGACGCCACGGCGCATCAGATAGTGCGGGTTCGGAACCTCGGGAAGCACGTCGTCGAACTCTTCGATGCCGAACTCCTCGAACAGTTTGCGATAGTCGGAGACGGTCGCCGACCCCCACGGGTCGAGGACGACGTCGTCTTCGCCCGCCGCGGTGCCGCCGTCGGGCAAGGGCGTGGGTGTATCAAGTGCGTTTCTCGAATCGCCAGTGTCGTCAGTATCGTCTTGTGTCATGGTGTGAGTCGGGTAACCGAAAGCCAGGTCTCTATTCGTTCGTTTTCCGTGACGAGTGCAAAAACCATTTTCTTTCGCACCCCGTGCGCCAGGCGAACGTCGAGCGCGAGGTCGCGCGGCGCGAATTCGTGGCCCGCTCGAAGCACGCGAATCAAAAACTCGGAGTGTCCCAACTCGTCCACAGACTCCACGTCGGCGTAGGTTCGGAAGTCGGCCCCGAACTTGAACCCCGTCTTCGGAACCACGTTCCGCTGTCGGAGGGTTCGGTACACCCGCAGTCGACGGTCGAATCGCTCGCCCTCGACTTCACGGCCACGAGCGACGATTTCGTCGTACCCACCGTCTACGGAGAGGTTCCCCTCCGCCACGAGGTGAGCCGCTTCGACCAGCGACAACTGCAAGACGCCCGCCGGGTCGCGCCCGCCCATCGGTTGGCCGTAGAACGATCGATGGTGGAGTTCGTCCGGCGCATTCCACACCAGCACGCGGTCGGCGAGAAGCGACCCCGAAACGTTCGTCGGCACGTCGTGATTTGTCGTTCCCTCGACTTCGACACGGTCGGTTTCGAAGTAGGTGATTTCGCTCTCCTCGTCCACGACCGCCAGCACCACGTCGCCCAATCGCGCCGCGGGAATCGTTTCGCGCTCGCTGACGACTCGGAGGCGGTACAGCACTTCGTCGTCCCACGGGCCGCTTCCGCGCGGGTAGACGACGAAGTCCGACTCGGGGAGTGGGTCGGACACCCATCCCGAGCGGGCGGGCGAGAGGTAGAATCCGCGCTCGCGCAAGTCGGCGTAGACGAGGAATCGGGCGGCGAATCCGTCGCCCGTCGAGTCCTGTAAAAACTCCCGAAATCCCTTCCCTTCCACCGAATCGAGGTCGTCACGGAGGAGGAGATGGGCGGCCTCGACCCGCGAAAGTGCTATTTCGTTGCCATCGATCGGATGGCCGTATCCCCGCGAGTCGTAGTATCGCTGGCGGGCGTCCCCGCCGACCACTACTTCATCGTCGCGTAGGCGTCCGTCCATACTTTTTCTGTTGCGTGCGTCGCTAAAGGCACTGCGACTTGCGAGCGGTTTTCGGAGGATTGAGTGTTTGGGTGAGAGTCTAGCAAAAAGCGGCGTGACTTCATCTGTCGTAAATTCTCACGAACTACCCCGGCACGCGGGAGCGAAGCAACTCGTGCGAAGAGGTTGAGGAGGACGAGGTGCGGTTTCGGTATTAGGAATCGGCAGTAACTAGCTATCTCTCATTCAACCTCTACTCAATACCATCTACCTCGGTGACGCTAGCTGATGCTGGTTCTAATGACCGCAACCGCACCGCCACGGCCACACCCTCCCCAACCGATTCCCTTCACTCGCTGTCGCTCGTTTCGGTCATCCCTCGCACGCTATCAGCACAGAGCTTCGGCGGTGAACGCCTCAGCCCTGTACCAGCGCGCGCCACAGTGGTTGGTTTGTCACGAGCATCCTCAACTGGTACATCCTCAACTGGTTACATCAGGTCGCAGAGTATTCCTCAAATTCGTCGCAATCAGTAGCCAAACACCGCCGACCGGTTCGCGTCTGAAATACGGGGAGACCGCAGTCACAGGAATCCACGACTCTCCCGTTCGGAACGCCGAATCCGGTGTCGCAGTCGGGATAGCGGTCGCATCCCGCGATGATTCCGCCTCGGCGGAGAATCCGGAAGTCGGCACCGCACTCCGGGCAGTCCCACTCGCGGTCGAATCGCTCCCGAACTGCGTCGAGCACGGTACCACAGTCGCGGTCGATGCAGAGTTCGAACTGCTCGCCGCGTTCGACGCGCATCGCCGGGAGGCCGCAGTCGCAGGAGTCACTGCCGACGCTGGCCCGGCGCGGAATGCTGTACTCCCGGCGACAGCCGAGGCAGGAGACCGCTCCTTTCGCTCGTGTGAGTGCGCCATCACAGTCCGGACAGCTACCGACCGGAATTCCCGCAGTCGTGCCGGGATACCGAGAAATTCCGTAGCAGGTGTGACAGTCCACGCGGACTCGGCGGTCGCTGGTTGCCGCGACGAGGGTGAAGGTGTCACTGTCGAGATTCGCGTGGGCGGTTTCGGCGCGCGTCAACCACTCGACCGGCTGGTAGCCGTCCACGTCGTGAACGAGCAGGGTGTCGTCGGGCTTTAGCAGGGCGACCATCTCGCCGCGTCGTCGTCGCTTGGTGTCACCGTCCGTCGTAATCGTGCAGTCGCCAGTGAACACGCGAATCGTGTCGGTCATGGCCCGGAGTGGTCGCGGTTTCCGATTTAAATGTTCGGCCGAAGGGTTTTCGGAGTGACGGGAGAACTGAGAGAAAATGACCGACAAAACGACGAACGCAGTGCTGTTCGACATGGACGGCGTCATCGTGAACTCCGAGGACTTCTGGGTCGAACTCGAAGAGGACACCATCTTCCCCGAGGTCGTCGCGAACGACGTGACCGCCGACGAAATCACAGGGATGAACTACCGCGAAATCTACGACTACCTCGACGCCGAGTACGAGACGACCGCGACCAAAGAGGAGTTCGTCGCCATCTACGACGAAGCCGCGATGAAACTCTACGGCGAGCACGTCTCGCTGATGGACGGCTTTCACGACCTGCTCGCCGACCTGCGCGAGCGAGAGATGGAAATCGCCCTCGTCTCCTCGTCGCCCCACGATTGGATAGAAATCGTCCTCGACAGATTCGACCTCGAATTCGCGGAAGTCGTCAGCGCGGAGGACATCGACGCCCCCGGCAAACCCGAACCCGCCATCTACGAACACGCCGCAGGCCTGCTGGACAAGCGCGCCGACGAATGCGCCGCCGTCGAAGATTCCGAAAACGGCGTCGAGTCAGCAGTCAGGGCAGGAACCTACTGCGTCGGCTACCCGAACGGAGCCAAAGAACTTGATTTGTCCGCGGCGGACGTGGTCGTCAACTCGCCCGCCGAACTGCGCGAAGAACTGCTCAGCTAACCGACCGCCTTCTTCGACTCACTCGACCTGCACGGTTCGAGAGTCCGCAATCGGCACGAGCGGAAGGTCGGGAAACGTGACCCGAACTGTGAACTCCATCTCGTCGTCAGTGCCGCCGAAGACGCCGACGGGAACCGTTGCCTCCCCGTCGAGGTACGTCGATTTCGTCGTCATGTCGATACCGTTGACCGTGACTTCCACGACTGCCTGCTCGCCCTGTCCGCGATTTTTCAGGACGACCTCCCGCATATCGTTCTCCCCGCGAGCGATTCGGGTGGGGAACCCGCCCCATTCGATGTCCACGTCGGGGAGTTCGCGGGCGCTCTCTTCGACCTGTTCCGCAACGCCCTCGGAGAGTCCCGCGTCGATGAGTCCATCGACACCCGCCTCGCACACGTCAGCGGGCGTTTCGAGGCCTTCTCTTGCCAGTTTGCTCGCGCGTCCGGAACCGACGCCGTCGATCGCGGTGAGGCCGACCGCGCTCTCGCCGACGCCGTTTTCCAAGCGCGCTTCGACGCGAGTGACGAGGTTCGCGGCGGCGGGGCGGTCGAGTCGCTTCAAGAAGGCCCGGAGCGCGGAGAGTAGTCGAACCGCGTTCTGCTGGATGACCCACGCATCGCTTCGGAGTTCGCCCGGCGTGGAACCCGTCATGCCGGAGCGAAGGATGGCGAGCACCTTCCGTCCGCCACCTTCCAAATCACCGGAATCCTGCCCGACGAGCACGGAGTTGATGGCGTCTCGCTCCGACTGGCGAGCGTTCACGCTGTCGAACTCGGCGCCCCCGGCGACCGCTTCGAGGATGGCGGGCGCGTCGATTTCCTCTTTTTCGGCGAGTGTGCGGAATCGCTCCGCCGTGTCGAGGTCGAGGTAGAACTTCGAGGTCAGCATGGCGAGTGCAGTGCCGTCGATTGAAAGGTCGTCGCCGCGTTCCACGAAGCCCCGGTCAACGAGGCGTTTGAGCGTTGTTCGAACGCGCTCGCGGACGTTCTCGAAGTCGTACTCCTCGGGCTTGCTCTGCGCCCGGACGTAGTAGAACGTCGTTTCGAGCCACGACATCACGTCCTCTAAGTCCGAGATGGTTCCCATGGCGATTTCCGCGTTCAGATGGGAATCCAAGTCTTCCGCCAATCGGGACTCGATTTCTTTCCCCTCGCGGAGCAGTTTCCGGTACTTGTCTGCGTCCGCGTAGTCGCAGACGACCCACCCGTATCCCACGTCGTCGTAGCCCGGTCTCCCCGCCCGTCCGAGCATCTGGAGCACGTCGAGCGGACTCATGTCCACCTCGCCTTCGAGCGGGTCGTGGAGCTTCGTGTCGCGCAGGACGACGCATCTGGCGGGGAGGTTGACGCCCCACGCGAGGGTGGAGGTCGAAAAGAGGATTTGGATTTTTCCCTGTTTGAACCACTCTTCCACGAGGTCGCGGTCGTTTTTCGACAGTCCGGCGTGGTGGAAGGCGACGCCGTCCAACACGGAGTTTCGAAGCGTCTCGTTCCGCAGGTCTTGGGTTTCGGTGTGGAAATCGTAATCTCCGCGTGCGCCGATTGGAATATCTCGCTCCGCAATTTCGTCGCGGGTTTTCTTCGCCGCCTGCACCGTGTCCTGCCGGGAGGAGACGAACACGAGCGCCTGTCCGTCCTCGCGGACGTGCGGTTCCGCGAGATCCAAGGCGCGGTAGAGTCGGCGGTACTTGTCCGCGAAGGAGTTGTCGCCGTGGGTGTACGTCTTCACGTCGGCGTGCAAATCGACTGGTCGGTAGTCGTCGCCGAACTCGAAGGTGGTCTCCGGGGGCGCGTCGAGCCAATTCGCCACGTCGTCCACGTTCGGCATCGTCGCGGAGAGCGCGACGATTCGGGGTTCGCAGAGCCTTCGAAGGCGCGAGATGGTCACTTCGAGGACGCTCCCGCGCTTGTCCGAATCGAGTAGGTGGACTTCGTCGATGACACAGCAGTCCACGTCCGTGATGAACGAATAGCGCGCAGAATCGTGTTTCCGGGTCGCCGAGTCGGTCTTCTCCGGCGTCATCACGAGGATATCGGCGCGCTCCGCCCGGCGCGGGTTCAGGTCGCGCTCGCCCGTGACGACGTAGACCGAGTAGCCGAGTTCCTCGAAGCGTTCCCATTCGGTCTCCTTTTCGTTGGTCAACGCTCGCATGGGGGCGATGAACAGCGCGGTGCCGCCGTCGCGCAGTGCCTTGCAAATCGCCAGTTCCGCGAGTGCCGTCTTTCCGCTCGCGGTCGGCGCGCTGGCAACCACGTTCTCCCCGCTGTCGAGTAGCGCGGGGAGCATCTCTCTCTGCATCCGGTTGAACTCGTCGAAGGCGAACGCCTCCGCGAACTCGGGAACCGCCTCGGAGACCTGCATCGTTTCGTAGGCGGTGGGGGGAGCAGAAAGGCGTTTCTGTACTCGCTCGGACGCTCGTTTTTAGTACGACATGCAGAAAACGGATGACGGGACTACAGCAACGTTTCCGGGCAAAAGAACTGATGTCGTGGCGGTGAGCAGTCTGCTCACTCCACAAGAATCATCGTCACAAACCCTCACCGCCACGAAAAATCAATTCCACCGCGTACTCCATCACGAGCATCACGCAGCCTTCCCAAACGATAAAGCGGCCCGAAAACTACCGACCACCATGCTAGAACTAGAGGACGTGCTGTCGGCCCGCGAGCGAGTGGCCGAGACGGCCCGGCACACACCGCTCGACTATTCGCATACCTTCTCTCGGATGACGGGCGCGGAAGTTCACCTGAAACTGGAGACGTTCCAGCGCACGGGGTCGTTCAAGATTCGCGGCGCGACCAACCGCATCACGACGCTCTCGGAGGACGAAAAAGATGCGGGCGTCGTCACGGCCAGTGCGGGCAACCACGCACAGGGAGTCGCGCTCGCGGCCACACGAAGCGGCGTCGATTCGAAAATCGTCATGCCCGAGCATGCCCCGATTTCGAAGGTTCGGGCGACCGAGAACTACGGTGCGCAGACCGTCCTCCACGGAGAGGACTACGACGAGGCCGCCAAGCGCGCCCACGAAATCGAAGAGGAGGAAGGACGAACCTACGTCCACGCATTCGACGACGAGAAGGTGATGGCGGGACAGGGCACCATCGGACTGGAAATCGTAGACGACCTGCCGGACGTGGATACCGTGGTCGTCCCCATCGGCGGCGGGGGTCTCGTCAGCGGCATCGCGACCGCAATCAAGGGCCGAAATCCGGACGCGCGAATCGTCGGCGTCCAATCCGAGGGGGCGTCCAGCGTCGCCGACTCGCTCCAGAAGGGGTCGGTCCAGGCCCTCGACAGCGTGGACACCATCGCGGACGGCATCGCCACCCGGAGCGTCGGCCAGCAGACGTTCGAGGTCATCGAATCGCGCGTTGACGAGGTCGTCACCGTCACGGACTCCGAGACCGCAGTCGCACTCGCATACCTCCTCGAACGCGGGAAGACGCTCGTGGAAGGTGCAGGAGCAGTCCCCCTCGCAGCGGTTCTGGAGGGCAAGTTCGACTACGACGAGGACGAAGTCGTCGTCCCGGTACTGAGCGGTGGCAACATCGACATGAACGTCCTCACGACCGTCATCATGCGCGGGCTGGTCGAGACGGGGCGCTACCTGAAGCTTCGAACCGTGCTCAAAGACCGCCCCGGCTCGCTCCGCAAACTGCTCGACGTCATCGCCGACGCGCAGGCGAACATCTACGCCATCCAGCACGACCGTACCTCCCGCGATATTGCCATGAACGCGACCGAGGTCGAACTCGACCTCGAAACCCGTGGCACGGAGCACGTCGAGAACCTGCTCGACTCCCTTCGCGAAAGTGGGTTCGACGTGGAAGTGTTGGTCTGATCGGTCTGCCTTTCGACTCCTTTTGACGTAGGTTTAAGTTCTGGCGGGCGAAGACACCGACATGAAGCGCGTTATTAGTACGCAGGACGCTCCCAAGGCGGTTGGAGCGTACAGTCAGGCAACGACCAACGGAGACATCGTATTCACAGCGGGTCAGATTCCGATGACCCCCGACGGTGACTTACTGAACGACGAGAACATCGCCGTCCAGACCCGCCAGAGTTTGGAGAACGTCAAAGGCATCCTCGAAGAGGAGGGACTGACCATGCAGGACGTGCTGAAAGTCACCGTCTTCATGGACGACATCGAGAACTTCGACGAGATGAATGACTCCTACAAGGAGTACTTCCAAGACAACCCACCGGCCCGGAGCGCGGTCGAGGTTGCCAACCTGCCGAAAGGCGTCGGCGTCGAAATCGAAGCCATCGCCAGCAACGAGTGAGCGTGAATCCCCGCGTCAAGGCGAGTCTGCTGTGGGGCGTCGTCGGCGTCCTCGCGTTTCTCGTTCTCTTGCAGGGTTACGAACTCTACTCCGGCTATCGGTACGCCATCGCTGTGAAGGTCGGGATGGCGCTCCTCGTCGCGGTCGGTGCATCGATTCTCACCTACGTCGCAGACGGGGTTCTCAATTAGAACAGAAGGGTTTAAACGACAGACGGGGTAACGAATTGATAGGCCGGGATGGCCGAATGGCAAAGCGCACGCCTGGAAAGCGTGTTCCCGTATGGGATTCTGGGTTCAAATCCCAGTCCCGGCGTATTTTCTGCGAACAAGTCCGTCAGCACCGCGAAGCGTGTGCTGACGCTACCGTGAGCAAAAACCGCCGCCGGGATTTGGGCAGACCAGTCACAGCCCGCACAGTGAGCAGGAACGTCTAGGCGAGTTCAAATCCCAGCCCCCGGCGTTTTGAGCCTACTCGTTCAATCGATACTTCGTCATCCCTTTCTCTCGCCGCCGTTCCACGCGACCCTCCACGACCAACTCCCGCAGTGCGTTTTCGACCGGTTCCCGAGGCTCGTCCACGAGTGAAACCAGCGAGCGACCGGTCATCGATCCCGGAAAGGCGCGTTCGAGTTCGTGCACCACCGCCTGTTTCGTCGGTTCTGCTGCCATGCTTCCCCCCACGACGTTCGGCGTCCTGCATCTTCAAACCCCAACCGAGGAGCAACTGGTCGAACGTCGCTACCGACGTGGCTCACTCCATCGCCATGTGCGTCTGAGTGTTCTCGACGCCGTTAACCGTCAACACTCCGGACGCAACGGTTTCTCGAACGTCGGCGGGCGTCTCGACCACGATTTTTGCGATGATATCGACGTCCCCGGCGACGATGTGGGCGGCGGTGACGCCGTCGAGTTCGGTAATCGTATCGCGTATCTGTTCGACTGACGGGACGTTCGCTTTGATGAGGACGTACGCTGTCACCATTGTCGTTCACCCCGCTAGAGAACGTGAGCAACGATGATAGACCTTCGCAACCGGTGCACTGTCCGACGGGTCAGTCCACCGAGGCCCACTCCCAGCGTTCGTCCGCAGGTTCGACGTCGTGCAGGTGGCACGCCGCTGGATGTCCCGCGGTAGTCGCCTGCGCCCCCGGGTTTGTTCGCTCGCAGACCGTCGAAAACTCGTCGCGCAGTCGCTCGTTTGCGGCGGAGACGTCGCCCGAGACGACGTCGGAGAGTGCGGCAGACAACACCTGTTCCGCTTCCTCGTCGGTCAGTCGATCTGGGATATCGTACTCGGTTCGAACCGCAGACCGGAGGTGGTCGTCGCTGACCTCGCTCTCGGAACGTACTTCGCCGCGTGCGACCGCGAGTTCGCGGAGCGAATCGAGGCTCACGTCGTCGTCCGCGACTGCAACTCGGAAGTCCATCACCGACCGCCAGTTCTCCTGCTCGAAGTCGTACTGTTCGGGCGGAATGACCGCCGGACAGCGCGGATGGAACCGACAGCCAGAGGGTGGTGACGCGGCGTCGGGAACGTCGCCACGAAGGGGCACCCGGCGGTCGCGGGCGTCCGGGTCGGGCGTCGGAATCGCGGAGACGAGCGCTTGCGTGTAGGGATGCTGTGGATTGCGGAACAGGTCTTCGGTCGGTCCGCGCTCGACGATTTCGCCCAGATACATCACCGCCACGCGGTCGGCGGCTTCCCGGACGACGCCCATGTCGTGCGTGATGAGCAGGAGCGACAGGTCGAACTCCGTCTGAAGGTCGGACAACAGCGCGATGATTTCGGCCTGCACGGACACGTCGAGTGCCGACACCGGTTCGTCCAGCACGAGTAGATCGGGGTTCAAAATGAGCGCCCGTCCCAGCGCCGCCCGCTGTTTTTGCCCGCCGGACAGTTCGTGGGGGTACCGATCGAACTGGTCGGTAGAGAGACCGACGCGAGGAAGGATGTCCTCCGCAATCGCCCGCTGTTGATCGGCGTCGGTCATGCCGTGAATCGCCAGCGGTTCGACCACCGACTCGCCGATAGTCATTCGCGGGTCGAAACTCGTCGTCGGATCCTGGAACACCATCTGTGCCCGGCGACGGAACGCCTTCTGTTCGGTTCGGTCGTACGCTCCGATGTCCTCGCCATCGAACCGAACCGTTCCCGAAGTCGGCGTTTCGAGGTGGAGAAGCGACGTAGCGGCGGTCGATTTGCCGCTTCCGGACTCGCCGATGAGACCGAGCGTCTCGCCGCGGTGAACGTCGAAGTCGATGCCATCGACGGCGCGGAGAGTGCCGACTTCGCGTCGAAGCGGCCCCTCCGTGACGGGGTAATGCTGTTCCAGTCCGCGAACCGAGAGAAGTGGCTCGTCGCTCATCGAACGCCCTCCGTCTCTTCGAGGGCGTCGGAAGGTTCGGCGTCGTCGGCATCGTCGGTTCCTCCCTCGCCGAAAACGACCGACGAATCCCGGTCGGAACGATGGAAAATGCACGACGCCTGCTGATTTCCACCGACGCCTTGCAGTGGCGGTTGTCCGCCTTCTGCACAGTCGTCGATTGCGTGCGGACATCGAGGATGGAACCGACACCCAGAGGGTGGAGAAACCGGGTCAGCCATCGACCCACCGATGGGTTGCAGGCCACCGCCCTGTCCCGGCAGACAGTCGAGGAGTGCCTGTGTGTAGGGATGAGAGGGCTGGTCGAATATCGACCGAACGTCGCCGCGTTCCATCACCTTCCCGGCGTACAGCACGACGACGCGGTCGGCGATTTTCGCGACGACGCCGAGATCGTGAGTGACGAACAGAATCGCCATGTCGCGCTCGGCTTGCAGGTCGCGCAGGAGGTCTAAAATTTGGGCTTCGATGGTAACGTCGAGCGCCGTGGTCGGTTCGTCCGCGATGAGTAGGTCGGGTTCGCCAGCCAGTGCCATGGCGATGACGACGCGCTGGCGCATGCCACCCGAGAACTCGTGCGGGTAGTCGTCGGCCCGCACTTCCGCCTTCGGAATTCCGACGCGGTCGAGCAAATCGATTGCCCGGTGTCGGGCCGCCGCGTCGTCCACGTCTTGGTGAAACTGGATAGACTCCGCGACTTGGCTGCCGACGGTGTAGACGGGGTCGAGCGCGTTCTGTGGGTTCTGGAACACGTAGGAGATTTTGTTGCCGCGAATCTCTCGGAGTTCGCGGGCAGAACAGTCGAGGACGTTGTGCCCGTCGAATTCGACGCACCCGTCGGTGATGTCTCCGGGAGGGGACGGAACGAGTCTCGTGATTGATTCGCACGCGACGGTCTTTCCGGAACCGCTCTCGCCGACGAGACAGACCGTCTCGCCGCGGTTGATTTCGAAATCGATACCATCGACTGCCGTGACGTCGCCTCGGGAGGTGTCGAACGTCGTTCGAAGTCCCGAGACGGAAAGTAAGGTACCGGTCATAGTCTCTCCTGTGTTTTCGGGTCGAGTACGTCGCGGAGCGCGTCACCGAGGAAGTTGAACGAGGCGACGGTCAGCATGAGGAAGACGACCGGAATCACCTCGGCCCACCAGAGGAAGGTCGGATGGAAATCGCTTCGGAACGCGGCGTAAACCAAGTATCCCCACGAGTTCTGTCCGCCACCATGCAGTTGGAAGTAGCCGAGCATGGCCTCGATGAGCAGGAGCGTCGGAATCTGGAGCGTGATGGCGACGAGCACCGTGCTGGAGACGTTCGGCAAGAGGTGTTTGCGAATGATTTTGAGGCGACTGCTTCCCGCGTTGCGGGCGGCTCGAATGTAGCCCAGTTCGCGCTTCTGGAGCGCCTCGCTCCGAACGAGTCGCGCGGTGCTTCCCCAACTCAACAACCCGAAGACGCCGACCATCAGGAGAATGCTCCCGCCGTACAGGGCTTCGAGAAGCAGGAAGACGAACAGCGGTGGGATGGCTTGCTGGATGTCCACGTATCGCATCAGAACTTCGTCGATGGAACCGCCGAAGTACGCCCCGACGACGCCGACTGCGGTCGCCAGCGGCGCGATGAGGGTCGCAGTGATGAGCGTCACTTGGAGGGCGATTCGCATCCCTTGTAGGATCTCGAGGAGTACGTCCTCGCCGCTGCCGGTCGTTCCGAATGGATGGACGAGGCTCCCGTGACAGACGTTGTTCGAGAGGTCACCGACGCAGTGGGTGATGCCGATACCGTAGTAGGGAACGGTGATGCCGATGGGAGGCTGGTACGGGGCCATGCCGTAGGCGAAACCGTCGGCGGCGGCTATCGCGTCTTTGAGTGGCGCGTGAACGACTGGGGCGACGAGTCCGCCGACAAAGAGGACGACGAGATAGCAGAGGCTGGCGACTGCAACGCGATTCGTGCGAAGTTGTCGCCAGCGTCGGCGAGTCAGTTCCCGATTCTGGAACAGCGGCACGAGAACGAAAAACGCGAACACCGCCAACGAGAGCATGAACAGCCAATCCAGCGCGGTGACGTTCCACTTCAGAATCACTGGTTCGTCGTCAGGAAGCGAGAAGAAGTCGTATAGGAAACCGGCGACCAGCGCAGTCACGACGAGCGAGAACAGTTTCGTTCGCCGAGACACCGAACGGGAGTCGGTCGCGTACTCGTCCCAGTCGATTGCGTCGAACGTGTCGTGTCGTGTAGCCATGAACGGATGGATCCTCCTGCCGTCTCGCGCCGAAACGAGACAGTTTCGTGACAGTCTGGCATAACTAATGCAACGAAGATATAAAAATTATGAGTTTCTTTCAGCAGGCTTGGAAATGATTTGTACATCGGATGCAGGTCGGCACTATTGTAATATCGGAAACGTTTATTCAGGGGGAACGTATCGTGACGAACAATACCATGGAGACGACGACATCGCGCGAATCCGTTCCGGCGGCGTTCGGTGCCGGACGGCCTCGTCGGTCGGCGGAGGAGCGGTAATCGTGCGACGATACGTCGCCCGCCGCGTCCTCTGGACAGTGTTCGCCGCGTACCTACTGCTCTCGTCGATATTCCTCGTCTACGCATACGCGCCCGACCCGAACAAGAAGACTGCGGGAATCATGGCGGGATTCGCTGGCGGTTCCGTCGAGGAAGGAGAGCGAGCCTACGCCGAAGCGAGAAATTATGACGAACCAGTTCTCGACCGATACGTCAAGTGGATAGTCGCGTACACGACGTTCGACTGGGGAACCGACATCAGCGGTCAACCGGTGACGGAGCGACTCGAAAAGGCACTCCCCATCACGCTGATTTATCTGCTTCCCGCGATACTGCTGTCAGTCGCCCTCGGTACGGCCATCGGACTGTATTCGGCGGTTCACCAGCACGGCTACATCGACCGCGTCGTCACCGCACTCACCTACTCCGGACTGGGATTACCGGGGTTCTGGCTCGCGGAGTGGTCGGCGCTGTTCGCCCTCGAAAAACTGGGGTGGCTCCAAGCCATTTGGGATCCACGCTACGGTCTCTGGACGTCGCAAAACTTCCCGTTCATGGCGTTTCCGATGCTCGTCGTCATGACGAACCTCCTCGCGGTACAAATTCGGTACACGCGCTCCACTTCGCTGGAGTACGTCCCGGCGGAGTTCGTCAAAACGCTTCGCTCAAACGGTGCGACCGCGCGAGACGTTGGACGTCACGTGCTCCGCAACGCCGCGTTACCGCTCGTCTCGCTGTTTTTCGCGGAGACGATGACAATTCTGTTCATCACCATCTTGGTCGTGGAAATGGTGTTCGGCCTGCCCGGATTCGGCACCCTCGCGTTCAACGCTATCCGAGCGAGAGACGCCGGACTCATCTTGGCGACGACGATGATACCAATCTTCATCGGACTGGTCGGGAATCTCATCCAGGACGTTGCCTACGCCGTCATCGACCCGCGAGTGGGCTACGAGAGCTAATCTAAAGTCTCGATTTCGGCCTCCGAGGCGTTCGATTTGACGCTCTCGATGCCGTTTCTCGCCGTCGTCTCTCGTTCGTATCCTTCACCGCTGTCTGCGATGATGCTGCCGTTGTTGTGAACCAATCGCCAGCGCCATTCCTTGCGGCTATCCTGATACAGTTCGAAGGTTGCTTTGCTCATCTGCAGTCGTCGATACGGTCGCAATCGACGTAAGACCCCATTTTATGCTACTTTTTCGAACTATCGAATCGTCACGTCACGGGGATACGTCGCACAGCATCGCCGAGGAGGCGACCCCGAAGAAAGCACGTCGTATCCGGAGTGAAACTGAAAACGGGGCATGGGGTTCATCTTTCTCCGGGGCGAAGAGGAACCGAATGCGTTCGCTCGTCCCGCCCGCCCTCGTCCTCGCACTGACGTTGTTCGTCGGTGCGTACGCCATCGGCTACCCCGTCCCCGGAGCGGAAACGCTCGACTCGCTCCAAGGGGCAGAGGAAATCGACGTTCCCGAAAATCGGCCGGAGACCTTGACCGAACCGACCGAACCACAGTTTCGTCGATGGGTCGAGTTTTACATCCACATCTACGTGAACGAGGAACGAACGAGCCACGGGTTGAAGCCCATCGAATTCGACGCGGCGTTACGTGACATTGCACGCAATCACAGCACGGAGATGGCCCGCAACGAGTACTTCGCGCACGTGTCGCCCTCGGGCGAGAATCCCGGCGACCGCTATCGAGATTCGGGCTATCACTGTCTCAGCGGTGCGGGCGAGAACATCGCGTACACCTACTTCGATCGCCGGGTCAGAACCGAGAACGGAACGGTCGTGCGCTACCGAACCGCCGACGAACTCGCGCGCGGCGTCGTTTCGCAGTGGATGAACTCGACAGGACACCGAGAGAACATCCTCTCAGAAAAGTGGGATAGGGAAGGAATCGGCATCTACTACGCTAAAAACGGACGCATCTTCGCCACACAGAATTTCTGTTGATATGGTATAAAAAATTAAGTACCATCAATGTTATCTTACCGAGTAGGATATTCATCTCAGAGAAGAAGTACAATGAGCGTGCAAACGAGCGAGACGGACAGGAGAACCATGTCGTTGCCGAGAGACGTGGTGTTTCAACTGCTGAGCAATCAGCGACGGCGATACGCGCTGTACTACCTCCGCGAACGCGAGTCACCGGTCGAAATCGGAGAGTTGGCGACTCAAATCGCGGCGTGGGAAAACGCCGTTCCGAGAGATGAGGTAACGTCCCAGCAGAGAAAACGAGTGTACAACACGCTCCAGCAAGCGCATCTCCCGAAACTGGACGAGGCGGGAATCGTGGAATACGACTTCACTCACGGCGACGTTTTTCTGACCGACGAAGCCGACAATCTGACCATCTATCTGGAACTTGTTCCCGACAACGCCCTCCCGTGGTCGGAGTACTACTTTCTGTTGGGCTGTCTCAGTCTCGCCCTGTTGACGGGGGCGTGGTTCGACGCGGGACCACTCGGACTGGTTCCGGACATCGGATGGGCTATCGGACTTGCTCTGCTGGTGACGGTCTCCGGTGCATTTCACGTGTACCACCACCGAAATCACCGCCGCGGGCACACGGAAGTACCGGAAGAAAACTGAGAAGAGGAGAATTAGTCCCCAACAGACGGAGGGGAGAACCAGTCCCCAACAGACGGAGGGGAAAACTAGTCCGCGACAAGAGAGGGCGTCGGGTCGCGGACGAGCGACACGTCGTACCCGAACGCGGACAGCAGTTCGAGACTCGTTTCGACGTGAGTCGTCGGTTGTGAAATCCCGATTCGACCACCTGCGAGCGCGAGGAAGACGAGCAGTTGGTCGGCCATGAACTCGTCTACGACGCCGCGACCCTCGTGGAACGCGGCGAACGATTCCACGGCGGACGCCGCCACCTTCTCTGACGGGACACCGCGTTCGCCCAGCGTTGCGAATCCGGCGACTGAGAGACCGTCCCGTCGGTTATCAGCGACGTGGCCGTACTCGGCCCGGACGAGGAGGGAGGTTCCGGGCGAGTTCGATTTCGCGTAGGTCGTCTGCCGTTCGAGAACGCGATGCCCTGCCGACGCGAGTCGGTCGTCCGCGGCACTCGTCTGCCGTTCCGCGACGTTCCCTTCTGCGAGGGACGTGGACGCCTTCGAGTAAATCCGGACTCCTGAAAGGGGGGCGCGCTCCGCGAGGTCGATTCGGGAGAGCGACGAGGGAGCGAGCCACAGGGTCGCCTCGCCGCCACCTGCTGGATAGAAGCCGGTTCGAGCGACTTCCACAGCGGCCCCTACTCCGAATCGACGACAGAGCGGGAGTTTCACGGCGCGAAAGTAATCTATCGTCGGCGACCAGCGAACGTCGGTACCACCCGTAATCGTCACCGCGAGCGGTTGGCGGAGCGCAACAGCGAGCGGGAGCAGTGCATCGAAAACGAGCGTGATACTCCCCGCAGTTTCGATGTCGATTTCGAACCGACCACCTTGGGGCGCGTTCGGACGAAACGTGACGGTTTCGGAGCCGACGGCGTCGCCGTACAGTCGCGTATCGCAGACCCGAGCGACCGCCCGAACGGCGGCGAGATGTTGTGGTCTGAGTCCGGGATTCGACCGATTCGCTCGAATTCCGGTCATCCGAAACGGCTCGCCGGAGAGCGCGGAAAGCGAAACGGCGGAGCGAAGCAGTTGCCCGCCACCGGACGAACCGTCGAGCGAGTGCATCGCTCGGCAGTACGCTGTCCGGCGTAAAAAGGTAGAACCATCGGCCACCGAAGTATATAAATACCAGCGTAAGTTCGTGAGACGTACACAGAGATTCGTGTTAACTAGCATCATGGTATTCAGATCAACCCTCTTCCGTACCGCGGTTTTCCGAGTATCGAGTGACGATTCTACAACCGTCAATCTGCACAGGAAATAAAGATTTATATAGAAGCACAAACATAGTCGCTCTTGTACTATGAGTCAGCGCATGCAAGGTCAGCCGATGATCGTAATGTCCGAAGATTCCCAGCGCGTCAAAGACAAAGACGCGCAGGAGCACAACATCACCGCGGCGCGAGCGGTCGCGGACGCTGTACGCTCCACACTCGGACCGAAAGGGATGGACAAGATGCTCGTCGATTCGATGGGCGACGTCACCATCACGAACGACGGCGTGACCATCCTGAAGGAGATGGACATCGACAATCCGACGGCCGAGATGATCATCGAGGTCGCCGAGAACCCAAGAGGATGAAGCGGGCGACGGCACCACGACGGCCGTCGCGGTGACGGGCGAACTTCTGAAGAACGCCCAAGACCTTCTCGAACAGGACATCCACCCGACGGCAGTCATCAAAGGCTTCCACCTCGCCAGCGAGAAAGCACGGGAGGAAATCGACAACATTGCGGAAGAAGTCGATACGGACGACGAAGACCTCCTCCGCAAGGTCGCCGAAACCAGCATGACCGGCAAGGGAGCCGAACTCAACAAGGAAGTCCTCAGCGAAATCATCGTTGACGCCGTGCAGTCGGTCACGGTCGAGGGCACCGTTGACCTCGAATACGTCAACATCGAGACGCAGACCGGTCGCTCCGCGGGCGAATCCGAACTGCTCGAAGGCGCGGTCATCGACAAAGACCCCGTCCACGACAACATGCCGAAATCGGTCGAGGACGCGAAGGTTCTCCTCCTCAACGAAGCCGTCGAAGTCGAGGAAACCGACGTCGATACGGAAATCTCCATCAACGACCCCGATCAGCTCAAGAACTTCCTCGACCGCGAGGAAGCACAGCTGAAAGAGAAGGTCGAGCAAATCAAGGAGACGGGCGCGAACGTCGTCTTCTGCCAGAAAGGCATCGACGACCTCGCCCAGCACTACCTCGCCAAGGAGGGCATCCTCGCCGTCCGACGCACGAAGAAGAGCGACATCAAGTTCCTCCGCGAAGTCCTCGGCACGGACATCGTCTCGGACCTCGACAGCGCTTCCGACATCGAACTCGGCTCGGGTAGCGTCACCCGTGACGACGCTGACGAACTGTTCTACGTCTCCGGCGGCGACGACGCCCACGGCGTGACGCTCCTCCTACGTGGTTCCACCGACCACGTCGTTG
>CAYNQM010000049.1:0-20655 GCA_964399275.1 uncultured Haladaptatus sp.
GACCCCTCGGGGAGCAATCGACGCTGGTGCGGGCACTCCAGCAAGTCCAGCGCGACCAGTGGCGACTGGGCGTCTACACGCCAGCGGACGAACGCGAACAGGTCGGACTGGCGGCGGAGCGCGTCCTCGGCTTAGACACCGACGGCTCGCTCGTCAGCGACGTTCGAACCGGTCTCAGAACCACCTTGGACGACTTCGAGTGAAAGAGAACACAGGAACATTAAAAGCCGGTACTGACAATCGCTACGTATGCTCGTGGAGGGAACGATACTGCGCGGCCCCACTTTCGACCCGGTCGAGGGACGCGTCGTCGTCGAGGATGGCACGATTACGGCTATCGAAGAGGAACGCGTCTCGTCGTCGGACATCGTCCTTCCCGCGTTCGTCAACGCCCACACCCACATCGGCGACTCCATCGCAAAGGAGGCCGGGTCAGGGCTGACGCTGGAAGAACTCGTCGCGCCGCCGGACGGTCTCAAACATCGACTGCTCCGGGAGGCGTCCCGTTCGGAGATGGTCGAAGCGATGCGACGGTCGGTGCAATTCATGCAATCGACGGGAACCGCCTCCTTTTTGGAATTTCGGGAGGGCGGCGTCGAAGGCGTCTTCGCGCTTCGAGAGGCCGTCGAAGGACTCGACATCGACCCCGTCATCCTCGGACGTGAAACGGTCGAGGCGATGGAGGCCGGGGATGGATTCGGGGCCAGTGGTGCGAACGACGCAAGCTTTTCCCGTGAACGTCGCGCGACGAAAAAAGCGGATAAGCTGTTCGGCATTCACGCGGGCGAGGCCGACTCCAGCGACGTCAATCCGGCGCTTGACCTCGAACCGGACTTTCTCGTTCACGTCGTCAACCCGGAGCCGATTCACCTCGACAGAATCGAGGACAGCGAGATTCCAATCGCGGTCTGCCCGCGCTCGAATCTCGTCACCGGCGTTGGTCTCCCGCCGATTCGGAAACTGCTCGACAGGACGACGGTCGCGCTCGGGACGGACAACGTGATGCTGAACAGTCCCTCGATGTTTCGGGAGATGGAGTTCACTGCGAAGTTGACCGACCTCTCCTCGCGGGCGGTGCTTCGGATGGCGACCCAAAACGGGGCGCGCATGGCGGGGCTGAACTGCGGCGTCGTCGAACCGGGACGGGACGCGAAACTGCTCGTCCTCGATGGCGACTCGGACAACCTCGCCGACAACGAAGACGTGTTGCGGTCGGTCGTCCGGCGAGCGGGCGCGAGCGACGTGAAAGACGTGATTCTGTAAACTAGCGCGAACCAACTATTTCGGTTCGAAAGTTCTGGCGACCAAACGAGTTAAGACGCCCCCTACCGTGCTATTCGGTAACGTACTTATGTACGACCGGATTCTCGTACCGACGGACGGTTCGGCAGAGACGGGGAGAGTAGTAGCGCACGCCGCCGAACTGGCCGAGGCGCACGGGGCGGAACTGCACGCGATGTACGTCATCAACTCCGCGACGTTCGCCAGCCTCCCGATGGAAACGTCGTGGGAGGGCATCTCCGACATGCTGGAAGAGGAGGGCCAATCGGCACTCGCAGACGTTCGCCAGTTCGCCGCCGGATACGACGTGACGCTGGAGACGCATCTCGTGGAAGGGCCACCGAACAAGGAAATCGTCCGCTACGCGGAGCGGGGCGACTTCGACCTCATCGTGATGGGAACCCACGGACGCGGTGGCATCGACCGCCTCCTCCTCGGAAGCGTCGCCGAGCGTGTGGTTCGCGCCTCGACCGTCCCCGTGCTGACCGTCCGCGTCGAAAAGGACGAGACGCCGCCGGAAGCCGAAGCGAGCGAAGAGGCCAAAGGAAGTACGTAGTCTCACACGGGGCGGAGGTGTTCGCAGTCGCCCGCGTGGACGCGAACGTCGCCGTCCTCGGTTTCCACGACGAGCACGCCCGGCGATTCGATGTCGATTGCGGTTCCGACCACGTCGCCGGTCGGCGTCTCGACGCGGACTCGCTGGCCGAGCGTCGCGGCGTGGTCGCGCCACCCGGGCACGATTGACTCGGGGTCGGTACGGAGCGCGTCGAACGTTTCCAGTAGTCGCTGGGTGAAAACGCGCCGGTTGACGCTCCCCGCCACTTGTTGGACGCTCGTCGCACCCTCGGGGAGGTCGTCGCCTGCGATGTTGACGTTCATGCCGATGCCGACGATGACCCACGAGACGTTGCCCGCCTCGCCCTCCATCTCGGTGAGGATGCCGGTGAATTTCTCGCCATCGACCAACACGTCGTTCGGCCACTTGATTTCCGCCGGAACGCCCGCCTCCCGCGCCGTTTTGGCCACGGCGACTGCGCCAGCGAGCGTCATCAGCGGCGCGTGCGACGGCGGAATGTCGGGACGGAGGACGAGACTCAACCAGATGCCGCCGGAGGGGCCGACCCACTCGCGGTTCAGTCGTCCCCGGCCACCGACCTGCTCGTCGGCCAGCACGACCACGTCCTCTGCGCCGTCCGCCGCCAGTTCGCGCGCTCTGTCGTTGGTGCTTCCGATGGAGTCGTGATACTCGACTTCGAACGGGGCGTCCAGTCCGTACTCGACTGCCGGGCCGAACGCCGGAACCTCCCCGAGGTGGTAGCCCTCCCCGGTGCTCTCGATTTCGAATCCTGCCTCACGGAGCGCCTCGACGTGTTTCCAGACCGCGTTCCGGGAGACGTCGAGTCGGTCTGCGAGTTCCGGGCCGGAGACGGGTTCATCGGCGATGGCGTCCAGCACCGCCCGGCGCGTGTCGTTCATGTCGTGGTGTAGGACGAGATTCGGTAAGAATGGTTTCGGTTGCGTTTGTGAAAGCGACGACGGCGGAGTTCAGTCGTGCGTCGCCCGCCACCATCGCTTTCGAATCGCCCCGGTTCCCGGCGCGCCGTCGGCTATCCAGACGACGACGGCGACCACCGCGAGGAAGAACTGAATGACGACGAACGCGGAAAGCTCGAACGCCGTGAAGTGCGCGAGGAACCCCTTCGGCGTGTCGTAGGACGGCGACGAAAGCATCGGCCACAGCAGGAAACTCAGCTTGGCGAACTCACCTTCCGCGAGCGGTTTTACCGAATCCATCGCGAGATGGCTCAGGTAGCCGATGGCGAACGCCTGCCACGGGACGCGCTTCGCTCGGGATTTCGTCAGCCACCATCCGACGCCCAAAATCACGCTCGCGGTCAGAAGCGAGTGCGTCAGCGACCGCCCCGTCGGGAGAACGGCGACCGACCACGCGAACGGCTTGTCGATGAGGTCGGGAAACTGCGTGCCGAACGCGACGAGGAGCGTTCCAAGCGGCGTCGGTGTCCGGCGAGCGGCCAGCCGACACCACAGCGAGTAGAGCAGATAGCCGACGGCGAGATGTCCCCACGGCCACATGACGTGGTATCTCTTCCCTACGCTGTTAGGCACTTCGTTTCGGCGCGACGTGACTACTCGTCGTCCTCGATTTCGCCCTGCTCGACCCTGAATCTTCCCGATTCGAGCGGCAGAGCTAATCCGATTGATGTCTTACGGTAGCATATGGCAAAGGGTGGGGAGAGTCAGGAAGCGACGCGAATCCGTATCGTTCGGCCGGGACTACGCTGGTGGATAGTCGGCCTGCTAGTGTTCGGAATCGTCGCCGCCGTCGCGTTCACGTTCCTCCCGTGGATCGTGTTCGGGTTGTTCGTCTACTACGTCGCGCGGCCGATAAACCGACGAATCGGAAACCGAATCGGGCGGGGAAACCTCTCTGCGGGGCTCTCTCTGCTCCTCATCGTCGTTCCGATCGTGCTGTTTCTGGGCGTGTTTCTGGCGATAGCAGTCGGGCAGTTAGCCGCGTTCGCGGCCTCCGACACGGCGTCGCAACTACTCGCACAGTCGCCCGTCAACGCCGGGACGATACCGGACGACCCCGATCGCCTGCTCAATCGGGCGATGGCGACGCTCGAAGACCCGTCGGTGAAATCGACGCTCGCCGACGCGCAAGCCATCGTCGGTGCCGCGGCGTCGAGCGTCTTCATGCTGTTTCTGTCCCTGCTGTTGGGCTTTTTCCTCCTCGTCGAAGACCAACGCCTCGCTCGGTGGGGCAAAGAGCAGATTCTCGGCGACGACGCGCAGTCTATCGAGTATCTGGAAGCGATTGACGACGGGTTGACCTCCATCTACTTCGGCTACACGCTGACCATCTTCGTCGTCATGATACTGACCGCCGTCATCTACAACGTGTTCAATCTCTTTGCACCCGGAAACCTCATCATTCCGGCGACGATACTGCTGGCGGTCGTCACGGGTATCTTCACGCTCGTGCCACTGGTGGGGCGCTCGGTCATCTACCTCGCTATCGCCGCGTTTCTCGCGCTCGGAGCGATTCAGCTCAACCCGACGTTCCTCTGGTATCCCGTCGTCTTCTTCCTCTTCATGACGCTGGCGTTCGACAACGTCGTTCGAACCTACATCCGACCGTACCTCTCGGGGAAGATGTTCCACCTCTCGCTCGTCATGTTCGCCTACCTACTCGGGCCGATACTGTTCGGGTGGTACGGCATCTTCCTCGGCCCACTGCTGATGGTGGTCGTCGTCCAGTTCTTCCGCGTCGTCGTCCCGCACCTTCGCGGCGAAGAACCGCCGGGCCGTCTCGACATCACCCCGACGACCCACGAGTCGGACGACAGCGTAGACGACGCGAGACGAGGCGGCGAAGCCACCGACGGCGGTCGGTAATCTTGATCGCGAGTCGCTGTCCGAGCGCAACTCACCCGTCGTGAATCGTCCCGTCTTCGGTGTGCGTTTTTCCAATTCAGATCACCCATCGCCTTCGGTTTCATCTCGAATATGCTGGCCAAGATCGATACTCGTTTGAATGAGATTCATGAGTGTTCGTTCGACAGCGAGCAGTCGAACCAGTGCGGAACGATGGGCCTTCACGTGGAAATACCTATCCAGCGTGATATTCGTGACAGTTGCCGCCGAAAGTCGGTTCACGCTCGATTCGGCGTTGATGTATCCCGATTCGTATCGGATTTCTTGGCAGAATCTCTTGGTCGTCTCTCCCGACTCGAAAGAAAGATGCGTTTCGTCGAGGTGCTCGTTGCGGAGGGGAAGGTGGAGGCGATCCTCGGCCTGCTCGATGAGGAAGGAGTCGAGTATTCGGTGACGCCGGAAACCAAGCAGTCCAAGTTCGAGGCCGCCGTGAGTTTTCCCCTCCCGACTGGTGCGATAGCAGAGTTGTTCGGCCGACTCCACGAAATCGGCATCGACGATGACGCGTACATCGTCGTCACCGAACCGGAGACCGTCGTCTCACGGGAGTATTCGGAACTCGCGCGTCGGTACGCAGACGATACCATCGCGAACGTAGAAATCGTCGCCCGTGCCGAGGAGTTGGCACCGTCGCTCTCGACCTACGTCGTCATGACGCTGGTCAGCACCATCGTCGCGACTGCTGGCCTCTTTCTTGATTCGTCGGCGGTCGTCATCGGGGCGATGCTCATCGCACCCGTATTGGGTCCCGCCGTCAGCACAGCTGTCGGGACGGTCATCGCCGAACGAGACCTCCATCGCCGTGGCATCGCACTCCAGATACTCGGCGTCCTGCTCTCGATTCTCGGTGCCGCGGCGTTCGCGTTGGTCGCCCACGAAACGTTCCTCGTCGAACCCGCCATCGACGTGCGAGAGATTCCGGCCATTCAGGAGCGACTCGTCCCCGACTTGCTCTCGTTGGTCATCGCACTCGGTGCGGGCGTCGCGGCGGTGTTCAGTCTGACCCGCGACGTCAGTCAGTCGCTCGTCGGCGCGCTCATCGCTGTCGCGCTGATTCCCCCCGCGGCGACGACGGGAATTATGCTCGCGTGGAACTACCCCGTCTCCGCGCTCGCCGCGTTCTTGCTGACGGTTGTTAACCTCCTGACGGTCAATTTCGTCGCACTCGCGGTTCTCTGGGTGAGCGGCTATCGACCGTTGGAAACCAGTTTACTGGCCGTCGCGAAGGAGACCACACTCCGGCGTCTCGCTACCCTCGTCGCCGTGCTCCTCGTTCTCTCGCTCATTCTCACCGGCATGAGCGCCCTCTCGTACATCTCGACGGAGTACGAAAACCAGATGCACGAGGAGGTTTCCGAGACGGTTTCCTCACCCAAGTACGACGACGTGCGACTCGTGGAAACCGAATCGACCGGCCTACAGGATGCCATCTTCTTCGGCGAGCGATTGGAACTGATCGTCGTGGTCGATGCCGAAACTCAGTCGGACGACGGACTCGCGCGAGATATTCGCAATCGATTGACCGCCCGATTCGGCATCCCGGTCGCCGTCGAAGTAGACGCCGTCGAGTACGCCGCACCACAGCGAAACGGGACTGCTTTCGATGGGTCTGGCTTTCAGAACCCGCCGTGGAGCGACCAGTTTCGGACGCGGGACAGCGCTCGAAATCGTTCCAGTCGCGATTCCACAGACGAACCGACTGACGGTACTAGACGTCAAGTGGACGGCGTGAGAACGGTCGGACATGGCCACTGAAGAGCCGGACGCCAATCGGCGCGAATCGACGGGAACGACGATTTATCTCGCATCGTGGGAGAGCCGCTTTTTCGCGTGGCTCATCGACGTGCTTCTCGTGAGTGCCGTGCTCTCGGTGTTTGGGGAAATCGTCGGGGCCGTTGCGCTGTTTACGGGCGGGTTCTCGCCGACGACCCCGTTTTTCAGCGTCAACGGATTGGGACTGTGGCTCTACTGGACTGGTCTCGAAGGCAGTCGCGGCCAGTCGGCAGGCAAGATGGTGATGAACATCGCAGTGACCGACGAACGAGGGGACGACATCGACTACGTCACGGCGGCAATCGAGAGCTTCGGAAAGGCGTTCTTGTTGCCCCTCGACGTGTTGATTGGCTGGATTGCGATGGAGGACGAGTACCTTCGACTGTTCAACAAACTCTCCTCAACTATCGTCGTCAAGCGGCCGGACGACGAGGACGTCCCGGAGGGTGTCGAGTACGTCCCTCCGGAACGCTGATTCGGTGGATGCCTACCTCGAAGACGAACGAACTTCATACGCTTTCCCAATCCGATCTGCTTCTTGATTTGCAAGGTCTCTCTTGGCCCTGTCACTACAGCGGAACATTTTTGCCAGCAAATATCCATTCGATGGATACGATTAGAGTGAGCAGTAGAAAACACCTCATTCCTCGACAGGCAGAGCTCTCGGGGATTCTTCGCGGCAGTTTAGCTTTCTAATGATGAATCCGACACACAGTACTAAGAATTCCACCAATACAGAAACGGTTCCTGAAGAACTCGCTTCGTTGGCGCGCCCACTTGCATCGTCACGCCAGGTACGGTCTATCGGAAATCGGTCTGTCCCGATAACAGCGAGGGGAGAATAATGTCTGAGAGCACATCAGAAAGGGAGTGGAGCGAATCTGAACGACGGATTATGGAGGCGACACATCGTGCACTCCTTCGGCATGGATACGCACAGCTCTCTATCTCGCAGATTGCCTCCGAACTGAACCAATCGAAAGCCTCTCTCTACTATCATTACGACTCGAAAGAGGAGCTCCTCCTATCGTTTCTCAAATTCGCAATCGACCAGTTAGAATCCAACATCTATACAGAGGTTGAGAAAACACCTCGCCAAGAGCTTGAGCAACTCATAGAGGAACTGTTTCCAGTACAACTGAGTGACGACGATAGCCAACTACGGGCAGTAATGGTCGGACTTCGCTCGCAAGCGGTAATGGACGACCAGTTTCGGGAGCAGTTTACCGAAATCGACAGCCGAATCGTGGAGCACTTCGAAATGATCATCGACCGAGGAATCGACGAAGGCGAGTTTCGAAGCGTCGATTCGACGCGTGCTGCAGAACACATATTTGCGATTATTAGTGGCGTGATGTATAACCGAGCGACGACTAACCGGGAGAATGCACCCGTAGAAGTTCGTGCTTCGTTGTCCTCATACCTCGACAGCGAGCTACTGAAGGAGTGATCGCGGTTCGGCTTCCGTCTCGAACCTAAGTGGCTGTCTTTTCGATTGTATTCCGAATCGTTGACCATGTCTGACAGCATTTTCCAAAAGACCTATAGCTTACCGAACGTTCAGTAACTGTGTGTCGTCATCAGATTCAGTCGTAGGAAAGGGCCAACTACCGGAGGCCATCCGCGGTCGAAAAGAGCAACTGGAACCGTTCGAGTGGTACGCTGAAATGCGTCGAGAGTCCCCCGTACACTTCGACGCGCAGCGACAGCGGTGGGATCTCTTTCGATACGAGGATGTCAATCGCGTGCTCACCGACCACGAATCGTTTACAGCAAATAGAGGCATGATAAGGGACGATTCCGAGAACAGTGGTGAAAATGGTGGGTCGATACTTCACACGATGATCAGCGTCGATCCCCCAGAGCACGACCGACTCCGGGGATTCGTCAACGAACGATTCCAACCGGGAACGCTGCGGGAGTACCAACCCCGAATCGAAGAGTTGACTGACGAATTACTGGACAAAATCGAGCGCACGAACCAGTTCGACTTCGTCGATGAGTTTGCCGTTCCACTTCCGGTGACTATCATCGCTGAATTGCTGGGCATCCCGCCGGAACGTCGTGATGAATTCAAAGAATGGTCGGACTCGCTCGTCGCACGTCCTGAAGATGCTTCCCCCGCTGCAGTTAAACGAGTCCAAGAACAGCGTCAGCAGGCGCAACAAGAGATGGGTAGGTATTTTGCCACGCTACTAGAAGAGCGCCAAAACAGCGATGGAAACGACCTCGTCACCCTCGCGGCAACGGCCGAGGAGCTAACCAGAGAAGAGCAAGTCGGATTCTGCATGCTACTGCTCATCGCGGGGAACATTACGACGACGAATCTCCTGACGAACGCCCTCTGGTGCTTCGAGGAGCAGGGGATAACCGACGCGATTCGGACAGGTGATATCGATCGGAAAAAAGCAATCGAGGAGGTGCTCCGATACCGCTCACCGATTCAATCCTTAGAACGGGTTGCTGTCGAAGACGTCGAACTGAACGGACAGCAGATTCAGGAAGGGGATGTCGTAACCGGGTGGCTAGGTGCCGCAAACCGCGACCCGGAACGCTTCGATGCACCCGAAGCGTTCCGCCCCGAGCGACAACCGAACCGCCATATCGCGTTTGGAACGGGGATTCACTACTGTTTGGGTGCCCCGCTTGCACGGATAGAGGCGGACGTCGCATTCGAACTACTTCTCGACCGATTTGAAACCATCGAGGCGGACCTGACGGAGCTACGGCCGCTCAAAAGTCTGTACGGTCTTGAATCGCTCAGCTGTAACTGCGAGGGAGCGCTATGAACGGACTAACCGGGAAGACGGCCGTCGTAACGGGAGCAGGGTCGGGAATCGGACGCGCATCAGCACGGCGGTTTGCCGAGGAAGGCGCAAACGTCGTCATCGCAGATGTGGTCGAAGATGCGGGTCGGGAAACAGTCGAACTGATCGAAGACGATGGCGGTGATGCGACGTTCGTCGAAGTCGATGTCTCCGACGTCGAGTCGATCGGGCGAATGGTCGATGTCGCGGTCGATACGTACGGCAGCCTCGATTTCGCGCACAACAACGCAGGAATCCTCACCGGTTTCGGAGAAGCGGCTGACATCGAAGAAGAGCAGTGGGACAAACTCCTCGACATCAATCTGAAAGGCATTTGGGCCTGCATGAAGACCGAACTCCCCATCATGGCGGAACAGGGAAGCGGCGTAATCGTCAACACTGCCTCCGAGGCTGGCTTAGTCGGGATGGGTGGTCTCGCCAGCTATTCGGCGAGCAAGCATGGCGTCGTCGGTCTCACCAAAACAGTCGCTCTCGAGTACGCTACTCGGGGCATCCGGGTCAACGCAATCGCGCCCGGCCCGACGAAAACAAACATTCAGGCCAACTCGATAGGGGGGAGTGATGACCCGACGTCGATGCCATTCGATACGTCGGCGATGACCGACGTCCCAATGGAACGCGTCGCAGAGCCAGAGGAAATGGCCGGTGCGGTCGCATTCCTCTGTTCGGCCGATGCATCGTACATTACCGGCCATACACTCCCCGTGGACGGTGGACAGGCGGCGGACTGAAAGACGACACCCTTCAGAAGGGACTCGTTCGACACGCATCGAGAACCGATTCGTGGTTCGTGGATACGAGCAATCATCTCATCAGCAATCGTTACGAGCCATCGGTCGCCTCTGTGACCACTACCGCGCCTTTCATTCCCATCGACTTGTGCGGCTCGCAGTAGTATAGATACGTCCCCGCGGAGTCGAACGTGTGCTCGAAGGTGGCGTTTTGCTCCGGATTGCCGCTTTTGAACTGCCCATCGTTCGCGACGACGTTGTGGTAGCCGCTGACCCAGTCCCACCTGACGGTCGTCCCCGGTGAAATCTCGATTCCGACCGGGTCGAACGCATTGCTTCCGGCGTTTCCTTTTGCCCCGACCGCCACCGTCACCGAGTTCTTCCCGGTCAGGTTCCGAACCGAATCGTAGTTGCCGGTCTTCGAAAGCCACTCGTCCACGCTCGTCGTGCCGTCGCCATCGCTATCTCCGCCTGAGCCACTAGCACTGTCGTCCACGCATCCGGCGATTGAACCGAGCACGAGCATGCCGCCGACCGACTGAAGGAGGCGACGGCGGCCGAACGTACTCCAAGAAGTATCGTCACGACTACTGTTTGCACGCCAATCGGACGCTCGGTTGGCATCGGTCTGTCGAGAATCCATTTTGGTTTGTCTCCACTCTCTCTGAGGACTGCGACGACGATATGAGGGGAAGCACAGACGCTCCGGTGGCGAGTTTGCACAAGGTATATATTGAAGCCGTCGCGCCAGCCCGAGATGACCGTGTAACGCCTTCCTACGGGCGTCGAGCAGACTAACACGAAAACGAGGAGTGAGACGATTATCGCCAGCAACCAGCCGGATTTTCCCTTCCGTCGTCTCGTCTTCGGAAGAGAGGAGGGGACGTTTCAACGATTAGTCCTCGCCGGACTGTGGTACCTCGTAGGTGAGAACTGCGAAAATGTCGCCGTATTGTTTCACGTCAGCTAGCCGCAGCGGCGGCGTGGTAATCGTGCGCGGCAATAGTGGCGCGCCCGAAGCGAGCGTGACGGGAGCGACGCTGAGAATAATCTCGTCGAGGAGACCATGGTCGTGGAACTGTCCGACGAGGTCACCCCCACCGACAAGCCAGACGTTCTTGCCGTCTGCGGCCTTCACCATCTCCGTGTGGATGGGCGCAACGTCTCCCTCTACGAAGCGAATGTCCGCACCAGCAACCGTCGGTAGTTCCCGACTGCTGAACACCCACGCCGGAACCTCATACGGCCATTTTTCCGGCTCTTCTAGAAGATTTTCGTGCTCGACGACCCATTCGTAGGTCGTCGAACCCATAGCCAAGGCACCAACCCGGTCGATGAACTGCACGTAGTCGTCATCCACGCCCGCTATCTCCTCGATGTCTCCGAACTGGAAGAGCCAGTCGAGTGAGTTATCGTCGTCAGCAAGATATCCGTCGATGCTCGTTGCTGTGTAATATTGGGTCTTCATCGCTTCAACCACCACTTGAGAAGCGTTCCGATGGCATAAGGGTAGTACATCATCGGCCGCCTCAGGTCAGTCGGTTGTCGTGTCTACGTCGTGGATCGCATCCTCCGTCGAATCATCCGCGAGGACATCCTGCAGCCAACGGGCACGGAAGAAGAAGTACGCCGCTGTGATGGCCGCGGTGCCGTTGGAGAGCGCGATGGCGTACCACGCACCGGTCGCACCGAGACTAAACGTGAAGACGAGCACGATGGCGGTGAGGGCACGGACTCCCCACAACGTCGCTACTCCGATACCCATCGCCATCCGGGTGGAACCGGCTCCGTAGAACGCCCCATTCATCATGTGGTAGCAGGCCATGATGGCCCACGTCGGTGCGACGATACGAAGGAAGGTCGCACCGTGGCCAACTATCGGGTCGGCCTCCGGGCCAGCGATAAACACCCCGACGATAGGCCGGGCGAACCAGACAGTGACGACGCTGGCGACGAGGAGGGCCGTTGCGAGGAGTACGATAGCGACGTACACCGTGCGGCGCGCTCGCTCCCGGCGACCGCTACCGAGATTCTGTCCCACGATCGTCTCGACAGACATCCCCATGGCCACAGTGGGGAGCCAGACGAGCGAGACGAATCGGTTGCCGATGCCGTATGCAGCGACGGCGTCGGTACCGACGGTGGCGAGTAGCGCCGTCATGACGATGACCGCGATGGATTCGGTACTCTGGTCGATGGCTCCGGGGCCTCCGATTCGGAGCATCTTTGCGACAGCCTCCGATTCCAACAGAAGGTCTCGCCGTCTGAGTTGCAGGCCGACGCGCCCACCGAACAGCAGCCATAAGCCGACGACTGCTGCGACGGCCCGCGAAAGAACCGTCGCCACCGCCGCGCCCGTAACCCCGAATCCGGTGAATCCGGTGGCGGTGAAAAGCGACTCCTGGAGACTGCTGAGACCCACCCAACTGAACAGCGGATTTCCGGCAAAGCCGAGGACGAAGAACGGATCGAGGACGATGTTGAGGCCGACGCTGAGCGCCATCAGGTACATCGGCGTCTTCGTATCACCCCAGCCACGAAGCAGCGCCATGAACACGTAAAATCCGAAGGTGAAAGGCATCCCGAGGACGATAACTCGCGTATACGTGACGGCAAGTTCGTGGACTGTCGTCCCCGTGGGAGCGCCGATCGCCTGGAGTAGTTGCGGAGCGAACACCGCCCCGAGCGCCGCCATGCCGACCGAGAGCAAGCCGACGAACGCTATCGTCTGACCGGCGACGTGGCCGAGTCGGTCGTCGTTGCCCGCACCGACGTTCTGCGAGATGAGAATCGCTCCAGCATTGGTCATCCCCGCACCGACGCCTATTAGCAGGAAGATGAGTGGCCAGGAAAAGGAAAGCGCACTCACTGCATCGGCACCAAGTCGGCCGACCCAGAACGTATCGGTGAGGTTGTACGCTACCTGGAGCAACTGCGTCGCAGTGAGAGGGCCAGCAAGCGCGAGTAGAGACCAGAGTATCGACCCCCGGGTGAATCGGTTCGACTGGTCGGAAGATGAGTCCGTCATTCTCCGCCCCTACCGACGGTTCGGAGGATACACCGAACGAGTAGTTTGGCTGTTCGACTGTGCGCCGCCCGCTTTCGAATCGAGTGCTGCGGTCTGGATGACTGACTGCGTTGCGATCTGATCATCGAGAATTTCGTGTGTCTCGCCGAACTGCGTGGTCGTCGTACGATCCGCTAGCTGTGTGCGAAAAACGCAGAACCCCAAAGTGAGCGTCAAGGAAGCGCCGGTGACGATGGTCGATCCAGGAAAGCCGCCGCTTTCGGCCGAGGCGACCGACCGTGGGCCCGCGTGTATCGAGCCCGGCTACAGGGCGGCGCTCATAAGAACTATCTGAGCTGACGGCAGTATCGGATAAATACGTTCTGCCATCCGCACAGTGCGGAATCCGTATTCTTCTGGCTCCGTGAAACGGGTGCTGGTCGAACCGACCCTGCCGAGAGGCGAACTGGTCGGGTTCATCAAATCCGAGCGAGCCGGATGAGGTTGCGACAGAGGAGACAGTTTTACAACCGTTCGTGAGCGCGGTGCGAACTCCGAGAGGAACCCGTATCAATCGACGCGTCTCAGCCCCGCCCAGACAGCGACGATTCCGACTGACAGGGCTATCGCGCCGATGCCCGTCCACTGCACCGACCGTCCAGCGATCGGTTCGCAGTCTGCGACGCACAAGATGGGGTCTATCTGGACGATTCCGAGGCCCTGAGCGACCCACACCGTCCCGAGAAGCGCCACGATGACGCCGAGGACTGTCAATACGATAGCTTTCGCGTTCATGTTTCAGTCCGCCTCCCGAGGCTCATCACTCGTGGACTTCGGCGTGGCAGTTCCGCGCACGAACGGTCTTGACGGAGAGACACCGAGACGCAGCGTTTCGATCTCGTCGAGAACAAAGGGACTTGTTGCGAGCCAATCGTCCGTCCGGCGGTCGAGATGACAGCCGTTGAAGAGCCGTTTCCAGAGTGGTGTCACCGCGGCCTGGACGTGGCCACGCAGACCGTCCGACCGAACGTGTTCGAGAAAGCGGAGTTCACCGTTCGGCTTCACGACGCGGTGGACTTCTTCGAGAGCCTGAGATGGGTCTTGTACCGTACAGAACACCGCGGCGGCAATGACCACATCGAACGTATCGTCCGCATAGGGAACGGATTCAGTCCGTCCTGCGCAGAGGTGTATATCCAAATCGTACGCGCTGGCTCTTCGTTTCGCCTGCCGCCGCCTGCTGGGGTTCGGTTCGATTGCATGCAGGTGGAGTGCTGGCTCACGCTGGACTGCTGTTTGTAGATACGGAATCATTGCACCCTTTCCCGCACCGAGGTCCAATATCTCTCCTTCGAGGTCGCGTGCGAGATACCGCCGATGCTCAGCGAGGTCGAAACGCTCAGCGAGCGCGGCGACGAACTGACCGGGAGTCGGTGGGGTCGCTTCCGTCCGATTCGTGTCGTCTCTTTCGGCGTGTCTGCTCGACATGTGGTGGTGCTATGGACGGCACATGCATGCGAATAGCGCCACACATCTGAGGCACGTTTAAATACGCCTGCCGCATACTCTTCCGTTGATGCGCCCGCTTGCGACGGGCACAGCGATAGCAACTCACCGCGAGACGGGGCGACCGAATATAGCCGTCTTGGGAACCCAGAATCCAAAGAACGGAGTAATGGTATGAGATATATTACGTTCGTCATTCATCAGATCGACGATGAACGCTGTTCTCCCGGTGAGCAAGCGACCGAGCCAGCAGTGACAGGCGAGGCGATTCACTACATCAACCTCTTGGATGACGGAACCGGCGTCGCACTGTATCAACTTCGTGGCGACCTCGGACACGGCATGGAAGCACTAGAGGCCGACCCGGAGGTGCTATCGGTCGAGCGGTCTGCGGCATCGGACGGACTCGTCTACCTCCACTTTCGAGCAAACGCCCTCATGACCGACCTTCTCGGGATATTCCGACGGTATGAAATCGTCGTGGACTGGCCGATGGAGTACACCGACCAGGGTGGGCTTCGAATAACCATGCTTGGAGAGGACGCGAAAATCCGAGAGGCAATCGCGGAAATACCAGACGGGATTCGGATTACGCTCGAAGGAATCGGCGAGTATCACCCGGATATGCGCCGAATCGCGTCACTACTGACCGAACGCCAGCAAGAACTGTTGGAACTAGCAATCGAGGAGGGCTATTACGAGATGCCGCGGCGTGCGACCCTCACCGACCTTGCGGATCGGGCGGACATCTCTGCGGGGACGGTCGGTGAGCACCTGCGGAAAATCGAATCGAAACTCGTCATGGAACTCGTTTGATACCCGCCAAACGACGGTTCTGAAACTTCGATGGACGACTCTTCAAGTGGGTCTTCGAGAGACCCGAATCGGACTACCACGGCGTCGTCCAGTATCGCGGTGTCGTCAGCATTCGACGCGCGTATTTGGCCCAGAGTCCGGCGGCGACGTTTCCGACCAACAGCGATAGCCACAATAGAGCGACCCCGAGCGCGGACACGAGCAGTGCGCCGAACAGGGTCTCGATTCGCCACGAACCGAGGCGGAACGTCGTGGTCAACCCGACGAGGAGCGAGTCCCATCCGAACAAAATGTCGAACGTGAAACTGGAGGAAGGAAGCGGCCAGTACGCCACGACCGGTGCGTTCCGGTAGTAGGTCGGTGCGAGTATGAAGCTCACCGACGTCGCGAATCCGGACGCGAGGAGGCCGAACGTGATGGTTCCGTAGACGAACTCGGACAGCAGGTACGCAACGGCTTTCCACGTCTGGGATGCGGTCACGAGTCGTTTGGTGCGCTCCCAACGCGACCCGGTCGCGTCCGGATTCGTCATCGGCATATCGACGGCCAACAGCGCACTCACGAGGTGGCGTTCGAGTCCCGCTAGTTCGACGGTAATGACGAACAGGAGGAGGACGATGAGGATTCCGACGCCTATCACGAGGAGCGAGACGCCAGTGAGGAACCCGACGACCAAGACGTTGAAATACAGTATCCCCAGCGGGAACATCGCGAGAAGATAGAGGAGATTCTTGTAGGTCTGTAACTGCAGGGGCGACCCGAGCACCCGCATCGAGCGCGAGAGCGTGCTATCGTTCGAAGAAAGTTGCGTCGTCATGATGTTCGTCTTCAGTCTTGGAAATTCGTACCCGTAGTAGTCCTCAACCGTGCTTAATTGGCGTGGTTGCTGGCTCCACCTGTCTCTCGTAGATGTACGTGTAGTAGTTGAAGAGGTCCGTGTACGATGGCCGGTCGATGTCCACCAACAAATCACCTCCTCCCACGTCGGCGTCGATGTCCGCAACGTCGGTTTCGTCCCGGAGGAAGCCGCGTATCTCGTCGCCTCGCTGGAACAGCTTGCCGCCCAACACGTATTCGTCCGAGAGAGTCGTCCCGCGAACGCGAAGGACGTCCGGCAATTCGTCGAGCATCTCGGTCGGCGCGTCGTCGGCGATAATACGACCGTCTCGGAGGAAGGCGATTCTATCCGCGATTTGTGCGTCCAGTGGCGCGTGGCTCGTGACGAGAATCGTCTTCCCCTCGTCTTGCATCCCGAGGAGCATGTCGTGGAGTTCCCGAATCGTAGCCAGGTCGAGTTCGATGGTCGGTTCGTCCAGGATGTAGAACGGAACGTCGAGGGTCAGCGTAATCGCAATCTCGATTTTCCGCCGCATCCCGCCCGAATACGTCTTGACGACTCGGTCGAGATCTGCTTCGATTTCTAATCGTGGTGCGAGATCGCGCCAGCTATCCGTTCCATTGGGATGAAGCGCCTCGTAGAACCGGAGATTCTCGCGCCCCGTGAGGTCGGGGTCAACCATCGCCCCCTGAAACATCGTACTGACGCCCGGTCGAGCGTCTTTTGGCGAGCGGTCGCCGAAGAGCCGAATCTGCCCACTGCTCGGCTCGGCACTCCCGGAGAGACACGACATGAGGACGGACTTTCCCGCCCCGTTCGGCCCCATCACGAGGACGATTTCTCCCCGACCGACCGAGAGATCGATTCCCGCGAGCGCTTCCTGACTACCGAATCGCTTCTGGACGTTCGATGCCTGTACGACCGATTCCGACGGTGTCGGTTCGTGCATCCTTACTCACTCCCGTAGGCGAACCGTCGCATCACGAGCACAGAGGTCGTCAATAGAACGCCCGCATAGCCCACCAAGAGACCGACGTACTTGATTGACGTCGGTGGCTCGGGTGGCGTCATGAACGCCAGTTCCGCCGTTTCCATCCAGTAGCCGATTTGCATTCGCGTTGCCAGCGAGTTCGGGAGGTAGTTCACCATCTCGGCGCTGTTGGCCAACATCCCCGGCGAGGTGCCGTTGAACCCGGTGACGAAGTACGCCAGGAGGACGATGACGATAGCGATGGTCGTCATCTGCTCGGGTTTCGTAATCACCAGCGCGACCACCATCGAGAGCGCCATCGCGATGAGACAAAACGAGACGAGCGTCAGCGCGAGCACGGCACCCGTCGTCCCGTCCAGCGTGGGGAAGGCGGCACCGTCGATGTACGCGACGGAGACGGTCACGAGATACGACGCGATGCCGAGGAGCGTCCCCGACGCGAATCGGCCTGCGAGGTCTGCCGTCGGCGATATCGGCATCGTCCGAAGTTTTCGATACCGGTTGCGTTCGAGGTCGCGAGCGAATTCGCCGGAAAACAGCGCGACCGTGACGGTGAACGCACCGAACAATCCGTAGTTGATTCCGTTGGCCGCCTTCAGCGGCCCGAGATCCGTCCCGGCGGGCACCTCGACGAAGAAGTTCATCGTGAGGAAATACCAGAGGACGGGCCACCCGACCGTCAGAAACAGCATCATTTTGTCCCGTGCGAGTTGCTGGAGGTGTCGCAGTGCGAACGCACGGGTCTGCACGCTCCACGGAACCCGCGTATCGAACAGTTGGCTCATCGTCGTCTGCCTCGTTTCGGGACGTGTGTTCGTCGGTTTCGGAACGGTACTCGCCCGATACGCAAGTCGCGGACTTCTCCAATCATTTTCGTCGTCACACCTTGGTCGCTAATTCGGGTCGCCAACGATAGTGTAGCGCGCATGGTCGCCCGCACAGCAACTGTGGGGAAATGTTTATAAACGGATTCGCCCCTGATGCGGGTAATGACTACTGTGAACCGCGGAAATGTTGATGCTCTCATACCGCATACTGGGTAGTATGAGCGCGTCCGGCCCACTGACAGCCCAGCGGATTTCCGAACTCGTGATGGCGAACCGAGCAATCAGAGCACCCTACTACCAGGCCGACCACGACGACGGGGTTCGGTTCACGGATTTGGAAAGGGGGCTCCAATGGGGTGCCGACGCCATTCCAGCCTTAATGGGTCTGTTCCGGGTCGAGCAAGACACCCGGGACGAGCACCCCGACGGCTGGGTGGGCTTTGCTCGGCACTGGCGAGGAGGGACGTTGCGGCTGGACTTCGACCTGTTTTCTGCGTCCGAAGAGACAGAAGAGGCGGATACGGTCGTGGTCGTAACTGCGATAGCAGGCCGAGAAGGGGCGCAAACCATCACGGACGAGGACTTCGGTGAAATCGAGTTGCCGGAGCAGGTTCCGACGGAAGAGGAATGGGCGGAACGGGAAAAACGGTACCAGGCGGCGCGGAGGAAGGACGATACCGATGGATCGGCAGCAGTGAAGGCGTTCATTGCAGCGCTGCCGGGATGGAAGCGCGAGGTTGCGACACAGTTCGACGAGATCATTGAACAGGAACTGCCCGATGTGCGCCGCGCCGTGAAGTATCACCAGCCCTTCTACGGCGTCGAGGAGCAGGGGTGGTTCGCGTCATTCAGTGCGTTCTCGAAACACGTGAAACTGTCATTCGTGTGTGAAACGTACCTCGACCCGGAACCGCCCAGCGGGACTGGTCCGGAGAGGCAGGCCCTGGATTTGAAGGAGACGGACACGCTGGACGAAGAGCAGGTCGCGTCCTGGGTTCGGCAGGCCGCCGACAATCCGGGGATGGGCTGGTGAGGACGCTCGCTTCGTGTACTGAGTCGGTGCACGAGCGCGTTTAAATCCGGTCGAATCGATTCCGGTGACACCGCGAGTGACTGACGATGCTCCGAAAGGTCGCCGATCGTCGGGAATCCTACGGCGAGACTGCGGTCGCGTTTCGGAAGGTGCTGAACAAGGCCGTACTGACCGGGAGCGTGGACGACGGCCTGCGAATCGTCGCCCAAATCCCACGCGGGATAACGCTCAGCGTGCCGAAAAGCGTCTTCGATACGACGGCAATCGAAGACTGCTGGGAGATCGGGCAGTCGTGTTTCCTCGCGGCCTGTGCAGTCAGACCGGGGAATGTCCGAACGCTTCACGGAAATAAACGATATGGATAGTCGATAATAACTATACACAACGGAACACCGCACAACCCGATAGAGCGATTCGAATTAGTCCGATTCACGATGGGTTGGTATGCTATAATGCGGCGCGTGAAATGACGAACGCCATCTCCGTGGTTAGCCTATTGATTCCACGGGGCGTCATCGGGGTCGACAATTCGTTCTTCGCGCTCGATGCCGTCGATCTTCGCTACGTCTTCGTCATCGAGTTCTATCTCCCGTGCCTCAAAATTAGTCTGCAAGTGGTCCATGGACGACGTCTTCGGAATGGCGGCGACCTTCTCTTTCGTAGCGAGCCACGCGAGTGACACTTGATGTGGCGTGGCGTCGTGTTTCTCCGCAACTTCTCGAATCTCTTCTACGTCGGTTACTTTTCCGCGTGCAATAGGCGAATACGCGACGATCCAGTGGTCGTGCTTTTGAGCGTACTCGTGTACCTTCTCCTGCTGAAGGAGCGGATGCATCTCTACTTGGTGCGCGAATATCGGTGCGTCGAGAGTGTCACGCGCCTCGTCCAGTTGTTCCGGCGTGAAGTTACTCACTCCGATCTGGTCGATTGTGCCGTCGTCACGTAGTTCGTCGAACGCTGGAAGCGTGTCCTCCGCACTGTAGGTATTTCGCGGCCAATGGACGTACAGTAGATCGAGGCTGTCCACACCCAGTTTGTCGAGACTCTCGTCTGTACTTGAGAACACGTCGTCGTACGCGAGACTGTCGTCCCAAACTTTCGTCGCCAAAAACACGTCTTCTCGATCGACATCGGCTTGTTCGAACCCGTCACCGACGGCTGATTGGTTATCGTACTCCTCAGCGGTATCGATGTGCCGATACCCCATCTCCAAAGCGGCGACAACAGTGTCGACACACTGTTCTGGGTCGGTATTGTCGTACGTTCCGAGTCCGATTTGTGGAAGCTCTTCCATATACTGGTCTGTCTGAGAGGAGGCTTGTGAATCGTGTGGCCGTCACACCGATATCCAATTTTTACAGAAAGCCGACGGCCTCAGACGTGAGAAGATGTTAAAAAATCTACTAAGAAAGTGCTTGTGCTTTTGGTTAAATTATTACCATTTTTGGTAAATCTTTTCACGCCTCTAGCCTCATCGTTTCGTATGCGCAATCAGCGTATTCTTGTGACTGGCGGTGCCGGATTTATCGGGTCGAACCTCGCCAACCACCTCGCCGAGGATAACG
>CAYNQM010000050.1:0-16908 GCA_964399275.1 uncultured Haladaptatus sp.
GGTTCGAATCCCTGACGGAGCATTTTCCTCATTTCGCTCGGAGAACAACGTCGAAATGTGTATTTCTGAGGGTTTGGTGAACGACTCCGTCCCAACTATCATTCTCCCATGAACTCCTGTAAAACGTCCTCGGAAACTCCCTCTCGGGAGAAGACGGTGACGACATCGTCCGGTTGAATTCGGGTGCTTCCCTTCGGTGTCAGCACCGAATCGTTGCGCTCGATGGCGATGACGAGGAGTTCGTCGCCGATCATCCCTTCCTGTCCCGCCTCTTTCAACGTCTTGTTGGCGATGGGTGCGTCGGTGCTAATGACTAATTCGACGATGTCCGCTTCCCCGGAGAGGCTCACAAGGTCGGTCATCGAGACGTTCTCTCGTCGTTCGGCCCAAACTGGTGGTAGGGGTGGAACTGTTCGTTTTGGACGAGGTCTTCTTCTTCGATGTCGAGTCCGTAGTTCGAAAGCTCGTATGCGATACGCGAGAGGTCGCCAGTATCCTCGCTCACCGCTTTGACGTGTAGATTCCCCCGACCGGTCATCAGTTCTCGAACGTTGACGACGCCGGAAATTTCGAGGATTCGTTCCGCGAGGCCTTCTCTGCTCGGAACCGCCGCCGTGCAGATGAACAGTCAACCATCTCCCGGTCGTCTCGCAATTCGGACGTCGTCCTCCGACGTTCCGCTTGCATTTGCAACCACAATCCACACCCTCTTCTTTCGTAAAAACTGCACCATGCTCTCGATACTTGCACCAATTCGGTCGGTGCTTCGCTCGGCCATCAACCTCGTCATCGCAATCATCACGCTACCGCTGCGAATCCTGCGGCGACTGCTGTAGTCACTCGCCAGTCCGGAGTGACACAGTTAAGTATTCGCTCGATAATCTTCGGATATGCCTGAGTCTGTACTGGAATCTTCTCAAAAACGAACCCTCCACATCGGACGCGACCGTCCGATTCGCATCAGTTCCGGCCATCGACTGCTCCACCACGACGGCAAATGCCGCCGACCGCACGGCCACAACTACGACATCGAAGTTACCGTCACTGGCGAACTCACCGAGGAAGGATGGATCGTGGACAAAGGAGAGATTACTGGGATAATATCGGAGTGGGATCATCGCTTCCTTCTGGAGTCGGGCGACCCGCTCATCGATGCCTTCGAGGAGAGTGGGGACTCGGACGCCGTCGTCGTCTTCGATGCGCCACCGACGGCGGAGGTGATGAGCCTCGAACTCGAACGTAGACTCCGGGAGGAACTTCCGGAGACGGTTTCCGACGTCGGCGTGCAGGTCAGCGAAACCGCTGAACTATGTGGCGGCCCGCTCTAACGATGCCCGTGAACGCGGGAACGAAAGGAGACGTGAGCGACGATACGAGCGACGACGCCCCCTCGCTCCCTATCAACGAGTTGTTCTACTCGCTTCAGGGGGAGGGCAAACTGGCGGGGACGCCGAGCGTCTTCGTCCGGACGAGCGGCTGTAATCTCCGCTGTTGGTTCTGTGACTCCTATCACACCTCGTGGGAGCCGACTCACGCTCGGATGGCGCTCGGCGAAATCGTGGACGAAGTCGCGTCCTACGACGTAAATCACGTCGTCGTGACGGGCGGCGAACCGCTGGTTCACGACGAAACGTCCCGCCTGCTCGACCGCCTCGCGGAGGCAGGCTACCACACGACCGTCGAGACCAACGGGACGATTGTCACCGACGCGGCTATCGACTTAGCGAGCATCAGCCCGAAACTCGCGTCCTCGACGCCGACCGCCGAACGCGACCCGAAAGGCGACGGCGAGTGGGCCGAGCGCCACGAGGAGCGCCGAATCGACGTGGACGCGCTCGCCGAGTTCGTGGACGCGTACGAGACGCAACTGAAGTTCGTCGTCACGGACGCATCCGACCTCGCAGAAGTAGAGACGCTCGTCTCCGACGTTCGTAACGCCGCAGACGAACCACTCCACGACAGCGACGTGCTCTTGATGCCGGAAGGAGCGACCCGCGAGCGATTAGACGAAACCCGAGAACAAGTCGCACAGATGGCGATGGAGTACGGCTACCGATACACACCACGACTGCACGTTGACCTCTGGAATGACGCACCCGGAACCTGAATCATGACCCGAGAGACGACCACTGACGACCTGACCGACGACGAACCGACCGGCGACGAACCGACCACGAACCGAGCCGTAATCCTCGCCTCCGGTGGAATGGATAGCGCGACGGCGGCCTACGAAGCCCGCGAGCGAGGGTACCAACCGTACTTCATGCACACCTCCTATGGCCAGCGAACCGAGGGGAAAGAGTTCGACTGCGCGAAACGGCAGGCCGACGAACTCGACGCCGAGTTCCTCCACGTCGAAACGAGCCACCTCGCCACCATCGGCGGGTCAAGTCTCACGGACGACGGGATGGCCGTCGAGGACGCGGATTTGGACAGCGACGACGTGCCCAATACCTACGTTCCGTTCCGGAACGCGAACCTCCTCTCGATGGCGGTATCCTGTGCGGAAGCGAACGACTGCGACGCCGTGTTCATCGGCGCGCACAGCGAGGACTTTTCCGGCTATCCGGACTGTAGACCCGCATTTTTCGAGGCGTTCCAGCAGGTCGTGAACGTCGGGACAAAAGACGACACGACCATCGAACTCGTCGCGCCGTTCGTCGAGTGGAGCAAGACGGACATCGCCGAGCGCGGGGTCGAACTCGGTGTTCCCTACGAACTGACGTGGAGTTGCTACCGGGAAGCGGAGCCCGCCTGTGGTACCTGTGACGCCTGTGCATTCCGGTTGCAGGCGTTCCTGAACGTCGGCGTCCACGACCCAATCGAGTACGAAGAACGCCCGGACTACTGACTCGCGTTCGCTTTTTCCGCGTTCTGCTCCGGTTCTACTGACTCGTCGCCATTTGCGGTCGAAGTGACGTAGATGCCGCCGAGGACGACGAGCCCACCGATCACGGTAGCGATGCCCGGAACTTGTTGAAGCAAGACGAGCGCGAGCAGTGTGCTTCCGACGGGTTCGCCGAGGAGCGAGACGCTGACGACGCTCGATTCGACGTACTTCAGCGACCAGTTGATGACCGTGTGGCCGAAGATGCCCGGTCCGACCGCCATCCCGAGGAACAGGAGCCATTCGGTCGGCGGATAGGCGGTAAGCGCGACCGTCGCATCACTCGTCAGGGCGACGCCGAACAGAGCGACAGTACAGACGCCGTACACGATGGTAACGTAGGGGATGAGCGAGACGCGCTGGCGGAGCGACCGCCCCGCCAGAACGTATCCCGCCGCCGCAATTGCGCCGACGACTGCGAGCGCGTTGCCGTAGAGCGGTCGCTGTCCGGCGACCGCGGCGCCGGAGATGAGACCGCCGAACGACATTCCGACCATTCCGACGAGTGCGATGGCGATGCCGACCATCGTCCGACGAGTGACGCGCTCGTCCAACAGCGCCCACGCGCCGAACGCGACGAACAGCGGTTGAGACTGCACGAGCGTCACGGAAGCGGCGACGGTCGTCCACTCCAAACTCTCGAACCACGTAACGAAATGAACTGCGAGCGCGCCACCGGTGACGAGCGCGACGAGCAGATCCCGGCGCGAAATGGTTCGAAGGTCGTCTCGGTAGCGCGTGACGGCGAGCGGAGCGAGCAGAAGCGTCGTGAAGAGAACTCGATAGAACGCCTTGATGATGCTGGGCGCGTGGCTGAGTTCGATGAGAATCGCGCTCGTGCTAACCGCGACGACGGCGATCGCGAGCGCGACCATCGGAGGGACTTCGTCTTCGACCCGCTCGACCACGTGAAACATTCCTCGTCAGACAGTGGTTCCGGCATCTGATTTAAAGTTCCGGGTGAGTTGACGGTGGTCGGGAGGGTTGCTCGTCACAACGGAATCGGAAGCCACGACAGCCAGTCGAGCACGGTTTCAGGACGAACGATTGGCTCGTGGAGCACCAGCCAGTCGAGAAGAATGAGTCCGAGTCCGTGCGCGACGACTGAGGGGAGAAGCGAGTCGGCGTCGTAATCGACCGCACCGAACAGCACGTCCGTCGGTCCCGAAAGCATCAGTTCTATCGGTGGCTTGCCGAGGTGATGAAAGGCGTAGACGATAGGGCTGATGAACACGCTCTTGAAGCCGATTTTCCGAACGCCGACGCAGAGCAGGCCCCGGTAGTACGTCTCGGCGGCGAGAACGACGACGAACTGCTTGACTGCGTGCGGAAGAAAACTTCCGAGTTCGGCCGACGCGCCCCACATCGGGTAGTAGGCGCGAATCGAGGGGAGCGCCGAACCGACGACGTAGAAAGGAATCACGAACGCGGCCAGAACGAGACTGTTGCGAATCGCTCGCCGGTCTACTCGATAGCCGAGGTGTCGTCCGTGGGTGACGGCCAGCACGCCTGGAATGACGATGTAGAGCGTCGTATCACGAACGAGCCGCGCGTTCAAGTTGTCGCCCGGAACGTCCCACCACGACCACGCGACGGTCAGCAGTGCACCGACGAGGAGCGACAACTGCACCCACGTCAGTCCGAACGTTCGCTCTTCGACCGACTGGGAGACGGTCACGAATCGTCAGCGGTCGGGACGGGGCCACTACCGATGACCTCTCGCAGGTTCGCCATGAACTCGTGTTCCGATTGGAAGTAGGTCTCGTCTACGTCCTCCAGCAGGTCGGCTAGCGATTGCGGTCCATCCGACGTTCGAATCGTCTGGTCGCCCTGTTTTCGGACGACTTCGCTCTTCTGGATTGGCCAGAACAGTCGGGCCGAAATCCGTGCAAGCGGTGCCCCCTCCACAGGGTCGCGGTCGCCGAGTTCGACAGCGGGACTCTCGTCCTCGTTCTCGTCAGCCATACCGAGGCGTTTGACAGCACGGGGATTATGCTTTTCGACACGACCTTTTGACTACGACCTTTTAAGATGGTCGCTAGCGGGTATGGCGATCATGCCGTTCCTGATGGCTTCTTCACGCATCGCCCGTGAAGGAACGAGAGCTTCGCTCTCTCGTATTCGCTGTAAAAGCTCGACTAAAAGCACGGCCCTCCTCCCTTCGGTCGTCGAATGGTTTGCTCGCGGATGGTCGTCCCCTGTCGATTGCTGGCGCGTCGTCGGTGTTGTTCAGAAATCAGTCAAAAACCGACTCGTATTTGCATCGATTTCGTCCGTTCTTTTTCGTCCGTTATCCCCACAACAATTCACCCTAGTGACAATAGTCTGACGCAGTTGTTTAGTAGCAGGGCTTCAATGACGGACACATGACAAGCCTCGGGGATACCTACCAAGGGCGCGACGGGGTCAAAAAGCGCCCGCGACGCCTCTTCCTCGGTGTCGGCCTCTTCCTCGCCGGGTCGCTCCTCGTCGTCGTCGGTATCCTCGCCGCAACGACGAACATCTTCAGGGGGGCTGGGTTCGGTCAGTACGAGTCGTTAAAAATCGCAGGAATCACCGCCGGTCTGGGCGTTCCTGCCGTGTTCGTCGGTATTTTCACTGTCCTCCCCGCAACGAGCAACCGCATCCGCGCGGCAGCCGCCATCGGGTCGAGCATCACCGTCCTCGGCGTTGCGATGTTCTGGTACGCCTATCCGCTCCACTGGCGCGGACACGGCGAACATCTCACTCTCCCGGTTGTCACCGTTTACTTCGTCGGTCTCATCACGACGTTCTGCTGTCTGTTCGTCGCCGTCGCGAACTTCAAGACGCGCAACGACCCCGGCGGCACCGTCACGATGGATGTCACGCGAAAGGGCGAGACGAAAATCGTCGAAGTCGAACCCGAGCGCGGAATGGGAAGCGTCGGCGTCTTCGGCAACCCCTCCGACACCGACGCCGTCAGCGACGGCGGCGCGACGGACACCGAAATCACCGCTCCCGTGAATTCGAACTCGGCGCAAACGTCCGCCGACGCAGGCGCGACTGACGTGTACTGTGGCAACTGCGCCCACTTCGATTACGTCCGCACTGACTCCGGAATGACTCCTTACTGCGGCTTGCACGACCAGCGAATGACCGACATGGACGCCTGCGATCAGTGGCAGTCGAATCGTTGAGCTAGAGCTTTTCCAGCGTTCGTTCGACCGACTCCCAGTGACTTCCCTTCCAAAACCGCTTTTTGCAGTCCTCACACCGCCAGACTTGCTCGTCGTCGGGCGCGTACTCGGGCGATTCGCCATCGTCACGCACCAACTGCCCGTTGCAGTCGGAACACCGAACAGGATCGGACAGCGACAGGTCGAAGTCGCAGTTCCGGAGTTCGCACAGTTGGTCGGTCACGTCGAGAGACCGAAGTAGAACCGAGTCTTGCCTGCGCGCCGCCAGTTCCTCGTCCCGCGTCACGAGCGTTCTCCCTTCCCCGCGGGCCAGTTCCAAAATTCGGTCGTCGTCCTCCACGCCCCTGTCCAGCGCGTAGGCCGTGTCGTACCCGCACATTCGGAGGTACGTTGCGAGTTTACCCAACATTACGTCGAGAAACAGCGCCGAACGTGCCGGAGCGTCGGAGTGCATCAGTGGAAGAAGTCGCGGACGTCCTCCGGCGACCACGTGGTGAGCACATCCGCCGACTCCGCCCAGCCTCGCCGGGCGGTGTGGACGCCGTACCGGACGTTCCGGTACTCCGCCGGACTGTGGGCGTCCGTGTCGATTGCGATGGTCGCACCCTCTTCAACGGCGACCTGCACTGCCGACCCCCACAGGTCGAGTCGGTGCGGATTGCTGTTGATTTCGAGCGCAACGTCGTTTTCGACTGCCGCCCTCGACACCTCGCGCACGTCGAAGTCCACGCCGGGGCGCTGGTTGATGAGGCGACCGCTCGGATGGCCCAGAATATCGACGCTCGGGTGTTCGATGGCCCGAATTAGGCGTTCGGTGGCGTCACCGTTTAGTCCGCTATGCGGGGACGCTACGACGATGTCCAACTCCGCCAGCACGTCGTCGGCGACGCTGATTTCGCCGTCGGCGTCGATGTTTGCCTCGACGCCGGTGAATACGTCGATCGGGGCGTCCTCGGCGACCGACCGAACTTCTTCCATCTGCTCTCTGAGTTCGTCGTCGTCCAGTCCGACGCCGCCGACCATTCCCGGCCCGGTGGCGTGGTCGGAGATGGCGATGTAGTCGTGGCCGAACTCGACTGCGCCCTCGACCATCTCCGAGATGGTATCGTTCCCGTCCGACCAGTCGGTGTGGAGGTGGAGGTCGCCGCGAACGTCGTCGGCGTCGATGAGGTCGGGGAGGTCCCCCGCGAGGGCCGCGTCGATTTCGCCGTTGTCCTCGCGCATCTCGGGGGCAATCCACGGCAGGCCGAGGGCATCGTACATGCTTTCCTCGGTTTTACCTGCGATTCGCTCGCCGACTCGCTGACCCGAATCCGGGTCGTCAACCTCGCTTACACCGTCGGACGAGTCCGACGAGCCATCCGAGTCAAGCTCGGAGACGTCGAACACGCCGTACTCATTCACCTTCAGATCGCGCTCGATGGCGTGGTTTCGGAGGGTGATGTTGTGGTTCTTGTTCCCCGTGAAATACTGGAGCGCGCTCCCGAACTCCTCGGGGACCACGACCCGGAGGTCGATTCGAACGTCCGAGACGCGAATCGCGGCTTTGTCGGTGCCCGCTTCGATGACATCCGTCGCGCGCCCCCAGTCGGTGAACGCGTCCACGACGGTCTGTTTGTCCTCGCTCTCTGCCAGCACGTCCACGTCGCCGATGGTTTCGCGCCAGCGTCGAAGCGAACCCGCGAGTTCACAGCGTCCGACCGTCGGCACGTCGTCGAAAAACGCGAGCACCTGTTCGCCGACGGGCCGGGCGTTTCCGAGTAGCTCCCGACCGCGAACCGTTCGGGCGAACTCGATGCCCTCTACGATGTTCTGTTCCGTTTTTGGGCCGAATCCCGATACTTCCCGAATTTGCTCGTTGCGGGCGGCCTCCTCCAAATCGTCCAGCGTCTGGACGCCGAGTTCGTGATAGAGGGTTCCGACCGTCTTCGGGCCGACGCCTTCGACGCGCGTCAGTTCCTCCATCTGGACGGGAAGGGTGGCGCGTTCTTCCTCCAGTTCCTCGATTTCGCCCGTCTCGAAGTATTCGACCACCTTTCCGGCGATGGAGTCGCCGACCTGCGGAATCCGACTGACGGCGTCCGCTCCCTCGCTGGCCAACACCTCGATGTCTTCCGGATGGTCGCGGATGTTGTCGGCGGCCCGGCGATACGACTGCGGTTTGTACGCTACGTCCTGCGCTTCGAGCAAGTCGGCGTACTCGTCGAACAGGTCAGCGACTTCGGCGTTTCGAGTCATAGTCCTGAGCGTTTTTTGCTGGCGTCTTTGTTGCCCAGTGCCTTCTGGAGGAACGACATCCACCGCTTCTGGTCGGCGGTCTCCTTCGCCCGTTCCTCAGCTTCCAGATCCGTCGCGCCGAGGCTCTCCAGTGCGTTTAGCGCGCGGTCGATGCCGATGACGCTCTCGACTAACTGCTCGCCCTCTTCGAAGGAGATGTCCTCCTCTTCGAGTCGCTGTTTTCGCTGGAGTCGTTCCCGGCGCAGATTCGTCTTCGCCTGCTCCACACGGTCGCGTTCGCCCGACGGAATCGTCTCTCGTCGCTTGATTTCGAAGACGAACTCGCGCAGGTTGATGTCCTGTCCTTGCACCGTAATCGTCTCCGGGATGGACGCGCCGACGGTCGCGCCTTCGCGTCCGACGCGTTCCAGTAGTCCCTTGCGCTCGTACTCTTTCACGCCCGATACTCGTCGTTGCGGGAGCAAAAACCTCCTGCCCTATGCGCCGGGCGAATAAAATACCGGGGCGTGAATGAACCGCGAAAAAGCATTACCCGCTCGACGGCTAACGGGATTCATGAAGAAACCCGGAGAAGTGTTCGAGGACTCTCGCGTCTACGACCCTGGTATCGAGGCCATCGTTCCGCGTTACGACGAACTCCACGATACGATTTTGAACGCCCCGCCACAGGAACGCAACGACGAGGTTCGCGTCCTCGAACTCGGGGCGGGGACGGGAGAACTCACGTCGAAACTGCTGACTCGCTTCCCCGAGAGCACCGTCCTCGCGGTCGACCACAGCGAGCGGATGCTCTCCGAGGCCGAGCGCAAACTGGAGACGTTCGGCGACCGCGTCCAAATCGAGCAGGGAGCGTTTCCGGACGACTACCCCGACGACGGGGAGTTCGACCTCGTCATCTCGTCGCTCGCCGTCCACCACCTCTCCTCGGCGGAAAAGCGCACCCTCTTCGAATCGCTCGCCGACGTGCTCGTCCCCGGCGGCTGGTTCGTCAACGGCGACGTGGTTCGGTTCGACGCGCCGCACCTGGAATCCCGCTCGGACGCCATGATTAAAAACTGGGTTCGTTCGAAAGGGTGGGAAGAAGAGGAGTTCATGAACCGCTGGCAGGCCAGCGACGACTACGACGACCCCGACACGCTCACCGACCAACTAGTGTGGCTCCGCGAGTCAGGATTCGATTCGGTCACATCTATTTGGCAATATTACAATTTCGCGGTCTACGGCGGACGGAACCCCGAGTAAATCCGCCGGTCGAGCGCGCGAGACCCTCGGACAACACGCTCACCCAAACCCATTTGCCTTGTCGGTTCAAAAGTCGGAACAATGGCGCAATGCGACGAGTGTGGGCAACACGAGAACATGCCGTACAAATGCCGGATGTGCGGTAACACGTTCTGTGGCGACCACCGTCTTCCGGAAAACCATTCCTGTCCGGGGTTGAACGAGTGGAACGACCCGAAAGGAGTCTTCGACAGCGGCTTCGACGACAGCGTAGATCAGCAGGGTCGAAGCAGTACGTTCGGAATGAACACCGGCCCTGGTGGGCCGTTGGCCTACTTCCGCGGGAACATGACGTTCGTTTTCCTCGGTCTGATGTGGCTGACGTTCCTCGTGCAGTACGGCATCGCGCCGATTCTGTTCGGGATTACGCCGCCGTCACCGGGCAGTCTCGATCCGCGATGGTTCGCACTGTTCACGCTGACGACCGAACACCCGCTTTACGTCTGGACGTGGTTCACGTCCATCTTCGCCCACGGTGGATTCGGCCACATCGCGGTGAACAGCATCGTGCTGTACTTCTTCGGCCCCGTCGTGGAGCGACGGATCGGAAGCAAGAAGTTCACCGCCCTATTCCTGGTGACGGGCGCGCTCTCCGGACTCGCGCAGGTCGGCGCGACCATCCTGACCGAACCGGGCGTCTTGGTTCCAGTCCTCGGCGCGAGCGGTGCGATTGCGGCGGTCATGGGCGTCCTGACGGTGTTGAACCCCAGCCTCCGCATCTATCTGTACTTCATCCTCCCGATGCCGCTCTGGCTCGCTACCCTCGCGTTCGCCATCTACTCGGCGTTCACCAGCGTCCTGGGCGGAATCGGCGCGGGCGGGGTCGCACAACTGGCCCACCTGACGGGTCTCGGTCTCGGCCTGCTTTACGGCGCAAAACTGAAAAAGGAAGGAGAAAGCGCGCCCAAGCAACTCGAATTCGGCGGGGGCGGCCGCGGTGGAATGGGCGGTCGCCGGTTCTGATGCGCGTCGTTCACCCCGAATTCGCGCCGGACGCCTCGCTCTCGCGCGAGGAGATGGAGGAACTCCAACACGGAGTGGCGGAGACGGCGATTTTCGAGGATGAGTTCGGCTTCGTCCCCGAGAGCGTTCGTGCCGGGCCCGGTGACGATGCGCAAACGCAACTGCCGACCGGGGATGGCAGTGACCACGAAGCCGACGATGACGCGCCTGTCGTCGTCGGCTTTGACCAAGCGTTCGTCGGTGAGAAAGCAGTGAGCGCCATCGTCGCGGCCCGCGACGGAGAGGTCGTGGAGCGTACACACGCGGTGGTCGAAACCGAAATTCCGTACATCCCCGGACTGCTGTCGTTCCGCGAGGGAACCGCGATTTTGCGGGCCTTCGAGCAACTGACGGTCGAACCCGACCTCGCAATCGTGGACGGAAGCGGACGCATCCACTTTCGACAGGCCGGTATCGCAACCCACGTCGGCGTCATGCTCGACCTGCCCGCGATCGGCGTCGCCAAAAACTTGCTTTGTGGTAAACTGCGCGACCCGATACAGGGCCATTTGTCGGCAGGCGAGCGCGTTCCCGTCCTCGCGAACGAGCGCGTCAGCGCGCCCGATGGAACCGTCATCGGCTACGCGCTCCAGTCGCGGCAGTACGACAATCCCGAGAAGCGCCACGTCAATCCGTTGTACGTCAGTCCCGGCCATCGCGTCGGTGCCGAGACGACGGCTGACCTCGTCTGGCGACTCTGCGCTGGCTACAAACTGCCGGAACCGACGCGGCGCGCGGATGCCTACGCCGGCGAGGTGAAGGAAACCGTTGGTTCTTAGCCACCCCCGTTCGAAGGAAACCCCATGACTGAGACTGTGCTGATTACGGGTTGCTCGTCGGGAATCGGCCGGGAAACCGCCCTCTCCTTCCTCGCAGATGGATGGGAAGTGTACGCCACCGCGCGTAATCCGGCCGACATCGAGACGCTGGGCGACAAGGGATGCAACATCGCCACCCTCGACGTGACCGAGGACGACGACGTGGAGCGCGTCGTCTCCAAAATCGTGGACGAGCACGGCCACATCGACTGCCTCGTCAACAACGCGGGCTACGCTCAACCCGGTCCGGTCGAGGACGTACCGATAGAGCAGGTTCACGCGCAGTTCGACGTGAACGTCTACGGACCACTTCGACTCGCCCGGGAAGTTCTTCCCCACATGCGAGAACGCGGTAAAGGAACAATCGTCAACGTCTCCAGTTCCATTGGGCGCATCGCCATCCCCGGCATGGGAATCTACAGTGGGTCGAAGTTCGCGCTGGAGGGTATTTCGGACGCGCTCCGTCCGGAAGTCGAGGAGTACGACGTAGACGTAGTGCTGGTCGAACCCGGCCCGGTTGACACCGAGTTCTACGACCGCGCGAACGACGAAATCGAAGGCGTCGAACGCTCGGGTTCCTACGAACGGTTCTACGAGATGTACGGCGACAGGCAGGCAATCGACGGCGGAATGCCCGGCGCGGTTCACCCAAAGGAGGTCGCCGACACCATCCTCGATTCGGCGAACGTCCAGCATCCGAAAGCTCGGTATCCCGTCGGCACCGTCGCGGAACTGACCAACTACGGACGCATCCTTCCGGCGGCGTGGCTCGACAAACTGTACGGAACGGTGTCCGGACTCACGACCAGCGACTGGACGAAAAAGTTCTTGGGATGATAGACGACCGGGAGGAACTCGCCACGACGTTCGCCCGCGAAACCGCACTGTCGTGTATCGAGGCCGGAATCGAGGCGGCCCACCCGCGAACCGTCGTCCGGGAGCAGTTGGCCCTCGACGGAGAGACGCTTCGAATCGGGGAGTCGAACTACGACCTCTCGGAGTACGACGAACTGTTGGTGGTCGGCGGTGGAAAAGCCTCGGCGCAGGTCGCGGTCGCGCTGGAATCGCTTCTCGGCGACCGACTTGACCGGGGCGCGGTCGTCACCAACGACCCGGAGGAGACCGACCGAATCGACGTACTGCCGGGCGACCACCCAGTTCCGAGTGAGGAGGGCGTCGAGAGCACCCGGCGGGTTCTCGAACTTGCCGACTCCGCGGGCGAATCCACGCTCGTCTTCGCCGTCGTCACGGGCGGCGCGAGCGCGCTCTTGCCCGCACCTGCCGACGGAATTTCCGTGAGCGACTTGCAGGGGGCGACCCGCGACCTGCTCGATTCGGGAGCGGACATCGAGGACATCAACGCGGTCAGAAAGCACTGCTCGGCGCTGAAGGGCGGGCAGTTCGCCCGAACTGCGTCGCCCGCAACCGTCGTCGGTCTGCTGTTCAGCGACGTGACCGGCGACGACCTCGGCGTCATCGGAAGCGGGCCGACCGCACCCGACGAGACGACGTTTTCGGACGCGCTGACGGTTCTCGATCGCTACGACGTGTCGGGGGAAGACTCCGAAATCCGAAAGCGACTGGAACGCGGTGCTGACGGAAAACTTACCGAGACGCCCGACGAGGGCGATTCAGTTTTCGAATCCGTCACGAACCACGTACTGGCGAACAATTTCACCGCACTTCGGGCAGGTCGCCGAGTCGCCGAGAAGCGCGGCTACGACGCAGCGATTCTCTCCTCGCGTGTTCGGGGCGAAGCGCGAGAATCGGCAGTCACGCACGTCGCCATCGCGGAGGAAATGCGGGAGACAGGAAACCCGATTCCCGCGCCCGCAGTCCTCCTGTCGGGTGGCGAGACGACCGTAACGGTTCGGGGCGACGGCACCGGTGGCCCGAATCTTGAGTTTGCGCTGGGGGCCGCCCTCGAACTCGATTCGGGGGCGAAAATCACGGTTGCCAGCGTCGATACCGACGGAAAGGACGGAAGCACGGACGTCGCTGGCGCGCTCGTGGATGCAGAACTCTCGGTCGAAGACGGCGAGGAAGGACTACGGAACAACGACGCGTACCCAGTTCTCGATTCGGTCGGCGCGCTGGTCGAAACCGGCGCGACGGGAACCAACGTGAACGATTTGCGCGTACTGGTCGTCGAGTAATCAGTCCAGACAGGCCGCGACGACGCGCAACATCTCCTCTCCTCGCACCTCGTCGGCGAACAGGGGAACGCGCTTGATGGTGTGACCGCGGAACAGGTCTTGGGCTTCTCGGAGCGCGCCCTGCTGAACCTCCCATCGCTGTTGACAGAACTCACAGCCATCGAGGTTCGGCGTGACGAACTGGCTCGAATCGACCACTGGCGTCACGTCCGCTAGGTTCTCCATCACGCGATTGACGACGACGGTGCCGACGGGGATGTCGAACTCCTCCAGTTGCGAGAGGAGGCGCTTGGACTCGAAAACGCTCATCTCCTCGGGAATCATGACGACCCGGAAGTCGGTCTGGGCGGGGTCGCGGAGCGTCGTCCGAAGGCGCTCGATTTGGGCTTTCATCGCTTCGAGGTCGTCGATCCCTTCCTTCGGGTCGGCCCCGCCGCCGAACATATCCTTCACGCCGTCCATCATGCCCTGCAGTCGCTGGCGGAGCGACACCATGCGCCCGACCATCGAGTCCATGATTTCCGGTAGTTCCAGCAGTCGAAGGGTGTGTCCCGTCGGCGCGGTGTCCACGACCACGCGGTCGAATCGGTCGTCATCCAGAAATTCGATGAGTTTCTGCATCGCGGCGGCCTCGTCCGCCCCCGGCATCGCCCCGCCGAGCAGGGACGCCATCGGCCCGTCGTCCTCCTCGCCGAGCATGCCCCCGAGCGGACTTCCCTCGCCGAGCATTCCGGTTTGATCTTCCAGCGCCGCGTCGGGGTCGATTTCCGCGGCGAACAGCGGAATTTCCTCCCGGATTCGCGTCGCTTCGGCGGGGATGTCGCGCTCGAAGGTGTCCGACAGTGAGTGCGCCGGGTCGGTCGAAACGACCAGCGTTCGGGTGCCATCGCGCGCGCTGGCGAGTCCCGTCGCGGCGGCCATCGTCGTCTTCCCGACGCCACCCTTGCCACCGTACAGGACGTACTCCGGGGCATCGATGCCCGACGGTACGTCCGCCTCCTCGATTCGCTCGACGGCCTCCACGTCGATTTCAGCCATGGTTGGGGTATCGGGTGGAGGTTTGTGTACCTTCTGTTGTCGCTACGGACAGTGACCGAGGTGTCGCTAGCTATTTCCGACTCCGAATACCGCACCGCACTCCGACCCTCCCCATCCTCCTCCTTCGCTTCGGACGAGGTTCCCTCGTCCGAGTTCTCGTTCGCTCCTGCGTCACTCACGAGAACACCACTCAGTCGTCCCTCGCGCGTTACTCGCGCGCCGGGTGGGTCGTGATAGTCCGAGATATTTGGATTTTCCATGTGGCGCGCGCTGGCGTGGCGTCGAGGACTTTACGTCCGAGACGCCATCGCCGGAGTCGCGCGAGGGATGAGGCTTGCGAGACGCGATGCGTCTCGCTGACCTGCGACCGTGGCTCGCAGGCACCGGAACGAAGTGAGGAGCGCAGTCGGTTGGGGAGGGCGTGGCTCTCACGGTGCGGTGGCGGGTGCGGTATGATTGGAGTCGGCCGTAGCTAGCGATAAGTCTGTACCAATTCGAACTGTCTGTAGCGACACGTCTACATCAGTTCGGATCACTTTAAGCGACAACTTCACACCAACCGAACTGCCTGCCGTTTGTTTCATCGCAGCAACTACCACTCCGGGAAAGAAGAGTCCTCACGACCCCAAACGACTGGAGTCAACTGCTCGCACAGAACGTAATCCCGGCAGTTTTTATTACCGGGGGGCGTACAGGGGCATAGACTGGGCAACTCGCGGGTGTGCGGCCTCCGCCGCGCGCGAGTGCCAGACCGACGCGCTGTAAGACGCCGGGGTCTGACGCTCGCGGCCCCCGCGAGGATTTCAGTGAGCAACGCAATCGTCACGCGGCGTGGCGTTTCAATGCTAGAGGAAAAACAACTATGGAAATCGAAATCGCAACCATTGGCGGCTACGAAGAAGTCGGACGGCAGATGACTGCCGTGCGCGCAGGCGACGACGTGGTCATCTTCGACATGGGACTGAACCTGTCGAAGGTGCTCCTCCACGACAACGTTGAGACAGAAAAACTCCACAGCCTCGACCTCATCGACATGGGCGCAATCCCGGACGACCGGGTCATGTCGGACCTCGAAGGCGACGTGAAAGCAATCGTCCCGACCCACGGTCACCTTGACCACATCGGCGCGATTAGCAAACTGGCGCATCGGTACAACGCGCCAATCGTCGCCTCGCCGTTCACCATCGAACTGGTGAAACAGCAGATTCAGAGCGAGGAGAAGTTCGGAGTCGAAAACGACCTCCAGAAGATGGAAGCGGGCGAGACGATGCAGTTGAGCGACGAGGTCGAACTGGAGTTCGTCAACGTCACGCACTCCATCATCGACGCTATCAACCCCGTAGTTCACACCCCCGAGGGTGCTATCGTCTACGGTCTCGACAAGCGCATGGATCACTCGCCGGTTCTCGGCGACCCCATCGACATGAAGCGATTCCGCGAAATCGGACGCGAAGGCAATGGCGTCCTCGCGTACATCGAGGACTGTACGAACGCGGGTCGAAAGGGCCGCACGCCGAGCGAATCGGTCGCTCGCCGTCACCTGAAAGACGTGCTGTACAGCATCCAAGATTACGACGGCGGCATCGTGGCGACGACATTCTCCAGCCACATCGCCCGCGTGAAGAGTTTGGTCGAGTTCGCACAGGACATCGACCGCACGCCCGTCCTGCTCGGACGCTCGATGGAGAAGTACTCGGGTACCGCGGAACGCCTGAACTTCGTGGACTTCCCCGAGGACATGGGCATGTTCGGCCACCGCAAGTCGGTTGACCGAACGTTCAAGCGCATCATGAAGGAAGGAAAGGAGAACTACCTTCCTATCGTCACCGGCCACCAGGGAGAGCCGCGCGCGATGTTGACCCGGATGGGTCGCGGCGAGACGCCGTACCAACTGGAAGACGGCGACAAAGTCGTCTTCTCCGCGCGCGTCATTCCGGAACCGACAAACGAAGGACAGCGCTACCAGTCCGAGCGCCTCCTGAAGATGCAGGGCGCACGGATTTACGACGACGTGCACGTTTCCGGCCACCTCCGTGAGGAAGGCCATTACGAGATGTTGGACGCGCTCGAACCCAAACACGTCATCCCGGCCCACCAGAACATGAAGGGCTACGCGCCGTATGTGGACCTCTGTGAGAGCCAAGGCTACCGCCTCGGTCGAGACCTCCACGCTACGCGAAACGGCAATCTCATCCAGCTTGTCGATTGATATGACAGACGCGAGCACGGAATCACGCGAAGAACTCGTCATGCAGACGGTCAAACAGCGCCGCGAGTTGGTTAACGAGGCCATCGAAGAAGACCTTCCAATCGTCGAACCGGAGCGTCTC